>NZ_AWQP01000005.1:0-150691 GCF_000972175.1 Pseudomonas syringae pv. coryli str. NCPPB 4273 | reverse complement strand
TGACATGACGAAGTCGGGCCGGAAACGGAGCCAGGGGGTTTGGTTACTTTGGCCCCATCAAAGTAACTCGCCGAGGGGCGAAAAGGTGACTTGAGTCGAACCCCAATTTACCTGACGAAGAAAAACTGCTGTGTAACGCAGAGCGCCACGAACTGCATGCCAACGCGGAGCATTGGCACAAGACTCTGCATAACCCCCCACTGCGTTCCACTTGCCCGCCCAAGCCCGTCACCCGTAACATCCCGCCCATGAAAAAACCGGCCTATATCGGGCGCTTTGCGCCGACTCCCAGTGGTTACCTGCATTTTGGCTCGCTGGTCGCAGCCCTCGCATCCTATCTGGATGCGCGTGCGGCAGACGGTCAGTGGCTGTTGCGCATGGAGGATCTCGACCCGCCGCGTGAAGTGGCCGGCGCACAGGCGGGGATTCTCGAGACGCTCGAGCGCTACGGTTTTGAATGGGACGGCCAGATGGTGCGGCAAAGCGAGCGCCATGACGCCTACGCCGAGATCCTTCAGCGCTGGTTCAATCATGGCCTGGCCTACGCCTGCACCTGCTCGCGTAAACAGCTCGAAGACTTTCAGGGTGTCTATCCGGGTTTCTGCCGAAATGCCGGGCATTCGCCGGACAACGCCGCAATCCGCATTCGCGTGCCGGAGCTGGAATATCGCTTCGAAGACCGGGTTCAGGGCACCTTCAAAATGCACCTGGGGCGCGAAAGCGGTGACTTTGTGATTCGCCGGCGCGATGGGCTATATGCCTATCAACTGGCCGTGGTCATTGACGACGCCTGGCAAGGCGTCACCGATATCGTTCGCGGCGCCGACCTGCTCGACTCGACACCCCGCCAGCTGTACCTGCAGGAACTGCTGGGCCTGCCCCAACCGCGCTACCTGCATGTACCGTTGATCACCCAACCCGATGGTCACAAGCTGGGCAAGTCCTATCGCTCCCCACCACTGCCGGCCGATCAGGCGACGCCGCTGCTGCTGCGGGCCTTGCGCGCGTTGGGGCAACCGCTCGATGCACACATGACCGATGGCACCGCGCAGGAAGTGCTCGCCTGGGGCATACGTCACTGGAACGCTGACCTGATACCCCGACTGCGCAATATTGAGGAAGCCCGGATAGACTGATCCAGAGCGGTCGCCGCAAACTGCGACGCAAGGATACTTGCAGGTTATCCGGCATCCGTTAACATGCCGCTCCTCATCTACCAGCGCAGGGAGACCAGATGTACATATACCGGTTGGTTTTGCTTCTGGTGGTCGGCATTTATCTGTTCTCTCCAGCCATCATGGACTGGTGGATCGATGCCACCGGTGCCTGGTATCGGCCCTACATGTTGTGGCTGATCCTGATTGTGGTGACGTTCATTCTGCAGAGCCAGCGAGATGCCGATGAGCTTTAGTCTGACGCAGATGCTGCTGGTCAGCGCCGCCTACCTGCTGGTGCTGTTCGGTGTAGCCTGGGTCAGCGAACACGGCTTGATTCCGCGCTGGATCATTCGTCACCCGCTGACCTACACCCTGTCACTGGGCGTCTACGCCAGCGCCTGGGCGTTTTATGGCACGGTCGGTCTGGCCTATCAGTATGGCTACGGCTTTCTGTCCAGTTATCTGGGGGTGTCCGGGGCCTTCCTCCTCGCGCCGGTGTTGCTTTACCCGATCCTCAGAATTACCCGCACCTACCAGCTGTCATCACTGGCCGACCTGTTCGCTTTCCGTTTTCGCAGCACCTGGGCCGGCGCGCTGACCACCGTATTCATGCTGATCGGCGTGCTGCCACTGCTGGCCTTGCAGATTCAGGCGGTCGCCGACTCCATCGGCATTCTGACCCGCGAGCCGGTGCAGGACCGGGTCGCAGTGGCGTTCTGCGCACTGATCACCCTGTTCACGATTTTCTTCGGCTCGCGGCACATCGCGACGCGTGAGAAACATGAGGGCCTGGTGTTCGCCATCGCCTTTGAATCGCTGATCAAGCTGATCGCCCTGGGCGGCGTCGGGCTGTATGCCTTGTATGGCGTATTCGACGGCCCGCAACAACTGGAACTGTGGCTGCTGCAGAACCAGACCGCCCTCGCCTCGCTGCACACGCCTTTGCAGGAAGGCCCGTGGCGCACGCTGCTGCTGGTGTTCTTCGCCTCGGCCATCGTCATGCCGCACATGTATCACATGACCTTCACGGAAAACCTCAACCCGCGCTCGCTGGTCAGCGCCAGCTGGGGTCTGCCGCTGTTTCTGCTGTTGATCAGCCTGGCAGTACCGCTGATCCTCTGGGCCGGGCTCAAGCTCGGCGCCACCACCAGCCCGGAATATTTCACGCTCGGCATTGGTATCGCCGCCAACAGCAAGTCTCTGGCCCTGCTCGCCTATATCGGCGGGCTGTCGGCGGCCAGCGGGCTGATCATCGTCACCACGCTGGCGTTGTCCGGCATGGCACTTAATCACCTGGTGCTGCCGCTGTATCAGCCACCCGCCGAGGGCAATATCTATCGCTGGCTGAAGTGGACACGACGCGGACTGATCGTGGCGATCATCGCGCTGGGTTACGGCTTCTACCTGATGCTCGGCGCTCAGCAGGACCTGGCCAATCTGGGCATCGTCGCCTTCGTTGCGACGCTACAATTCCTGCCGGGCGTGCTGTCGGTACTGTACTGGCCGACCGCCAACCGACGCGGCTTCATCGCCGGGCTGCTGGCCGGCATTTCGGTCTGGGCGGTCAGCATGCTGTTGCCGCTGATCGGCAACCTGCAGGGCTTCTATATTCCCTGGCTGAACATGATCTATGTGCTGGACGACACCAGTTGGCACATGGCAGCCATCGCCTCGCTGGCCGCCAACGTCTTGCTGTTCACCCTGATCTCGCTGTTCACCAATGCCAGCCCTGAAGAAGCCGGGGCCGCCGAGGCCTGCGCAGTCGACAACGTGCGCCGCCCGCAACGCCGTGAACTGCACGCCGTGTCGCCGCAGGAGTTCGCCACCCAACTGGCCAAACCGCTGGGCGCGAAAGCCGCGCAGAAAGAGGTCGAGCAGGCGCTGCGCGATCTTTACCTGCCGTTCGACGAGCGCCGCCCTTATGCCCTGCGCCGCCTGCGCGACCGCATCGAGGCCAACCTGTCCGGGCTGATGGGGCCGAGCGTTGCCCAGGACATGGTGGAAACCTTTCTGCCGTACAAATCAGGCAGCGAAAAATACGTCACCGAAGACATACATTTCATTGAAAGCCGGCTTGAGGACTATCACTCGCGCCTCACCGGCCTTGCCGCCGAACTCGATGCCTTGCGCCGTTACCACCGCCAGACCCTTCAGGAACTGCCGATGGGCGTTTGCTCGCTGGCCGAAGATCAGGAGATCCTGATGTGGAACAGGGCCATGGAAGAATTGACCGGCATCGTCGCCCAGCGTGTGGTCGGTTCGCGACTGGAAACCATTGCCGAGCCGTGGAAGGGCCTGCTGACCGGTTTTACCAGCCTGCCCGATGAGCATTTGCACAAGCAGAAGCTCGGTCTGGACGGCCAGACACGCTGGCTCAATCTGCACAAAGCCGCCATCAACGAGCCTCTGGCGCCAGGCAACAGCGGGCTGGTGGTGCTGGTCGAAGACCTGACCGACACGCAGATGCTCGAAGACAAGCTGGTGCATTCGGAACGCTTGGCAAGTATTGGCCGACTGGCCGCCGGCGTGGCGCACGAGATCGGCAATCCGATCACCGGTATTGCCTGTCTCGCCCAGAACCTGCGCGAAGAACGCGAAGAAGACGGCGAACTCAAGGAAATCAGCAGCCAGATTCTCGAACAGACCAAACGCGTATCGCGCATCGTCCAGTCATTGATGAGCTTTGCCCACGCGGGCGCTCATCAGCATAGCGACGAAGCCGTTTGTCTGGCCGTGGTGGCCCAGGATGCTATTGGTCTGCTGGCGCTGAACCGGCGCAATTTCGAAGTACACTTCTACAACCTGTGCAACCCCGAGCATTGGGCTGTCGGCGATTCGCAGCGGCTGGCGCAGGTGTTGATCAATCTGCTCTCCAACGCCCGTGATGCCTCCCCGGCAGGCAGTGCAGTCAGGGTCAGAAGCGAAGTATCCGAGCACACTGTGGACTTGATCGTCGAAGACGAAGGCAGTGGGATTTCAAAGGCAATCATGGACCGATTGTTCGAGCCGTTCTTCACCACCAAGGATCCCGGCGAGGGAACCGGACTTGGCCTGGCGCTGGTCTATTCCATCGTTGAAGAGCATTATGGACAAATCACCATCGACAGCCCGGCCGATCCCGAGCAGCAGCGTGGAACCCGTATTCGGGTGACCTTGCCACGCCATGTCGACGCGACGTCCACCGCGAACTGAGACCGTCGAGAGAACTGAATCAATGCCGCATATTTTGATCGTCGAAGACGAAACGATTATCCGCTCAGCCCTGCGTCGCCTGCTTGAACGCAACCAGTATGAAGTCAGTGAAGCCGGCTCTGTTCAAGAGGCTCAGGAACGCTTCAGCATCCCGTCGTTCGATCTGATCGTCAGCGACCTGCGCCTGCCCGGCGCACCCGGCACCGAGCTGATCAAGCTCGGCGAAGGCAAACCGGTGCTGATCATGACCAGTTACGCGAGCCTGCGCTCGGCAGTCGATTCGATGAAGATGGGCGCGGTGGACTACATCGCCAAACCCTTCGATCACGATGAAATGCTCCAGGCGGTCTCGCGGATCCTGCGTGATCGGCAGACGGTCAAGCACCTTCAGGACGAACGCAGCGCCACCGCGAGGACCAGCAGTGCTGAAAAAAGCCCGGCTCAGAACCATAACGGCGAAATCGGCATCATCGGCTCATGCCCGCCCATGCTGGATCTCTACAGCAAGATCCGCAAAGTCGCCCCGACGGATTCCAATGTCCTGATTCAAGGGGAGTCAGGCACCGGTAAGGAACTGGTCGCCCGCGCCCTGCACAACCTCTCACGCCGCGCCAAGGCGCCGATGATTTCCGTCAACTGTGCGGCCATTCCCGAATCGCTGATCGAGTCCGAACTGTTCGGTCACGAGAAAGGCGCGTTCACCGGAGCCAGCGCAGGCCGCGCAGGTCTGGTCGAGGCCGCTGACGGTGGCACGCTGTTTCTCGATGAGATCGGCGAACTGCCGCTGGAAGCCCAGGCTCGCCTGCTGCGCGTGTTGCAGGAGGGCGAGATTCGGCGCGTCGGCTCGGTGCAATCGCAAAAGGTCGACGTGCGCTTGATCGCCGCGACCCACCGGGACCTGAAAACACTGGCCAAAAATGGCGAGTTTCGTGAAGACCTGTTCTATCGCCTGCACGTCATCGCCCTGAAACTCCCGGCGTTGCGCGAACGTGGCAACGACATCCTGGAAATCGCCCGTGCGTTCCTGGTCCGTCAAAGCAGCAAGGTCGGACGCGACGACCTCAAATTTGCACACGACGCCGAACAAGCGATCCGCCATTACAGCTGGCCGGGTAACGTACGCGAGCTGGAAAACGCAGTGGAGCGCTCGGTGATTCTCTGCGAGAACCCGGAAATCACCGCTGACCTGCTGGGTATCGACATCGAGCTCGACGGTCTGGATGACGACGAGTACATGGGCATGGCGCCGTTACCGGGCTCTTCCGGCTCGTCGGGCAACGAGCCCGCCGAAGACCTGTCGCTCGAAGACTATTTTCAGCACTTCGTTCTGGAGCATCAGGACCACATGACTGAAACCGAGCTGGCGCGCAAACTGGGCGTCAGTCGCAAATGCCTGTGGGAACGCCGTCAGCGTCTGGGTATCCCGCGGCGCAAGGGCGTGGCCAGCGAGACATAAAATCAGCCCAAGGCTCTGGCACGCGGTGCGCAGGGCGGGGACAAACTGTTACCTCAAGCGTTTCACGTAACAAAAGCCGGGTCTTACGGTAACGCAGGCCCGGCTTTTTTGTGTGCGCAAAAACGCCCTGCTGCCCGCAAAGCCCCGGTTTACGCGGCTTGGTAAAAGTTGGCACAGCTTCTGCTATATGCTTGGTACAAGAAGAACAACAAGCAGTACGACACCCACAATAAAAACAATACGAATCGACTCACGCATAACAAGAACAACACGGCGGAGGCGCAGCTAACTGATTCTTTTGGAGAGGAGTTGTATTTGGGGCTTGCCCCGCAACCAGGCCGAGAACAACAAAAACTACCCTTAGGTAGCGCCTGAACTGGTTGGATCGAATGATCATTGCAACGCAGCGACCAAAGCAATCCGTTTGCTCTTGACTCCCGACTGGGAGGTTTCACAGACGCAAGTCTCGTGAATGGGCACTCAACAAAAACAAGAAGCCCAGGCAGAAAACAATAATAAAGAGCACACACTTTGGGGGAGCTTCGGCTCCCCCAGTAGCTTCCCCGCCTTGATCCGCGCCATCGTTTACCCTTCCGCGACAGCTTCCTACACCATCACTCGACTAAATGCTAGAATCCCCGCCCATCATGCGGTCATTCCACGTTTTTGGCCGAATATTCCTTCAAACAGTGCATCCCATGCTGAAGAAGTTGTTCCAGTCATTTCGTTCCCCACTGCGCAAACCGCAGCAACATACGCGCACCACGCCTGAAGTGCTCAACAGCAGCCAACATTCGCTGCAACGCAGTCAGTTCAGCCGCTATGCCGTGAATATCGTCGAGCGCCTGCAGAATGCCGGCTACCAGGCCTATCTGGTCGGCGGCTGCGTACGCGACATGATGCTCAATATCACGCCCAAGGATTTCGACGTCGCCACCAGCGCCACGCCCGAACAGGTGCGTGCCGAATTCCGCAACGCGCGGATCATCGGCCGCCGGTTCAAGCTGGTGCACATCCATTTCGGTCGCGAAATCATCGAAGTGGCGACGTTCCGCGCCAATCATCCTCAGGATGACGAAGAAGAGGACAGCAACCAGTCCTCGCGCAATGAAAGCGGACGCATCCTGCGTGACAACGTATACGGCACGCTTGAAGAAGACGCCCAGCGTCGCGACTTCACGATCAACGCGCTTTACTACGACCCGGTCAGCGAGCGCGTTCTGGATTACGCCAACGGCGTGCACGACATCCGTAACCGCCTGATCCGCCTGATCGGCGATCCGGAACAGCGTTATAAAGAAGACCCGGTGCGCATGCTGCGTGCCGTGCGGTTCGCGGCCAAGCTGGACTTCGGCATCGAGAAGCACAGCGCTCAACCGATCCGCGCACTGGCGCCGATGCTGCGTGACATTCCATCGGCACGCCTGTTCGAGGAAGTGCTCAAACTGTTCCTCTCCGGGCACGCCGCCCCCACCTTTGAAATGCTGGTGGACCTGGAACTGTTCGAACCGTTGTTCCCGGCCAGCTCCAAGGCCCTGGAATACAACCCGACCTACACCCATACGCTGATCAGCAATGCGTTGATCAATACCGACCTGCGCATCAAGCAGAACAAACCGGTCACACCGGCGTTCCTGTTCGCTGCCCTGCTCTGGCCTGCGCTGCCGGCCAAGGTGCTGCGTGCTCAGGAACGCGGCATGCCGCCGATCGCAGCCATGCAGGAAGCCGCTCACGAACTGATCATCGAGCAGTGCCAGCGCATCGCGATTCCCAAGCGCTTCACGCTGCCGATCCGCGAGATCTGGGACATGCAGGAGCGCCTGCCGCGCCGTTCGGGCAAGCGCGCCGACCTGCTGCTCGACAACTCGCGGTTCCGCGCCGGCTACGACTTCCTGCTGTTGCGTGAAACTGCGGGCGAGCAGACCGATGGTCTGGGCCAGTGGTGGACCGATTATCAGGACTGCAACGACAGCGAACGCCGCGACATGATTCGCGACCTGAGCAACAAGCCTGAAGCGGCGGGCACAGCCCCGCGCAAGCGTCGTCGTAACAGCGGTGCCAAACGCAAGCGCACCACGGGCGAGGCGCAAAGCGGTGAATGAACCGCTGTTGGCCACTGAACGCGTGTACATCGGTCTGGGCAGCAACCTGGCTGCCCCGGCCGAGCAATTGCGCAGCGCCCTCAAGGCCATTGCGCAATTGCCCGATTGTCAGTTGAGCGGTGTGTCGTCCTTCTATATCAGCGACTCGCTACTGCCCGGCCAACCGCGCTTCACCAATGCCGTTGCGGCAATCGACACCGCTCTGGCGCCCCTGACGCTGCTTGATGCGCTACAGGCCATCGAGCTGGACCAGGGCCGCGAACGCCACGAGCGCTGGGGGCCACGCACGCTGGACCTCGATATCCTGCTGTTCGGCGACCGTCTGATCGACGAGCCACGCCTCAAGGTGCCGCATTACCACATGCAGGCCCGGGCCTTCGTGCTGTACCCGCTGGCAGAGCTGGCTCCGGGGCTGACACTGGCCGACGGCCGCCCACTGAATCGTCTGCTCGATGAATGCCCGTTCACAGGTCTTGAGCGTCTGCCCGCCGAGGCATGAAGCCTGTCTGTCACCGCGCCGGTGTAACCGCTCCGACGCACAGGTAACACCTTCAATTGACTTCACGCCCCCTCCTCACGAAGATAGGCCTCCCGCCGCCACACCACAGGCGAACGGGCGCGAAACAGGCCTTTGCAAAACACCGCGACACGACGGTGTGCCTGCTTTTCCAGGATGACTCTCACGCGCTGAGCACCCGTCTTCACAGCGCCTGATGGAGGACTTTACATGCCGAACATAACCGTTACGTCGCTGCTGGCCATGAAGCAGAAAGGTGAAAAAATCACCATGCTGACCTGCTACGACGCAACCTTCGCCCACACGGCCTCTCAAGCGGGTGTCGAAGTGCTGCTGATAGGCGACTCGCTGGGCATGGTCCTGCAGGGTCACGACAGCACCCTGCCTGTTACCACGGCTGAAACGGCGTACCACGTTGCGTGTGTGAAACGCGGCAACCAGGGCGCGATGATTCTCGCCGACCTGCCGTTCATGGCCAACGCGACGCTGGAGCAGACCCTGATCAACAGCGCGACGCTGATGCAGGCAGGCGCGCACATGATCAAGGTCGAAGGCGCTGCCTGGCTGGCCGAGTCGATCCGTTTGCTGGCCGAGCGCGGCATTCCGGTGTGCGCGCACATGGGCCTGACTCCACAGGCCGTCAACGTGCTGGGCGGCTACAAGGTTCAGGGCCGGCTGGAGGCGCAGGCGCGGCAGATGCGCGCCGATGCCATCGCACTGGAACAGGCGGGCGCAGCGATGATTCTGCTGGAGTGCGTGCCCAGCGAACTGGCCGAGGAAATCACCCAGGCGGTGAAGGTCCCGGTCATCGGCATTGGCGCCGGCAGCGCCACTGATGGTCAGGTCCTGGTGCTGCACGACATGCTCGGCCTGTCCATCACCGGACGCGTGCCCAAGTTCGTGAAAAATTTCATGACCGGTCAGCCCGATATCCAGTCGGCTATCCAGGCCTACGTGGCCGCAGTCAAAGACGTCAGCTTTCCGGCCACTGAACACGGATTCTCGGCATGAACACAGTAAAAACCGTACAGGACCTGCGCGCCGCTGTTGCGCGGGCACGCAGCGAAGGCAAGCGGATCGCGCTGACCCCGACGATGGGCAACCTGCACAGCGGCCACGCCGCGCTGGTCACCAAGGCGGCGCAGCGTGCCGATTTCGTGGTCGCCACTATTTTCGTCAATCCGCTGCAGTTCGGCCCCAACGAAGACCTGGCCACCTACCCTCGCACGCTGGCTGCCGATCAGGAAAAACTCCTGCAGGCCGGTTGCAACCTGCTGTTCACCCCAAGCGTCGAAGAAATCTACCCGCACGGCATGGCCGACCAGACACTGGTCAGCGTGCCGCACCTGTCGCAAGGCCTGTGTGGCGCCAGCCGTCCCGGCCATTTCGAAGGTGTCGCCACCGTGGTCAGCAAGCTGTTCAACATGGTGCAGCCTGACCTGGCGATCTTTGGTGAGAAAGACTTCCAGCAACTGGCTGTGATCCGGGCCATGGTCCGTGATCTGAACATGCCGATCCAGATCATCGGCGAACCGACGGTACGTGCCGACGACGGCCTGGCGCTGTCCTCGCGCAACGGTTATCTGAACGACGCTCAGCGCGCCGCTGCACCCGCGCTGTATCAGGCGATCCGCCAGATCGCCGACGCGATCAAGGCCGGCGAGCAGGATTTCGACGCGCTGCTGGCGAGCAAGAAACAGCAACTGGAGGCTGTCGGTTTTCGTATCGACTACCTGGAGATACGCGATGCCACCAGCCTGCGTGCGACGACTGCCGACAATCGCGACCTGGTCATCCTCGCAGCGGCATTTCTGGGCAAAACCCGCTTGATCGACAACCTGCACCTGACCAGAAGCTGACAGGATGTGCGCTGGCAATGAACTAAGACACACCGGTAATGCCATACCGGTACAGGTTGCCTGAACCACAACCGGCAGTATTCGAGACAAAACCCCGGTTGCCTGTGTGCGAAAAAGTACCGGGGTCATGTAAGGCGAGGCGCAGACAAACAGGTACGCGAAGGGTAGTCTGCGATGTGTAGCCCGTGAGAAAGCTTGCGACCTCGCTCCAAGAATATCCAAAGACAGAACCAGTTAAAGGAAACCCGCAGCGATGGCGTACTACCGCACTCCTTCCGATGTGACCGCTCTGCCCGCCTGGCAAGCGTTGAACAAACACCGCCAGGCCATGCAGAACTTCAGCATGCGCGAAGCGTTCAACACCGACCCGCAGCGCTTCAGCCAATTCACTCTCAGCAGCGCTGGCCTGTTTCTCGATTACTCCAAAAACCTGATCACCACCGAGACCCGCGACCTGTTGGTCAGCCTGGCGGGCGAAGTGGGCCTCAAAGATGCGATCAAGGCTCAGTATGACGGCGAGCTGGTCAACTCATCCGAAGGCCGCCCTGCCCTGCACACCGCTCTGCGCCGCCCGGTCGGCGACAAATTGAAAGTCAACGGCGTCGATGTGATGCCGGACGTACACCGCGTACTCAATCAGATGACCGAACTGGTCGGCCGCATCCATGACGGCCTGTGGCGCGGTTACACCGAAAAACCGATCACCGACGTGGTGAACATCGGCATCGGCGGCTCGTTCCTCGGCCCGGAGCTGGTCTCCGAAGCGCTGGTGGCCTACGCGCACAAAGGTGTCCGCTGCCATTACCTGGCCAACATCGACGGCAGCGAGTTCCATGAGCTGTCGATGAAGATTCGTGCCGAGACCACGCTGTTCATCGTCTCGTCGAAATCCTTCAACACGCTGGAAACCCTGAAAAACGCGCAGGCTGCACGTGCCTGGTACTTGGCGCAGGGCGGCTCGGAAGTCGAACTGCATCGCCACTTCATCGCGGTGTCCAGCAACAACGCAGCGGCCGTGGCCTTCGGCATCCGTGAAGAAAACATCTTCCCGATGTGGGACTGGGTCGGCGGTCGCTATTCGCTGTGGTCGGCCATCGGTCTGCCTATCGCGCTGGCCATCGGCATGTCCAACTTCAAGGAGCTGCTGTCCGGTGCCTACACCATGGACCAGCATTTCCAGAGCGCGCCGTTCGAACAGAACATGCCGGTATTGCTGGGCTTGCTGGGCGTCTGGTACGGCAATTTCTGGGGCGCACAAAGCCACGCGATCCTGCCGTACGATCATTACCTGCGTAACATCACCAAGCACTTGCAACAACTGGACATGGAATCCAACGGCAAGAGCGTCCGTCAGGACGGTACGCCGACGTCGACCGACACCGGACCGGTGATCTGGGGCGGCGTGGGTGCCAATGGTCAGCACGCTTATCACCAGTTGCTGCACCAGGGCACGCAGATGATTCCGGCCGATTTCATTGTGCCGATCGTCAGCTTCAATCCGGTTGCCGACCACCACCAGTGGCTGTACGCCAACTGCCTGTCGCAGAGCCAGGCACTGATGATGGGCAAGACCCGTGCAGAAGCCGAAGCCGAGCTGCGCGAGAAAGGTATGGACGAGCAAGAGGTGCAGAAGCTGGCACCGCACAAGGTCATCCCCGGCAACCGTCCGAGCAACACGCTGGTGGTCGAGCGCATCAGCCCGCGTCGTCTTGGCGCGCTGGTGGCCATGTATGAACACAAGGTGTTTGTACAGAGCGTGATCTGGGGCACCAACGCCTTTGACCAATGGGGTGTGGAGCTGGGCAAGGAAATGGGCAAGGCGGTGTACCAGCGCCTGACCGGCGGCACCGAAGAGCCGGCTGACGATGCATCGACCCAAGGCCTGATCAACTACTTCCGCGGCCGTCACCGCGGCTGATTGTTTCCCTCTCGTTGCCACGCTCTGCGCTCAGCGTTACGCAGAAGTCTTGATGAGTAGGGGAAACGGAGCTTTTGTAGGAGCGACCGGGGCGGCGATCCGCCTTGTTCGCGAAGGCGTTATGTCAGACGCAGAAACTTCTGCGGCTGCACAGGGCCCTTTCGCGAACAAGTTCGCTCCCACGCCCTGCGGGCAGAAGCCCTGTACATCATCAGCGGATGTACGCTCTCCTTGTAGGAGCGAACTTGTTCGCGAAAGCTTTATTTCGAGTGATACATCTTTAGCGGATGTACCGGCCCTTTCGCAAGCAAGCGAAGGGTCGCACGGTCCGTTACCACAAAAGTCTCTTTGCCGTACTTCCCTCCCCGGTGCCCGAGCTTGACATGGAATTCATCCGCACCCGCATCGAAAACCAGGTCATCAGCCTTACCGGCCTGGCCCTGGGTCAACTGGATCTGGAAAGCCCCAAGGGCGACCCGGGTCTGTTTGGCCCTCAGGCGGTGTGCTGGGAGGTGCATGGCGATTTCACCAGCATGCTGGTCGGTGGCATCAGTGCATTGATGCTGCAGGCGCTGCACCCGCTGGCGCTGGCAGGCATCTGGGACCACTCCAACTTTCGTCAGGACATGCTCGGCCGCCTGCGGCGTACCGGGCAGTTTCTGTCCGGCACCACCTACGGCTCCACGCGCGATGCCAACTGGCTGATCGACAAGGTCCGCAACATTCACCTGAACATCGTAGGCACCGCGCCCGATGGCCGGCCGTATGCCGCCAGCGATCCGGATTTGCTGACCTGGGTGCATGTGGCTGAAGTCAGCAGCTTTCTCGCAGCGCATGTGCGCTATCTGAACCCGGACATGCCGCTCGCCGCTCAGGACGCGTACTACGCTGAAACAGCGCTGGTGGCCGAGCGACTCGGCGCGCGCAACGTTCCGCGCTCACGTCAGGCCATTGCTGACTACCTGGCAGACATTCGCGGCCAACTGGTGTGTGACGCGCGCAGCCGCGAAGTAATGCGCCTGCTGCTCGATGCCCCCGCACCCAACTGGCTGGCCAAGCCGTTTGGCGTGTTGATGATGCGCGCCGGTATCGAGCTGCTGCCAGACTGGGCCAGCGACATGCTCGACGTCACGCAAAGCCCCTTCAAACACCGGATGATCCGCCTGGGCGTCAACAGTACTGCGCCCATTCTGCGCTGGGCCGTGCGCGACGGATCGGCGCAACGTGCCAGACGCCGCATGGACGTTTGAACGAGGCATGACGGTTTTCGGCAAACCGTGACCGGGCGGTTCACGGTTGGAACCTGCCTGCCTATCTGTGCCACCATGAGCACTCAATAACAATGAGGATCAGCACCATGCACGACGTCGTTATCGTCGCCGCCACCCGTACCGCCGTGGGCAGCTTTCAGGGCTCACTGGCCTCTGTCGCCGCAGTCGACCTCGGCGCAGCGGTCATTCGTCAACTGCTTGCCCGCACCGGCGTGGATGGCGCGCAGGTCGATGAAGTCATCATGGGTCAGGTGCTGACCGCAGGCGCTGGTCAGAACCCTGCGCGGCAGGCAGCCATCAAGGCCGGCCTGCCCTTCTCGGTACCGGCCCTGACCCTGAACAAGGTCTGCGGCTCCGGCCTCAAGGCCCTGCACCTGGCGACCCAGGCGATTCGTTGCGGCGACGCCGAGATCATCATCGCCGGCGGTCAGGAAAACATGAGCCTGTCCAACTACGTGCTGCCGGGCGCACGCACCGGATTGCGCATGGGCCACGCCAGCATGGTCGATACGATGATCACTGACGGCCTGTGGGATGCATTCAATGATTACCACATGGGCATCACCGCCGAGAACCTCGCGCAGCAGTACGACATCAGCCGTGAAGCCCAGGATGAGTTTGCCGCCTTGTCTCAGCAAAAGGCGACGGCTGCGATTGAAGCCGGACGCTTCGTCGATGAGATCACCCCGATCCTGATCCCGCAACGCAAGGGTGATCCGCTGTCCTTTGCAACAGACGAGCAGCCCCGAGCCGGTACCACCGCCGAGACCCTGGCCAAGCTCAAGCCCGCCTTCAAAAAGGACGGCACGGTCACCGCCGGCAATGCTTCATCGCTGAACGACGGGGCTGCCGCCGTGATGCTGATGAGTGCCGCCAAAGCAGAGCAACTGGGCTTGCCGGTGCTGGCGCGCATCGCCGCCTATGCCAACGCGGGTGTCGACCCGGCCATCATGGGCATCGGGCCGGTCAGTGCTACACATCGCTGCCTGGACAAGGCTGGCTGGTCGCTGGCCGATCTGGACCTGATCGAAGCCAACGAAGCCTTCGCCGCACAGTCCCTGTCGGTGGGCAAGGAGTTGGGACTGGATCCGAAAAAGCTCAACGTGAATGGTGGCGCTATCGCCCTTGGTCACCCGATTGGCGCGTCGGGCTGCCGCGTGCTGGTGACACTGCTGCACGAAATGATCAGGCGCGATGTGAAGAAGGGCCTGGCCACGCTGTGCATCGGTGGTGGTCAGGGGGTTGCTCTGGCACTCGAACGCTAGAGCAGGAAGAAGGCGCGGGACAGCCCGCGCCTTGCGTCATCAGGCGGCTGCGGGCGCCACTTCCATGTCAGCGGGCTCCGGACGCTTGATCAACGCGTAGATCACGCCGGTCAGGACACTGCCGGCGATGATCGCCAGCAGATAAAGCAGCGCATGGTTGATCGCGTTGGGGATCAGCATCACGAACAGACCACCATGCGGTGCCATCAGCTTGCAGCCGAAGTACATCGACAACGCACCGGTCAGCGCGCCACCCACAACACTGGCCGGAATCACCCGCAACGGGTCCTTGGCAGCGAAGGGAATGGCACCTTCCGAGATGAAGCACAGCCCCAGCACGAACGCCGCCTTGCCTGCCTCACGCTCGCTCTGGGCGAACTTGCGGCGAGCCAGGATCGTGGCGATGCCCATACCGATGGGCGGCACCATACCGGCAGCCATGGCGGTGGCCATCGGCGCGTAGCTCTGGGACGCCAGCAAACCGACCGAGAACGCATAGGACGCCTTGTTGATCGGCCCACCGAGGTCGACGCACATCATTGCGCCCAGCACCACGCCTAGCAGAATCGCGTTGGTGGTGCCCATGCTGTCGAGGAAGTGCGTCAACGCTTCGAGCATCCCGGCAACCGGCTTGCCGACCACGTAGATCATCACCAGACCGGTGAACAGGCTCGACAGCAGCGGGATGATCAGAATCGGCTTGAGCGCTTCGACGCTGGCCGGCAGACGTGCGTAGCGGTTAATCGCGGCAGCACTGTAACCGGCCAGGAAGCCTGCGACGATACCGCCAATGAACCCGGCACCCAGCGTACTCGCCAACAGACCACCGATCATGCCGGGTGCCAGCCCCGGACGGTCAGCAATCGAATAGGCGATGTAACCGGCCAGCAACGGCACCATCAGTTTGAATGCCGCTTCCCCACCGATCTGCATCAGTGCCGCAGCCAGCGTGCCCGGCTCTTTGAACGCGGTGATACCGAACACGAAGGAAAGAGCGATCAACAGCCCGCCCGCCACGACCATCGGCAGCATGAACGACACGCCGGTCAGCAGGTGTTTGTAGACGCCCGCCTTCTCTTGTCTGGCAGGTGACTTGGCGGCGGCCTCATCGGATTCCACCTGCCCTTCCGCCAAGGCTTTTTTCAGGGTGGCTTCGGACTGCTTGAGCGCGATCCCGGTGCCGCAACGGTAGATCTTCTTGCCGGCAAAGCGGTCGGTGTTGACCTCGATATCCGCCGCCAGCAGCACCACGTCGGCATCGGCGATGGCCTTGGCGCTGAGCGGGTTGCGCGCGCCTACCGAGCCTTGGGTTTCGACTTGCAGGTCGTAATTCAGACGCTTGGCAGCCTGCTGGATCGCTTCGGCCGCCATGAACGTATGCGCTACACCGGTCGGGCAGGCCGTGATCGCAACGATGCGCGGTTGCGCGCCGGTGCCGCCGCTTGCCTGAGGCGCCGCGGCTTCGGACGCCACATGCACCTGCGCCTCTCGCTCGGCACGCTGCAGAAAGCTGTCGACATCCTGCAACGCATGCGCAGGCGAATCCTGAAACAGGCGCTTGCCGACAAAGCGGCTCAAGTCCACAGGACCGGTATTGACCACCAGAACAAGATCGGCGGCTTCGATGTCCTGGGCGGACAACTGTTGATCGGCCTTGTTGTGATCGATGATTTCGACGCTGGTTTCCCAGCCTTGGCGCAGGGCCGCCGCTTCGAGCAATCGTGCGCTGAGTACGCTGCTGACCTTGCCGCTCGGGCAGGCCGTAACTATGGCTAACTTCATGACGATCCTCTCTTATTGTTCTGAAAGGCTGCGTACAGTGACGCCGCCTTCAAGCCGTTTGAGTTGCGCGGCATCGGTAATACCGAAACCGATCTGGGTCACCGCCATGGCGGCAATCGCTGTGGCAGTGCGCAGGGTCTTGTGCGGCTCTTGACCGGTGATCAAGCCGTGCACCATGCCTGCCAGCAGCGAGTCACCCGCACCGACCGTACTGGCCACGGTGACCTTGGGCGGCAGTGAGTGCAGCGCCACGCTCGGGCTGAACCAGTGCACGCCTTCGGAGCCTTGAGAGATCACCACATGCTCGATGCCCTGCGCCTGCAGACGCGCAGCCGCCTCGGCTTGCGCAGCGATGGAGATGATCGGTGCGTCAAGCGCATCAGCCAGCTCTTCGGTATTGGGTTTGATCAGCCAGGGCCCGGCCTTCAGACCGGCACGCAAGGCCAGACCACTGCTGTCCAGCGCCACTTTCAGACCGAGGTCCTTGAGCATCACCAGCAGTTTTTGCAGCCACTCCGGGGTGACGCCGCGCGGCAGGCTGCCCGCCACGACCACCACGTCGAAACCCTGTGCGATCTGTTCGACGCGGGTGAACAGCGCGTGCTGCGCCTCTTCACTGACTTGAGGCCCCGGGCCGTTCAAATCGGTGATGCGGCCACTGCCTTCGGCCAGCTTGATATTGCTGCGCGTTTCGCCCGGCACCCGGACAAACTCGTCGACGAACTGACGACGCTCGAACAACGCTTCGAACGCTTGCTGATTGTCGACGCCAAGAAAGCCGGCAACGGTCAGGTCATGGCCCAGATCAGCCAGCACCTGGGCCACATTCAGGCCTTTGCCCGCGGCGTGAGTGAGCATCGCCGTGCTGCGGTTGACCTGGCCCAGCTCCAACTGCCCCAACTGCACAGTCAGGTCCAGCGCCGGGTTCATGGTCAGGGTAAGAATCTTCGCCATTACACAGCCTCCACAAGCGCGCGGACTTCGGCGGCGCTGCCCGCCGTCAGCGCATTTTGCGCCAGTTGCTGAGCGCTGCTCAGGGTCAGTTCACGTACGCAGGCCTTGACCTCGCCAATGCTGCGCGCCGAAACACTCAATTCATCCACGCCCAGACCGACCAGAATCGGCACCGCCAGCGGGTCTGCAGCCAGTTCGCCGCATACACCCACCCATTTGCCGTTAGCATGCGCAGCACGTACGGTCATGTCGATCAGTTGCAGCACCGACGGGTGCAGGCCGTCAGCCTGGGCCGACAGTGTCGGGTGGCCGCGGTCGATGGCCATGGTGTATTGCGTCAGGTCATTGGTGCCGATACTGAAGAAGTCCACTTCCTTCGCCAGCACCGGGGCGATCAGCGCCGCCGATGGCACCTCGATCATGATCCCCAGTTGCAGGTCACTGACCGGAATTTCCTCGCGCAGGCGCTGGGTCATGTCCCGCGCCTGACGCCACTCTTCAAGCGTGCCGATCATCGGGAACATGATGCGCAGCGGGCCGCTGTCTGCCGAACGCAACAGCGCGCGCAGCTGGCTTTCCATGACGTCAGGGCGCTGCAGGGTAAGACGGATACCGCGCACGCCGAGGAACGGGTTTTCCTCTTTGGCGATCGGCCAGTAAGGCAGCGGCTTGTCGCCACCGACGTCCAGCGTACGCACCACCAGCGGACGCCCGCCCAGATCGGTCAGCACGCGGCGGTATTCAGCTTCCTGCGTGGCTTCATCCGGCGCCTGGGAATGCGCCATGAACAGCAGCTCGGTGCGCAGCAGGCCGACGCCTTCCGCGCCCTGCTCCACGGCGGCCGGTGTGCCGGTGCTGTCGCCGATATTGGCGAAGACTTCGACAGCATGACCATCGCGTGTCACAGCGGGCTCCATGCGCGCTTCGGCGGCCGCCTTGAGACGTTGCTCACGCGCGTCACGGTCCTGAACTGCGCGCTGCAGAGTCGCCTCGTCAGGCGCGACGGTCAGCCGTCCGCGCTGGCTGTCGAGCAGCAGTAAGGTGCCCGGCTTGAGCAGCAACACTTCATCACCAGCCCCTACCAGTGCAGGAATGCCCAGCGCACGCGCCACGATGGCGCTGTGCGCGGTGGCACCGCCGCGTGCGGTAAGAATACCGGCGACCTGCGCCGGGTCGAGACGGGCTACGTCGGACGGGCCGACTTCATCCATCACCAGAATGTAGGGTTCGTCCGGGGCCGCAACGGTTTCGACGCCACATATCTGCGCCAGTACGCGGCGACCGACGTCACGCAGGTCTGCGGCGCGCTCGGCCAGCAGTGCGTCCTGCAGTTGTTCCTGCTGAACGGCAGCGGTCTCGATAACCGTAGCCCACGCAGCAGCCGCGCTTTCGTCGTTGTTGAGGCGCGCCTCGACTTCGTTGGTCAGTTCCGGGTCTTCGAGCATCTCCTGGTGGGTGATGAAGATTTCCCGGATGGCCTTGGACTTGCTGCGCTGAATGAGATTTTCGATATCGCTGCGCACCTCGCCGATCGCCTTGTGCAGGCGCTCGCGCTCGGCAGCCACCGACTCACCCCGCTGGGGATAATCGAAGCTTTGCAGCACTTGGACGTGGGCCGGCCCCATGGCAATCCCCGGTGAAGCAGACACAGCCTGCAACACACTACCGGCTGGCGGAGCACTAAGCGGTTTGGCAGCAGCCGGGGCCGGTGCTGGCGCAGCCTCGGTCTGCGAGACGGCGGGCAAGGGTTCGACTTCCTCGCCCAGGCCTTGCTCCACGGCGGCGATCAGGGCTGGCAGTGCATCGTCGGCGATGGTCGGCTCGGCAATGAATTCCAGCGTCTGACCACGACGGGCGCCGAGGCTGAGCAGCTTGCTCAGGCTCTTGGCCGACACGGCGGCTTCGCCGGTTTCCAGCACGCGCATGCGGATCTCGCCGTCAAACTCCTTGGCCAGCTGCGCCAGTATTTTCGCCGGGCGGGCGTGCAAGCCATGGGCGTTGGCCAGCTGAATCTGCCGGGTCGGCCACTCGGCTGGCAGTTCGCCACCCAGCGCTTCGAGCACGGCGCGACTGTTGGTGGCGTGCCCCAACTCGTGGCCACGGCCTTCGATCAGCAACAGGCACAGACGCTCGAGCAGCGCCTGATGCGCCTCACCGAGGCTGGCCAGACAGAACAGACCGGTCAGCGGCTGGCCCAGATAGCGCATGGGTTTGTCGGGGGTAACGAACGCCAGACCGGGGCGCTTGACGGTTTGCTCGCTGTGCAGCCACCACAGGCCATCACCCAGCGACAACGCTTCCACTTGCTGGAGCACGGCGGCAAAGCCGTTACTCACGCAGTCGGCCTTGCGCAACAGACGTGCGCCGCGCCAGACCAGTTCTTCAAAATCGTCGGCCGATACGCCGAGGCTGATCATCTGTGCGTCGAGCGCCAGTTCCTGCGGAGCACCTTGCAATAGCTTGAGCAGGTCTTCCGGGGTCTTCGCTTCGCGCAGCGCCTGGCCAAGATCCTCTTCACCCAATGCGCGAGTCAGCAGTTGCAGCAGGCGCAAGTGCTCGTCGGATTTGGCAGCGATACCAATCGCCAGGTAAACCATTTGTCCGTCGCCCCAGTCCACCCCTTCGGGGAACTGCATCAGGCGCACACCGGTGGTAAACACCAGGTCGCGGGTTTCGGGTGTACCGTGTGGGATGGCGATGCCCTGACCGAGGAAGGTCGAGCCTTGCTGCTCACGGTTCATCAGCCCGGTGAGGTAGCCCTCGGCAACCAGACCATCAGCGACCAGGTGGTCGGCAATCAGCTTAAGTGCGGCAGTTTTATCCACAGCCGACTGGGCCATGGATATTTGCTCCAGAGTGAGTTCGAGCATTGCCTTGACTCCTGTGCAGCGCCAAGGCGCCACCTGATTCTTGTTTTAATGGCGATCGTGTGATCGACAGCTTAGGGGGATGAAGGTGATATCTGTCCGAGCATCGTATCGGACATCACTTTCATCTCGATTGCAGCAGACAACAGGCGTGCTGAATCGTTTAATCTAGAATTGCCCGGCACGTTACTCGATTCTGGGGATTCATTGAAGCCCAGTCGATCCGATCACTGTGGGACAATTCCCAAAATACGTGAAGTACTTGGGAATTTCCTACGGTCTGGTGTAAAGATCAGCGCCATGAAAAAAATAACTCGATTGTCCTGAGCCGCGTACCTAATAAAAGGAAATTCCGGGGTGAAACTGAGCGATATTGCACGTCTGGCAGGTGTTTCTGTCACGACGGCCAGTTACGTCATCAATGGCAAGGCCGAAAAACAGCGCATCAGCCCGGCAACGGTCGAGCGTGTCAAAGCCGTGGTCGAGCAGCACGACTTCCGACCCAACCCGCAAGCGGCGGGCCTGCGCAGCCGTCATAGCAAGACACTGGGCTTCATCCTGCCCGACCTGGAAAACCCCAGCTATGCGCGCATCGCCAAATTGCTCGAGCAAGGCGCGCGCAGCCTCGGCTATCAACTGCTGATCGCCAGCTCAGATGACGACCCCGCCAGCGAGCTGCAGCTTTTGCAGCTGTTCCGCGCACGCCGTTGCGATGCGTTGCTGGTCGCCAGCTGCCTGCCACCCGGTGACGACAGCTACCGCGAATTGCAGCTCAAGGGCACGCCGATCATCGCCATCGACCGGGAAATGAATCCCGAGTTTTTCTGCTCGGTGGTCAGCGACGACCATGACGCCTGCCTGCAACTGACCCATAGCCTCCTGCAAACCCGACCGCGCCACATCGCCCTGATCGGCGCACGTCCTGAGCTGAGCATCAGTCGCGCGCGCGCCGCTGGCTTCGAACATGCACTCGACGGGTTTACCGGAGCCACCATCGTCGAGCATGGCGAAGCGTTCAGCCGCCAGTGTGGCCAGCGTTTGATGACCGGGATGCTACAGCGCCAGGGACATTTTCCGGACGCGTTGATCACCACCTCCTACGTGCTGCTGCAAGGCGTGTTCGATGTGCTGCAAAGTCAGGCACTGCAATCGACCCCACTGCATCTGGGTACCTTCGGCGATACGCAATTGCTCGACTTCTTGCCGCTACCAGTCAACGCCATGGCCCAGCAACACCAGTTGATCGCCGACAAGGCCCTGCAATTGGCGCTGGCCGCTATCGAAAAGGATGATTACCAGCCCGGCGTGCACGCTATTGCCAGGGCCTTCAAGCAACGTATTCACGAGGCATGAAGGTGACGCTGATCGATACCCACACCCACCTGGATTTTCCGGATTTCGATGCCGACCGCGCTCAGGTGCTGGAAAACTGCCTGGCGCTCGGTGTGCAGCGCATGGTGGTGCTCGGGGTGTATCAGCGTAACTGGCAGCGGCTCTGGGAGCTGACCGAGGCCAACCCATCCCTGTACGCAGCGTTCGGCATGCATCCGGTGTACATCGATGAGCACCGCACAGCACACCTGACCGAGCTGGGCGACTGGCTGACGCGCCTGAAAGGCCATCCGCAGCTGTGTGCAGTGGGTGAGATCGGTCTGGATTATTACGTCGAGCAGCCGGACAAGGCGCGTCAGCAGGCGCTCTTCGACGCGCAATTGCAGCTGGCGAACGACTTTAACCTGCCCGTCTTGCTGCACGTGCGCCGCAGCCATGCCGATGTGATCGCGACGCTCAAGCGCCACAAGCCAAAGCGCAGCGGCATCATTCATGCGTTTGCCGGCAGCCGCGAAGAGGCGCGTGAATACATCAGGCTGGGGTTCAAACTGGGCCTGGGCGGAGCCGCAACCTGGCCGCAGGCGCTGCGCATGCATCGGGTCATCGCCGAACTGCCGCTGGACAGCGTGGTGCTGGAAACCGACTCACCGGACATGGCGCCCGCCATGCACCCCTATCAGCGCAACAGCCCGCAGCATTTGCCCGACATTTGCGAGGCCCTTGCGGGGCTGATGAAGATCAGCCCCGAGCGCCTGGCCCAGGCGAGCACGGACAATGCCTGCGAACTGTTCGACTGGCCTCGCCTGTCGCTCACCTGAGTCGATGTGACAAGGACCGGATCAGAGTAGAAGGGTCCACAGGGCGAACCCTGCGTACCAGACCACCGCGGCACGTACCAGCAGTTCCCAGAGCATGTCGAGGCCGGTAACACCTTGGGCACCCATCATCGGCGGCGGAACCTCGCTGGCGGCGCAGCCGACGCGCGTAATCAGTTGCGCAGCACTGATGTTCCAGTTCAACAGCTCATGCAGCATCACCCGGGTGACCGCCACAAAATTGCCGACCAATGCGAAGCTGGCGGCGAGCAACCTGACCGGCACCCAGTCGAAGGCATGGCGCAACTGCCCTGCGCGCTCCACCAGTGCGGGTGTCTTGCCGTGCTCGACAGCAAGGGCCAATAGCCTGTAGGCCAGCGCAGCCACCGGACCGAGTACGAAGTACCAGAAAATCACGGCGAAGAAACTCTGAAACGCCTGCCAGAGCAGGTAGCCCTGCACACCCTGCAGCAATTGCTCGCTGTTGTCCGCCTCCACGCCCATGTCGCGCTCGGCCACGTGCACCGCAGCCTGCGCATCGCCACGTCGGCAGGCATCGCGAAACGGCCCGAGCACCGCAATCAGGTCAACCCGGCCAAGGCTGTAGATCAACACCAGTAGGTGAATGGGCAGAACCAGCCAGCCATAGGCCACCGAGCCGATAATGGTCAGCGCCAGTTGCAGGATCAGCACGGGCACAAGCACCAGCAGCGCCAGCATTACCCAGGGACGTGTCGAGGTCCGCGGGCTGGCCTCGAGTTTTGCCAGTTCTTTCAGCCACGGCCCGTCACGCTGAACGCGCTGACGCAGAGCAGAAAATTTTTCGATAAGAACGGCCAGCAGTAGCACCAGAAAACTCATTGTTCGTCCCTCACATCAATCCAGCAAAGCCGCTCGAAACCTGGCCCAGTCAAAACAGGGCCCAGGATCAGTCTTGCGTCCCGGCGCCACGTCACTGTGGCCACAGATACGCTCGGGGGTGATCGCCTCGAACGCCTGACGCAACTGTCGCGTCAGGTCGATCAGCGCGTCGTATTGCGCTTCGGTGAAAGGCTGGTCATCCGTCCCCTCCAGTTCGATGCCGACAGAAAAGTCATTGCACCCTTCGCGGCCCTGAAAACTGGAAACACCGGCGTGCCACGCACGATCAAGACAAGAGACGAACTGAACGACCTCGCCATCACGTTCAATCAGAAAATGCGCTGAAACGCGCAGATCGGCAATCCCCACAAAGTAGGGATGCTCGTCGATGTCGAGCTGGTTCTGAAAGAAAGCCTGTACCTTGCCGGTCTTGAACTGTGCTGGCGGCAGGCTGATGTTGTGAATCACCAGCAGCGAGATTTCGCTTTCGGGTCGCGCATTGAAGTTGGGCGAGGGGCAATGCTGCACGCCGTCGCACCAGCCGCTTGCGGAGTCCAGTTGCATGAATGCTCCTTGAACGGGGAGAAATAGGTAGCGCTGATTATGCCCGTGACAGGAGCTAATGTGGGAGCCTGGCTACGGATCCGCGATGCAGGAAACACGCTGTAGACAGCAAAGACCCGCAGCGGCGCGGACTGCCTGCCGACGCGGGCGTCGGCACCTTGGTCAAACGTGTGCCTGACGACAGGCACCGCCGCCAGTCAGGCGCCCTTGAGCTTGCGCAGGTTGCTGATGACGGACTCAAGAGCCCGATCGAAGAGCAGCGCGTCGTCGAGAATACGTACCGCGCCACGACGAAATTCGACGGCAAGGCCGGTGCGGGTCTTTTCCAGAACCTTCATGCCGGTCCGATTGACGAACACATAACGCCCGGTCGGCTCGACAATCGCAGTCAACTTGCAACGCAGCTTGTGCTCTTCATCTTCCTGAATCTCGACCCAGCAACCGACCCGCAGTTTGTCGACCATCTGCAGGCCTGCGTCGTCATCAGGTAACTGGACCACCGGCTCATTGAGCATCTGCTCTTCAGGGGTGATCAGTACGATTTCTTCAATCACCGCCATCATCGGCGGGCCTTCGACGGCCTGGCCATCTGCCTGCGCCGAATCACCTTGCGCAGCGTCGCCCTCGCCTTCCTGCAAGCGTGAGAAGTGCTGGAACGCCTGGACATGCAGCGACTCCAGCTGGCTGAAGAATTCGCTGGTGGCAAACGGATCGAACGCGGCGCTGGTCAAACCGTCACGCAGCGACTTGAGCAGTCCTGGAACCAGCTCCAGCAAGCGCTGCAGGGCCTGCGGGTCGTCGTGCAGCTCGACGCTCCAGATCAACTCGTCCATGGTCTCCAGCCCGGCCTGCCACTCGCTGGACTCTTCGCCATGCTTGAGACAGGTCAACAGCAGGACCTTGCTCCAGGCCTCCTGCAACAGCCGCACAACAACCTCGGGCAAGGTTTTGCCCAGCAGGCGCTGATTCAGCTCGTGCTGCACCTGCTGCCGGGCCAGTTCGGCACGGGCGCGACCCTCTTCGGCATCGCGGGTACGCTGCTCAAGCAGCTCGCTGCGGCGACGCTCGTCACTGGTGAAGGCCAGAAAGTCGGCCAGCAATTCAGAAAAGATCGCCGGGTCATCGACAAAATCATTGAGCAGGCGCTGCACGATCTGCTCGACGCGCTGATACAGCGAGTCGCGCTGATAGTCGTCGCGGCCACCCCAGCCCAATGCGGCAGTAGCAATTTCGTTAAGCAGGCGACGGGCAGGATGACTGCCGCGGCTAAAGAAACTTTTGTCGATGACCGCCACTTTGAGCATCGGAATCTGCAGGCGCCCGATCAGAGCACGCAATGACGGCGTCAGGTTGCGGTCATCGAGAATGAACTCGAAGAGCATGGCGATCAGGTTGATGACATCTTCGTCACCAACACCGACGATTCTGGATTTGCCGGTCTTGACGTTGACCCGCGTCAGCAGCTGCTCCAGCTGGTTGCGCAGGTCGAAATCGTCTGCAGTGTCTTGCGAGGGCACATATTGCTGCAGGTGAGACAGCAGGCGCAGCAGGTCCCGGCTGGAAATCGGACGCACTTCGGCGTTGGGCTCATGACGCGGCGCGAGGTGGCCGCGCACGTGCAGCAGCAGTTCCTGCAAGGCCGAGAAAACCTCCTGCACACCCTTGTCGAGCTTGTCGGCGGCTTCATTCAGGGCGGGGTCGGACATCTCGGCGGCGCGGCTTCTGGGCGCCGCCCGGTCAGATGAGCGGCGAGCCGGCAGCGCTTTCATATCCGGCAATACACCGGTGGCGATCAGCAGTTGATTGGCTTCGCTGTACAGATCGTCCGTATTGGCCAGGACGTACTTCTCGAACAGCTTGAGAATGATCAGTTTGACCTTGATCTCGACGCCAAGGCTGCGCCCGGCCTCCAGAAAGAATCTGCAGAGCATCGCCGGCCCCAGCGGGTTGGAATCTTCGGCAATGGCTTGAGGAATGAGAACGTTCAGGCGTGCAGTGAGCTGGCCCAGGGCTAGGGCGTCACGGCTCATGACCTTGCTGACCATGGCATCCACGGCCACGGTCTTCTCGAGATCATCGTTGTGCACCAGCGACAGCTTGTCGAAGGACACTGCGGGCGGAAGCGCTGGCTCCTGGATCTGATACTGGCCCAGGACCAGAAAAGACTCATAGAACTTGTCGAGGAAACCCCGTTCTATGCTTTTGCGCTTGAGGCGCAGGTCACGCATGGCTTCAAAAAAGATGTTCTGCTCAGTGTTGCTGCGGGCGCGGTCAGCCATTTCGAACAGCGTATCGTCGGCGTTATCGAACAACGCCTGCAATGCATCCTTGAGCTGCTGGGCCGCCTTGTCGCGAACCTGCAACAACACAACAGGTAACCGGGCCAAAGGCGTACCCGCTCCCTGCAAAGGGAACGATTTGCTCAACGGCACTACTTTTTCGTCGTTCGGCATTACACCCCCTGACAGGAAACAACCTGAACCCCATCACAAACGTGGCTTGTTACCCTCGCACTGTGAAGCGACCCTCTTGGCCTCGCGCAACGTCAAACTCATGGCGTCAATTACAAGTCGGATTATCTTTCAAAACTTGTCATCAGCGCCAGTGAGACTTTTCTTTCACTCTCGCGAAGGAAGTGGCAAGGCATTCATGTGCAGCGATAGACCGCGATATTCGCTTTCCATCGCAAAGGAATTTGCCAAACCGACCAACTGCATGTTCCCAGAGGTAACACCTTGGCATTGGCGCAGGTGGGTAAGCGGGATGCGGTGCCTTATACTCGAACGACTTTGCTACTGGAGCCCGCCATGCCGAACTTACGAATTGCCGACCTGACCGCCGAGATCGAGGCCAATGTGCGTCGCGCATTGCTGGAGGATGTCGGCAGCGGCGATATCACCGCCCAATTGATTCCGGCAGAGCGGCTGGCCAAGGCCACCATCATTTCCCGCGATGCAGCGGTGATCGCGGGCACTGCCTGGGTCGATACGGTCTTCCGGCAACTGGACCCGCGCGTTGCCGTGCACTGGCAAGTGACCGATGGCGATCGCGTCAGCCCTAATCAGGCGCTGTTTCACCTTGAAGGCCCGGCCCGCTCCCTGTTGACCGGCGAACGCAGCGCGCTCAATTTCCTGCAGATGCTCTCGGGAGTGGCCACGCGTGCCCAGTATTTCGCAGACATGGTCGCAGGCACTCAGGTCAAACTGCTGGATACCCGCAAGACTCTGCCGGGCCTGCGCATGGCGCAGAAATACGCGGTCACCTGCGGCGGCTGTCATAACCACCGCATCGGGCTTTACGACGCGTTTCTGATCAAGGAAAACCATATCGCAGCCTGTGGTGGCATCGCCCAGGCAGTGGAAGCGGCGCACCGGATTGCACCCGGCAAGCCTGTGGAAGTGGAGGTGGAGAGCCTGGGTGAACTCAAGCAGGCGCTGGACGCAGGCGCCGACATCATCATGCTCGATGAATTGAGCCTTGATGACATGCGCGAGGCCGTGCGCCTCACCGCAGGCCGTGCCAGTCTGGAGGCCAGCGGCGGCATCAACGACGATACCCTGCGGGTGATTGCCGAAACGGGTGTCGATTACATTTCCATCGGTGCGATGACCAAGGATGTGAAGGCCGTGGACCTGTCCATGCGCCTGAGCCTCTGACGCATCGCGCACAGCCAACTGTCACTATTCGCTCGGGAGTAGACGTCTTGGAACAATGGTTTGTGATGAACGCGGGCAAGCAACTCGGCCCGATGGACGCGGATGCTGCGCGGCTGATCGCCCGTGAGTCGCCCGGTGCCTGGTGCTGGAAGCAAGGCATGCCGGACTGGCAGCCGATCTATCAGGTGCCGCAGGTGCGCGCCCTGAAGAAGGACGGTGTGACGCCTTTTCCTGATCCGACGCCGGACATGGTCCAGCCCAGGCCGTCCGGGCTGCCAGCGCAGGCAGCCCCGACACCCGCGCCGGCCTCGGTGCCCGCCAGACGCCCTTCGTTTACGCCTGATCCGAACGCCTCGGGCGGCTATGGCCTGGCGCAGACCACCGATGGCGTGGATTTCAAGCTGTACGGCACGGAAACCCAGTTCATCGAACTGGAGCTTGACCCTGGCGAAAGCGCCGTCGCCGAAGCCGGGGCGATGATGTACAAGACCTGCGACGTGCAGATGGAAACCATCTTCGGCGACGGCAGCAATCAATCGCCAGGGCTGCTGGGTTCGCTGTTCGGTGCTGGCAAACGCATGCTGACCGGCGAGAGCCTGTTCACCACGGTGTTTTCGCAACAGGGCTCGGGCAAGGGCCGCGTGGCGTTTGCAGCGCCCTACCCCGGCACGATCCTGCCGCTCAACCTGCGTGATTTCGGCGGCAAGCTGATCTGTCAGAAAGACAGTTTTCTAGCCGGTGCCAAAGGGGTCTCCATCGGTATCCAGTTCCAGAAGAAAATCCTCACCGGCCTGTTCGGGGGCGAAGGTTTCATCCTGCAAAAGCTGGAAGGCGACGGCTGGGTGTTCGTGCACATGGGCGGCACGGTGCGCAAGATCGAACTGGCGGCGGGCGAAGCGCTGGACGTCGATACCGGCTGCCTGGCAGCCATGACCCAGACGGTCGATTACGATATCCGCATGGTCGGCGGCGGCATCAAGTCGATGCTGTTCGGCGGCGAAGGGGTGTTCTTCGCCAGACTGACCGGCCCCGGCACGGTATGGCTGCAAAGCCTGCCCTTCTCACGACTGGCCGGGCGCATGCTGGCCGCAGGACCATCGGGCGTGGGCAGAAGCGAACGCTGACTTCAGCACTACATTATTAGACCGGAGACTGTGCTGCGTACTTGCGACTATCGTGCGACGCTCTGCGTCCTCTTGACGACGCAGAGCGTCTTGAACTGCATTCCCACGCTGTAGAGCGTGAGGAACGATAGCGGTAATCAGCGCCCAATAAAAAACCCCCGCCATCGCTGGCGGGGGTTTTTATTGGGCGCTGCTCGGGTTTAGCCGATTGCCACGCCGTGAGCTTCTGCCAACGGCTTCAGACCGCCGGCAAAGCCCTGGCCAATGGCCTTGAACTTGAACTCTTCGCCATTGCGATACAGCTCGCCGAAGATCATCGCGGTTTCGGTCGATGCATCTTCCGACAGGTCGTAACGAGCGATTTCCTTGCCGTCAGCCTTGTTCACAACGCGGATGTAAGCGTTGGAAACCTGGCCAAAGCTTTGCTTGCGCTCTTCGGCGGAATGGATGGTGACCGCGAAAACCAGCTTCTTCACTGCCGCTGCCAAGCCAGTGAGCTTGACCGTTACCGACTCGTCATCGCCTTCGCCAGCGCCTGAACGGTTATCGCCCAGGTGCTCGACCGAACCATCAGCCGACTTCTTGTTGTTGTAGAAAATGAAGCTGTTGTCGTCCAGCACTTTGCCATTTTCGCCAACGATGAAGATCGACGCATCCAGGTCGAACTCGGTGCCATCGGTCACACGCGGATCCCAGCCCAGGCCCACGGTGATTTCTGTCAGGCCAGGAGCCTCTTTGGACAGGGAAACGTTGCCGCCTTTACTCAGACTTACTGCCATGTTCTTGATCCTTTCCAGAAAAGTGGTTGGGCGTGAATCAGAAATTCATGCCGAAAGAGTTGGCCAATGCTTTCAGGCCCCCCTTGAAACCGCTACCAACGGCGCGGAATTTCCACTCGCCGTTATTGCGGTACAACTCAGCGAAGATCATTGCGGTTTCGGTAGAGGCATCTTCAGCAAGATCGTAACGGACGACTTCCGCGCCCGACTTTTCATTCACTACGCGAATGAAAGAGCGGCTCACCTGGCCAAAATTCTGGCCACGACTTTCTGCGTCATGAATGGTCACCACGAATGCGATCTTGTCGACGTCATCAGGCACACGGGTCAGATCGACCTTGACCACTTCGTCATCACCATCACCTTCACCGGTACGGTTGTCACCGGTGTGCTCGACAGAACCGTCGGCGCTCTTGAGCTGGTTGTAGAAAATGAAGTCAGCTTCACTGCGGACCTTGCCATTGGCGGCCAACAGGAATGCGCTGGCGTCCAGGTCGAAATCCTGTCCGTCAGTGGCTCGCGGATCCCAGCCCAGACCAATCAATACGTTGGCCAGGGTAGGGTCGGTTTTCGACAGCGAAAGGTTGCCACCTTTTTGCAGAGTCAAAGCCATGATTCGTTTATCTCCTTTATCCAGTGTTTACGCTTTTTCTTCCGCGGATTCGTCTTTGCCCGGGAAGAGCAGGCTTGCAACGATACCGATGATCAACACGACGACCACAACCAGCAGGCTGGTGTTGGCGCTGATCTCGTAACCGTGATGGAACAGGTGGTTGGTTGCGTTCAGGCCCAATTTCAAGGCAATGAAGAACAGCAAGGCGATAACCGCTTTCTCCAGATGCACCAGGTAGCGTTTTAGGGCTTCAAGTACGAAATACAAGGTACGCAGACCAAGAATCGCGAACAGCATGGCCGAGAATACGATCAGCGGCTCGCGGCTCACGGCGATGATTGCAGGCACGGAGTCGAACGCGAACAGCACGTCGGAGATTTCCGCCACAACCAGACACAGGAACAACGGGGTCGCGAACAAAGCGCCTTTGGCGGCCAGCGTGATACCGGCGTTTTCAGGCTTTTTGACTTCCTGCTCCAGAACCGAGCGGCTGACGAAGAAGTTGCTGCCGTGCAGTTTTGGCCACACCGGGAACAGCTTCTTGGCGAAGCGATAAGCCATGTGTTGCGAGTAGTCGACTTCTTCGTCGTCGTCATCGCCAGCCCTGAGCATCATGATGGCTGTCCAGGCAACGATGACCGCAAACACCACTTCGACCCATGGACCCAGCGCCAGCAGGCCGGTACCGATGGCGACGAAGATGCCGCGGAAGACAATGGCGCCGATGATGCCCCAGTACAGAACGCGGTGGCGCAGGCCATCCGGAATCTTGAACCAGGAGAACAACGCCATGAACACGAACAGGTTGTCGACGCTCAGTACTTTTTCCAGCGCGTAACCGGTCACGAACAGCGTGGCGACTTCAGAGCCGTGCTGGACATACAGGAAACCAGCGAAGGCCAGCGAAATGGCGACCCAGAAAATCGACCACGCCGAGGCTTGCGCGAGGGTGATTGGCTTGTTTCCCCGGTGGGAGAACATGTCGATAGCCATGGCCGTAACGGCCAGACCGACGAAAACCGCCATCGTGAGTGGAGGGAAGCCTAGAGAGGTGCTTTCCATTTAACTGCGTTCCTTAGGGTAAAAAATTACAGGTCGAAATCGGACGGGTTGAGGCCAAGCTCTCGACAGATCGTGCGGCAGACTTCCCGCTCTTTCTCATCGAAGCTGCCATCGGCGCCACCGATAGCACAGCAGACGCGCACCAGCAAACGGGCTGCATCTTCTTTCTTTTTGATCTTGCCGATGGTTTTCAAGGCCTCGGCGCGACCAATTTCAAAATCGAACTCGAACTTGGAGCAGGCTTCCTGGAAGCCCTGGATGACGTCCTTCATGTCGAAAACTTTCAGTTCCTGAGAGTTCTGAATGAAGCCCGCCATTTTCTGCTTTTCACTGGAGCTGATATCACCGTCAGCGGCCGATACCAGAGCACAGCCGGAAACCACAGCCTCCATGAATTCGCGATTCTTGAACTTCGAGACTTCCGAAGCCAGCTTGTCGCGAGCAGCTGTTGCGTTTGTTTTCAACCAGTCCAGCATGTCTATCTCCCATGAGGCGGCACAGCCAGCCCAGAAATACCACGGTATTGTTTACTTGGAACCGGCAGCCCAGCGCATGCCCCAGCCGTAGGCTTTGTCCATGTTGCTGTGGCCGTTGTGGAAATCCACGCGACGCGTCACCTTGACTGCACCGTTGTCATTTTCCAGCAGGGCAATGGCACACATGCCCTGACGACCGCCCTCCTCATTGAGGCGAACCTCGATGGGCGGCTGGCCCGGCGCGTGAATGGTGACGACCCCGTCGGTTTCCTTCCAGTTCGGTGCACCTTCATAGATGAACGCGTAGACCAGAATGCGACGGATCTTGCTCCAGTGCGCGCCATTGATATGCAGCCACTCACCGTCGCTGATCGAGCCGGTACGGTCATCGCCCATCAACTTGATGAAAGGCTCGGTGTTGAGCGAACCGAACGAGTTACCCAGCGCCTGAACAGCGCCTTTGAGACCGTCCTGCATTTCGAAGAGGCAGCCTACATCAAGGTCGATGGCATTGCTCTTCTTCATCGAGAAGAAGCCACCACCCTTGCTGTCGTTACGACGGTTCCAGTTCAGGTTGACCCGAATCTCACCGAAACCGGCACTGGATTTTTCCAGACTGATCGAAGCACGGGTCTTGTCGAGCGTGATCTTGCTCAGACTGACGGTCGACTTCGCTGCAGGCGCTGGAACAGGTGCAGGTGCAGGTGCAGGTGCAGGTGCAGGTGCAGGCTCATCCTGAGGCGCGGCGACTTCAACGCCGAAGTTTTTCGCCAATGGCTCAAGACCGCCGGCAAAACCCTGTGCCACGCAACGGAATTTCCATGCACCCTGACGCAGGTAGAACTCGCCCAGAATCAGCGCGGTTTCTTTCATGCCACTGGTCGGGATATCGGCTTCGATACCGCCGGTGATGTTCAATGCCAGGCGTGACACGCTGCCGAAACTGGCCTTGTTCTCATAGATGGTCGCCGTCAGGGCAACCTTCTCGATGACCGAGTCCAGACGGCTCGGGTCAAGACTGAACACCGCGCGTCCGGCTGACGCTTCCGTCTGCTGCAGCGCACCGCCGTTCACGCTTTTCTGGCCGTAGAAACACATGTCCTGATCGCCACGGACCTTGCCGGACGCGGTCAGCAGAAAAGCGGAGACGTCGATATCCGCATCCGCGATCGGGGAGTAGATAATTTCTACAGTCAGCGGGCCGGCAGCGACCGGCGCGTTGGCGCCCGGGACGAGTTGGGTCATACGCGTACAGCCCCGATCGCCAGCTCGACCAGATCATCAGCAGTGCGACCGTTGGTGACCTGGCCTACTGCAGTGAAGTCCCAGCCCGATGGCGTGCGCGCCAGATAAGACATCACCACGCCGGTGTGCTGGCCTTTTTCGGACAGATCAAAGCGGCCCAGTTCGTTACGGCTGCCCAGATCGACAATACGGCAGTAGGCGTTGGCGACTTTTTCGAAATTCTGACCGGTGAACGAATTGACGGTGAACACCAGGTATTTAACGGCGGCAGGCAGTTTTTCCAGATCGACGCTGATGGTTTCATCATCGCCCGCGCCTTCGCCGGTACGGTTGTCACCCGAATGCTGAATGGCACCGTCACGCGATTGCAGCTGGCGGAACCAGACCAGGTCGAGGGGCTTTTTGTCGGCGTCGAGCATGATGCACGAGGCATCCAGGTCGATATCGCCGCCGCCACCACCGAGCAATTTACCGAAGAAACCACTGGCTTTTTCAGGGTCCCATCCAAGTCCCATGCTGACTTTCTTGAGGCCTGTACCAGCAGTTTTCTCGAGTGAGATCGTCTGGTTCTTTGCCAAAGTGAGTGCCATTTTTCGCTCCATGTGACGTTGGATTTCGGATAAAAGTGTTACAGCCTTACCGTGTTGGCCCGTCTTTGCCATCAGGATTGTGTAACTTGGCGTTAACGGGGCCTTTATAACGGCCTCGACGCCACGTCGGATGAAACAAACGCCAGTGCGCATCCTGAGCAGCGGCGAGCAATTCGTGGTCGCCTCGGGTGTCGCCCCAGGCGCGAACCCGGAACTGGGTCAGCGGCCCATAGACGCTCTCCAGGCGTGCAACTTTCGAGTCGCAGCGGCAGTTGCTGCCTTCTATCAAGCCGGTCAACTTGCCGTCGATCACTTCCAGATTGGTGCCGATCAGCTCTACTTTCAGGCGATCAGCGAACGGTTGCAGGACCATAGCAGGCGATGCTGAACAAAGCGTGACAATGGCGCCCTTCTCGATTTCAGCGGCGATGGACTCCAGCGCAGCAGGACGCATCAGGCGTTTCCAGTGCGACTGGCAGAACGCTTCAGCCTTCTGCTGCAGCCATTGCACTTCAACACCGCTCAGAAAAGCCTTGATCAGGCGGCCCTTGAGTTCATCGCGGGTCAGGCGTTTGGCCAGGTAGCCTATGCTGGGCAGCACCAGCCGCGCCATGCGCACCGAAAAGGCACGTTGCCCGAAGGCGAATTTGAGAAACGGGACAAAACTGTCGTGGCGGGTAATGGTCCCGTCGAAATCAAAGACCGCCAGCAGGCGCTGTTCCACTTCGATTTCAAGGTCGGGCCCTACAGGCTCAAGATCAGGTCCTGCGGTTTCAAGGTCAGGTTCTATCATCTAGCTAACTGCCTCAGCGAGTCGAATGCTGGCATCCATGATCGAAGCGGGTGCGGATAACACTCCATGCCATTTGGCGCGCTCCATGATGTGGGTTGCCCATTTGTAGTGGGTAGCCGGTTCACACATCGCGTCGTTGTACTTGAACACTGCGGGGGCCACAGAGTTCAAAATCATCCGGGCGGAGTTCATGTCCTCCAGACTGACGCGTAGCGCATTCTGAATGATATTGACCTGCGAGGGGTGAATTGCCGTTTTACCGACCAACCCATTGGTAATATCCAGCGCCAGTTCATGCTGCAGAATGTCAGGAGTGGCCAGTTGCTCGAACACCGGAGCGGTAAGCGCAAAGCCCTGCGAACCCATGACACCCGCCAGCATGGGGATGACATACCCCATCGGCGTCGAATACAGGGTCATGGCCGGATTGCGGCGCAGCCCCAGGCAGCCCATCAGGTCATTACCCCCGATGCGTAGCGCAATGATCCGCTCGTACAGACTGGCCTTCAAGGCTTCCCCCAACTCGACCATCGCGGTCGGATTGAACACCTCGGGGGTTTCCAGTGTAGGCATCAACGCCAGCGAAGGATTGGTGACGGCCTGCTCCCAGCTCGTCAGACTTTTCAACGAGAGCTTGGGCACAACGAAACCGTCGACGTGCGCCATCAGCGGCCAGTCGTTGAGAATGCGCGCCATCGCTGCGTCCCTCGGACGCACGAACAGCAGCGGACCGTTGGCCGGACGACCCCCACGATCGCGGATTCGGGTGAGTACCTGACGAAGATTGATCAGCGCCGTGTCGACATCGGTCAGCGCCACGGCATCTTCCAGACAGACGACCAGCGAACGCAGCTCGGGAATCTTTTCACCGAACACCACATCGACGATGTCGTCCCGGGTCGCGGGCATATACAGCGTTGCCCCCAGCGCATAAGGCGAGAATAAGGCCATTAGCTCAGACTCCGAATGATGGTCACGGCCCGATAGGGTCCCAGGAGATCGCCCACTTCTTCGACGGGGATCCCCGCTTTTTCGGTCAGGTGCAACAGCAATTGCACGTCGCTGTCAGCCAGGTTGCGCACCAGTACATGATCCGGCACGCGGCGCATGACCGCTCTGGTGGCTTCGGCAATGCCCGGCTTGATGCGATTGAAGTTATTGATCCCGAAGCGCTCGGCCAGACGGTCGACCACCTGTGATGCGGCGGCCTTGAGTTCGGTTCGCTGAGGCAGCGTCCAGGGTGTCAGTGTGAGCGTAGAACTGTTTTGACGACGCTGGCTGTCGATCTGTTCAATAAAAGACTGCGTGACGTCGTGCTCCAGCAACTGCTCGTACACCACGCAACCGTGCAGCCCGCCGTCCGTCGGCCAGATAGAGCGCGACACCAGACCGGACACCGTGGCACCGAGAATGCCGGACGGAATCACCCAGTCCTCTGCCGACGCTGCCAGCCAGGCGCTGCCGCACGGATCGGCCAGTACCACCAGCCGAGGCTGATCCGGGAAGCGTTTATCGCCCGCCAGACTGCGACGGATCTCCCCCGAAATCGCGCCCTTGCCGGTCCAGCCGTCGACGAACACGATGTTCTGCGCGCCGTGGGCCTCGATGATGGCTTCAAGCGCCACCGTATCAATGCCGCGATCACGGACGATACTGATGCCGTAGTGGTGCGCTTCGCGCCCCAGATCGATCAGCGCCCGACGCAACAACACGCCCAGCGGCAGACCGGCGCGTACGAACGACACCAGAATGATTTCAGCGCCTGTGCACTCGCGGGCGAGCGCCTGGGCCAGGGCCTGAACATCGTCGGCCATGCGCGCGCCATTCTGCTCGAGCGCCCGCTCATACAGCGCCTTGTGGGCGACGCTGGGGGCCGACTCTTCGCTGATCATTTCCGAATAGTGTTTCTGTCGCGTCTGAATCAGGCGCTCCTTCTCCTCGACGCTGGTGGTCTGTAGCGCCACGCCGCGCAACAGAAAATGCACATCATCGTGCAGGTAACTGCCGCTGCCGACCGTATCGAGCCCGTGAACGGGATCACTCATGCGCTGCTCCGACAAACATTTTTGCCAACTGACTGCGGGCAGGTGTCGCCCACCAGTGGCACTCGTCCATGAAACCCAGATCGGTAATGCTGTCGCCAAAACCGAGCACCGGGCGTTCGCCATTGATCGCCTTGTCGCGCCGCAGCCACTCCTGGACCGCGTAACGCTTGGCCAGCCCTTCGGGCAGGAAAGCCAGATTGTTGCCGTTGCCATGGATATGCATGCCGTCGAGCAAGCCCCGCGCCTGCACTTCGGCCAGTACGTTGCCGAGGATGCTGTCATCGCTCTCGTTGTGCTTGGTCACCACGTAATGGAACAGCTGCGCCTCTTCGACCACCCAGCCGCGCAGTGAAAACCCCAGCTCCTGACCGATCGCCAGCGTCGTCGCCGACAGCTCATGCAGGCGCGACTGGTAGCTGGCCAGGGTGTGTTTCATCTGCTCGTTCCAGTCATGATCCAGCCGCCCCATGACATCGAGCATCACCCCGCCATGGGAGCAGATCGCGCCTGCGGTGAACGGCAGTTTGACCCGGCTGTAGGCCTCGACACTGCGCGCCGTCACCGGCACCACGTCGGAATGCGCCAGCAACCAGTGCGCGAACGACTTCTGCACATTGGTCATGTAGCCATTGGCATTACCAGAGATGTCCAGCGTTGCGACGTGCTTTTCAATGTCAGCCGGCGTTTTGCGCGCGGTCTGGAACAGGGTGTCGTCCAGATCGACGAAGATCAGCGGGCGGTCGTTACTCATCGCAGATGACCTCGGCGTTCAGTGCTTCGATCAACTCGGCAGGCACCGCCTGCCTTGGGGTTTCGGTACAGATCAGCACCCGATCGAACTGACCCGGCCGCACGTTGTAGAGGAAGTTGGGGATGCCCAGTCCATAGTTGTCGGAGAACGACAGTGCATGGTCGATGGCATGACCGAGTGCAATCGGTGAACGGCTGGTGGAACTGAAATGCACGTCGGCTCCGGCCTTCTCCAGACGCTCGGCGAGCAGGAACGGACGCCAGACGAATTCGCTGGTGCCAACCACCAGAATGCGTTCGCCCTTTTTGACGGTAATACCCGGTGCCAGCGTATCGGCTACCGACAGCACACCCATGCGCCCCCAGTCATTGGCAGTGACCAGCGGCCAGTCCCCCATGGCAACGGTGCCGACTTCCGGCATCTCCGGCAGCGGCGCACTTACGTCTTCATCAAAGGAGTACGAGCCTTGCAGCAGCGAGACCTGTTCTGCCACTGCGCCCATCGAGGTACTGACCGCGCCCGCCGACCAGTCGGTGAGCACGCAGGTCACCACCCGCTCGATCTTGCTCAAGCCGGCGTCGACCAACGCCTGATGCAGGTTGATGAAGGTCTTGCCCGTCGACGCCTCGTCATCGACCAGCACCAGCGAACGGGCACCGAGCATCATCTCGCGTAACGCCGGATCAACGGGCAGGTGGATCAGATGGGCGCTGGCGTGGCTGTGCTCTTCTTCAAAGCGGGCGAACAGCGCGCTGCCGGTCGGATGGCGCGTACTGACCATGTACAGGGCATCCGGGCGCGTTGCGCTGTAGGCACGGTGTACCCCGGCACCAAGGCCGACAGCCGTTTCGGCCATGCCGATGACCAGCACCGGGCCGGGCAGGTCTGCGGGGATCTTGTGCGCCAGGTCCTGAAAGCTTTTCAGCATCACGCTCGGGCGCGCAGGGATGTGGCGTCCCAACACTCGGGACACGAAGAGAAACGCGCGCTTGGGGTTACGCCGCTCGGCAAAGCCGAACAGTGAATCCGGAGCGATGGTCGACGAATCGACGCTGACATCGAGACGACCACGAAGCAGATCAGCACGAAGCTTTGTAGGGTTGGAAAAAGCTGCGCTGCTGTCCATCGATAAATTCCTGATTAGCGGGGCCGCAGCCCCTGACGCCTGCGGATCAGGCAGGCAACACCGGCTTCATTGGCGAGAGGCTTCAACGAGCCATAACGACGACTGAGCGGTGCGTGAGATTTCTGTGGTGGTGTACGACCTTTCCGGGCGGGCATGCGCAGCGTCGATGCGGCACGCCTGCAGAAAGGCCAGTAACAGTGAGGACTTCACGGCGAAGTTCATGTTTTGCCCGTCCGGTACGGTTGAGGTCACCATGCCAATCACCGCGCCCCCGTTGTCGAATAACGGGCTGCCACTGGACCCCGGCTGTATCGGTGCCGTGAACTGAAACAGGCTGGCATCGTTGTGCAGGCCGAACAGACCGGAGATCCCGCCCTGAGTCACCTGCAACCCGCCACCTGAAATGGACGCCAGTGGATAGCCCAAAACCGCTACGGTATCACCCGGCTCACAGCCCTGCCCGTCCCGGAATGTAACCGGAGACAACAGCGGTGCGCCCTGCACGCGCAGCAGCGCGATGTCGTTGCGACGGTCGATGACCACCGGCTCGGCCTTGTAACGGCCTTCCAGTGAAGTGATATAGAACACGCCCATGTCTTCGATGACATGCGCACAGGTCATGACGTGCGCCGGGCCGACCACGAACGCCGTGCCGGTCGCCGACTCATGCCGTGGCCCGCCACCCGAACCCGCAGACGGGCGGCGCGGATGACGGTCGTCCACGTCCAGACCGATCTTGCGCCCGAACGCCGACAGTCCATACGCCGAGCCTTCGCTCAGCGCGCGGAATTTCCATTGCTCATTGCGCTGGTAGAACTCGCCGATGATGATCGCCGCTTCGCCGTTATCGCGCAGGTCCAGGCGGTGCTCGATATCACCATCCACTTTGAGGTGCAGGCTGGCAATATCGCGGATCGGCCCCATGGCTGCGTAGACGTAAACCATCAGCAGCACGCGATCACTGCCCGTCGGGAGCCTGTCCAGCCTTAACGTGCAGCCAACATCCTGAGGGCCGCCGCTCCACTCCATCCAGCCCTGCTCCTGATGCAGCAGCGCCGGATCGCCCATCGGCTGGCGTTTGTCGTTGACCGCCAGCAAGGCGACCGCTGCGTACTCACCAAAAACCGAAGACTTACCGCTCTCCAGGTTCCAGGTGCAGTGGGCGTTAGCTAAAGCAGTGTTTGCACCTGGCGCAAGAAGCTTCATGCCCGATCCTCCCTGATAAGAGCGATTAGTGATAGCAAAAATCTATTATCACGATGAAACCGAGGCCCGTACAGCGACCGTGATGGCCTTGACACGGATATCTTCGAGCCAATGTGTTTCCGGTTCTTTCAAGCCGAGACGCCGTGCCGCGAAAATACCCGGCAGGTTGATGCCGGTTTCACGGGTGTAGCCAATGCCGCCTGAATAACGCGGGTTGATCTCCAGCAAGCGCGGCTTGCCATCCGCGTCGTCGCGGGTCTGTACATTGATCAGCCCGTCGCAGGCAAAATGCTCCGCCGCGCGGATTGCCAGTTTTACCGCTTCGCTGTCACGCTCGAAGGTCTGATTGAGCCCCACCTTGCGCCGCCCGACGAAGGCAACCGCCTTACCGTGCTCGCAGACCATGTCCACCGAACACTCACTGCCCGGCATATACGGCATGAGCAGCATGGCCGGCACGTCATCGGCCTGACGATAAGCATTAAGGTACGCCTGAAAGGTCGTCTCACGCGCATCGGGGTTGGCGAAACAACGAAAATCGTCAACGTCGGTCTTGAAGCGCCAAAAGCCGCGCCCGTAAATCCCGACCACCGGCTTGATGCACACCTCGCCAGACACCGCCAGCGCATCGTAAGCCGCCTGCAACTCCTCGGCATTGCTGACGGCAACCCCCGGAATACACGCCAGCCCCGCCGCCTCGGCCGCCGCCGTGAAACGACTCTTGTCATCGACGTCCATGAAGGTCTGCTGGGACGTTCCGCCGGTAACGAGGTCCAACCCTTCAGCGACAAAACGCGCACGCTGCGCTTCGTAAAAGCTGCCTATACGCCCGGCGACAATAATCTTGACGCCCAGCGAGCGAGCGGTGTGCAGCACCCAGTCGACACGCTCGTCGTTATCGACCGGCTCTTGCAGCGCCACATCGGCCTGCCCGGTGATTTCGGAGCGCTGCTGGCGATGCGAAGCGATGATCTGCACCGACGCAGGCAGCGCATCGCGCGCGCCCATGATCACTTCACGCTGGCTGGATTGCCCTTCAAGGAACCAAATCATGTCAATCTCCGGGAGACAACGCCGTCAGCAACGGCCTTGTCGAATTTTGTAATAACTGTTTTGCTTCGAAATGTTCGGATTAGGGCAAAGTCACGCAATTTTAAACAGAGGACGCTGGTATGAAGTGGCTGAGAAGGTCGATTTGGCTTGTGGTATTCGTTGCACTGGGGATCGGCGCATTAAGCCTCTACTACGTCCTGCCGCGCCATGATGTCGTGATGATCACCGGCGTGGAAGTCAAAAGAATGGACGCCGACGGCGTCATCAACGCCGAAAACCCGGCAGACGGCCCGACCCGCGACGTGTACTTCATCAATACCGAAGACCCGGACAGCAAGAAAGTCGTGGTCTACCGCAACGAAGACACCGGCTGGAGCTTCCCGTGGTACTTCAAATTCGACTCCGCCGACATCCAGGCCAAAGCCCAAGGCTACTCGCGTGATTCCCAGCAACTGGCGCTGATTCGTTATTACGGCTGGAGGATAACCATCCTGTCGATGTTTCCCAACGTGACAGAGGTTGAGGCGGTGACGAGTCGCGATCAGCCGTTTCCGATTTTTAACACGATCTTTTTTGTGGTGGTGGGATTGCTGGTGGTGATGGTTGTGGTTGGGGTGAGGAGGAGGTTTAAGGGGCGGGCGCGGGTTGATGGGGTGGTTAGGTAGAAGCCAATCCCTGACCTGAGCAGTCAGTTACTGCCTGGCCACGTGTCTTGAGCTGCGTGGCTAAGCTCATAGTTAACGGCTGCTTTCACTGCGACAGGCGCAATCTCATAGATTAAAGCCACACGCTTCGCGTTCTGGCCTTCAGCTAGATAATAATGATAGATCGTTGCTGTGTCGATTCCCGTTGTTGCCAACATCGGTTTGCCAAAATTCCTTGCCGGGTCCAAAACAACTGCCTTGCTTCGCGTTACCGGATACCAGCGCTTTGCCGACTCTTCACCTGCGTAATCAATGCCCTCGTACAGAGAGGGCGTAATGACCTGCTTGAACGCATATTGCCGCTTCACCAGATCCAGCAGAGCCTCATCACCCGTTTCATCCAGGACGGTCGCGAAAATATCCCGACCGTCGGTTTGAAAGCGCCTGCACGTAAACGGGTAGAGCTGACCGAACATTTCTCTGGCTTGTAACGAGGCGCTGCGGATCGCTTGCAAGCTGACGCCGTGCTGGCGAAATGCGTGAACAAAACGAATTTCCAGCAGGTCGTGGAAGCCGAGCAGCTTGTCGTCCAGAAATGCGACCTCTGGCGTCCAGAGGCCGGGGTGATCGACGCCTGCCGCGCTATAGCCAAACATTCATCTGCGAATGTCCTTTGCCGGAATGCCAGTGTATGAGGACGCTTCTGCTGGTGTGTATAGGCCCACACCGAGGAGGCGACTGGGTAATGCGGTGGTGTTCATAGCCCCTCTCTTCTTATGTGTGGAGTAATCAGGTGGGTAATTCTGGGCTTGATTCGGATATCTATCAACGGACGTTTTGATAACCGAAGCGGATCAGGAAGTGACCTAATGCAAAAGCTGAAATGTCCTACGATGCCATTGCATAACACCAAGCAATCGAATCAAAGCGCCCCCAACGAAGCACATCCGCCGGGGGCGTTATCGTTTCAACAGGTGAGTCTGATCTGGGTTTGTAGTGGATTCAGCTCTTGTTGAACAGCTCGAGCAAACCTCCTGCTTTCAGTACAGCCTTGGTGGGCGGACGTGCTTCGACTCGAGCATCGAAACCTTTTAAACCGGGCCTCTTTTCCAGCGAAATGCCGCAATTGAAAGACCAGCGCTCTACCGCGAACAAGTAAGTTTCGGCAACACCTAAGTCATTCCTCAACAGGTAGTTGCTGATCATCCGCCAGGATTGTTTACTGCTGGGCGGGGCCTGTTCCCCAAGCCTGATTTGGAGCGTGAGCGGCGGTCCTAGACGATTTGGCGAGTTGCACGCCGACATTCTAGGCATTTCGGTAGAGATGCCTCTTACGCTTAAGGAGATTGAAGAGAGAGGTATCGTTGTTCGAACGGTTCTGGAGACGTTGCCACCTTTTTCAGGGAACATCTGGTCTGAATTGGGGTGGAGTTATTGCCGCAGATTGACGCGATTGACAAGATTCTGTATCAGCCGAAGCTAGAGCATAAACAGAACTAAAAAATAGCAATATAATGAAAACCCTGATAAAACACCAGGGTTTTCTTGCATCGAATTACACTTACTCCAAGCCAGCCTGTTTTTTTAAAAGTTGCTTTTACTTAGTTTGCCCTACACAGAACTGGCGCATTACCCTGAACAGCCAAGCATCCACCACCCAAAGCCCATGTGGTAGAACCCGCGTTGAGTGTAGGTGTGAGCACATAAGTAGAGGCAGCAGGGATACCACCCTGAGGGACAACCGTAATAGCGCCGTTGGCGACTGCTACGCTAGCCACGTAAGTAGTTGCCGTGGTACCGGGAATGTCATTGGTACCTAAGTTGCAGCCTTGAGGCGTCCCCAGTTGCTGTATGCAAAGAGCAACAGCCGTTTTATAGGTATCTGCAACAGATGTGACTTCTGTAAATCGAGCACGCATCGTGTAGTTCTGATATGCTGGCAACGCAACGGCAGCCAAGATACCTACAATCGCAACAACGATCATAAGTTCAATAAGTGTAAAGCCTTTTTGTGATTTCATCGCGTACTTCTCCGAGGCGTCAATTTTAGGTGCCTTGCCTAGACCCAAGCACACACCATGCCAATGTGACTCGATCGTAATTCGTGGTTGAAGCAAGCTTTCATGTACTTAGAACACGCTGAAACCAGCAGAAACTGACAATTTTCGTCACATCCCTCGCTCCCATTTGGCAGCATCGCCCGACTGCGCTATAACCCACTCATTGTCTGTGTCTGGTGGTTTTATGACTGATGCTGTCCTCACTGGCCTGGCCAAGCAATTGGTCCTTGCCGAACTACTTACTGAACCTGTCGCGCAGCAAGCGTACCAACAGGCGCGTCGTGACAAGATTTCGTTGGTCAGCTATCTGGTTCAAAACAAGCTAGTCAAAAGCCTGACTCTGGCAGAAATGGCTTCCGATCAGTTCGGCGTGCCGTTCATGGATCTCGCCAGCCTCGACAAGGAAAGCCAGCCTAAAGGTTTGGTCAGTGAAAAGCTGGTTCGCCAGCATCACGCGCTGCCCCTCTGGCGGCGCGGCAACAAGCTGTTCATAGCGATATCAGACCCGACCAACCATCAGGCGGTGACAGATATTCAGTTCAGCACAGGCCTGAACACCGAAGCGATTCTGGTCGAAGATGACAAGCTGACCATAGCGATAGATCGATTTTTTGACAGCGATAGCGGTTTGGGCAATCTGGAGGATGTCGATCTAGGCCTGGATATCGAACCGGCGGATGGCAAAGAAACCACGCTAGCTACACAGAATGACGCTGACGATGCCCCGGTGGTGCGCTTCGTCAACAAGATGCTTATGGATGCCATCCGATTAGGATCATCCGACTTGCACTTCGAACCCTATGAAAAGATTTTTCGTGTGCGCTTGCGTACTGACGGCATCCTGCATGAAGTAGCCAGACCTCCCATTCACTTGGCCAATCGTATTGCCGCGCGTTTGAAAGTCATGGCAAGTTTGGATATTTCGGAACGGCGGAAGCCACAGGATGGACGCGTCAAGTTACGGGTGTCCAAAACAAAAGCCATAGATTTTCGTATGAATACCTTACCCACGTTGTGGGGCGAGAAGATCGTAATGCGGATACTCGACCCGACAAGCGCACAGATGGGCATCGATGCTTTGGGCTACGAGCCAGAACAAAAGGCGTTGTATCTGGAAGCGTTGAAACAGCCGCAAGGTATGATTCTTGTGACCGGCCCGACAGGCTCCGGCAAGACAGTGTCCCTGTATACCGGCCTGAATATTCTTAATACCGTGGATATCAACATTTCCACAGCTGAAGACCCAGTGGAGATCAACCTGGAAGGCATCAATCAGGTCAACGTCAACCCTCGCCAAGGACTGGACTTTTCCCAAGCCTTGCGCGCTTTTTTGCGTCAAGATCCCGACGTGATTATGGTCGGCGAGATACGAGACCTGGAAACGGCAGAAATTGCCATCAAAGCCTCGCAGACCGGCCATATGGTGCTTTCCACACTGCACACCAACAGCGCAGCGGAAACGTTGACTAGACTGCATCATATGGGCGTTGCAGCGTTCAACATTGCTACAGCAATCAACCTGATTATTGCGCAGCGACTTGCGCGGAAGTTGTGTAGCCATTGCAAGAAAGAACTGGATATCCCTCGTGACACACTGATTCAGGAAGGTTTTCCAGAAGCGAAAATCGGCACTTTCAGGATATACGGCCCGGTGGGCTGTGAGCACTGCAACGGGGGTTACCGAGGCAGGGTGGGTATTTACGAAGTGGTCAAGAAAACACCGGAGCTGGAACGCATCATCATGGAAGAAGGCAACTCGCTGGAGATCTCCAGACAGATGCGCAAGGACGGTTTCAATGACCTTCGCACATCAGGGCTTTCGAAAGCCATGCAAGGCATCACCAGCCTTGAAGAAGTCAACCGCGTAACCAAGGATTGAACATGGCCAGCAAGGCAGTAAAAGTCATCGTTTACACTTGGGAAGGTGTTGACAAGAAAGGTACCAAAACCAGTGGCGAACTGAGTGGCCATAACCTGGCTCTTGTAAAAGCCCAGCTGCGCAAGCAAGGCATCAACCCAACCAAGGTACGCAAAAAATCAGTTTCGATCTTTGGCAAGGGCAAGAAGATCAAGCCGCTGGACATCGCGTTCTTTTCTCGCCAGATGGCTACGATGATGAAGGCCGGTGTGCCATTGCTGCAATCGTTTGACATCATTAGCGAAGGCGCTGAGAACCCTAACATGCGCGCATTGGTAGGCTCGCTAAAGCAGGAAGTTTCGGCAGGTAATAGTTTTGCGACGGCTCTGCGACAGAAACCGGAGTATTTCGATGACCTGTTTTGCAATCTTGTAGATGCCGGCGAGCAAGCTGGCGCACTTGAAAGCCTGCTGGACCGTGTAGCCAGCTACAAAGAGAAGACGGAAAAGCTAAAAGCTAAAATCAAGAAAGCCATGACATACCCGATTGCCGTATTGATTGTCGCATTGATTGTATCCGGCATTTTGCTGATCAAAGTGGTGCCGCAGTTCCAGTCAGTCTTCGCTAGCTTTGGCGCTCAGTTGCCGACGTTTACCCTGATGGTTATTGGTCTATCGGACGTCGTACAAAAATGGTGGCTGGCCATTGTTGGGCTATTTTTCGTCAGCTTTTTTATGTTCAAACGTGCTTACAAACAGTCTCAAAAGTTTCGTGATAGCCTCGACCGACTTCTGCTGAAAGTGCCCATCATTGGGCCGTTAATTTTCAAATCTTCGGTGGCACGCTACGCGCGCACGCTTGCAACAACGTTTGCCGCTGGCGTCCCGCTTGTGGAGGCTTTGGACTCAGTCGCCGGAGCGACTGGCAATGTAGTATTTAAAAATGCAGTCATCAAGATAAAACAGGACGTCTCCACAGGCATGCAACTGAATTTCTCGATGCGATCGACTGGTGTTTTTCCAAGCTTGGCAATCCAAATGACGGCCATAGGCGAAGAGTCCGGTGCGCTGGACAATATGCTCGATAAAGTTGCTACCTACTATGAGGACGAAGTCGATAACATGGTAGACAATCTGACCAGCCTCATGGAACCGATGATCATGGCCTTTTTGGGCGTGATAGTTGGCGGGCTGGTAATTGCGATGTATCTACCTATCTTCCAACTCGGAAACGTCGTCTGACATGCCCCTCCTCGACCTCCTGGCCAGCTCACCGCTGGCCTTCGTCACCACCTGCTGCATCCTCGGCCTGATCATCGGAAGTTTCCTCAACGTGGTCGTCTACCGCCTCCCGATAATGATGGAGCGCGACTGGAAAGCCCAATCCCGAGAACTGCTCGGCCTGCCCGCCGAACCCGATCAACCCGTCTTCAATCTGAATCGTCCCCGCTCCAGCTGCCCGCATTGCGCACACAAAATCCGCCCATGGGAGAACCTGCCGGTGATCAGCTATCTGCTGCTGCGCGGCAAATGCTCGCAGTGCAAAGCGCCGATCAGCAAACGCTACCCGCTGGTCGAGCTGACCTGCGCAGTGTTGTCGGCCTACGTAGCCTGGCATTTCGGTTTCGGCTGGCAGGCGGCGGCGATGCTGGTACTGGGCTGGGGGCTGCTGGCGATGAGTCTGATCGATGCCGATCACCAACTGTTGCCTGATTCTCTGGTGCTGCCACTGCTGTGGCTGGGCCTGATCGTCAACGCTTTCGGGCTGTTCACCTCGCTGAACGAAGCGCTGTGGGGTGCAGTGGCCGGCTATCTGGCGCTGTGGTCGGTGTTCTGGCTGTTCAAGCTGGTGACCGGCAAGGAAGGCATGGGTTATGGCGACTTCAAGTTGCTGGCCATGCTGGGCGCGTGGGGCGGCTGGCAGATTTTGCCGTTGACCATCCTGTTATCGTCGCTGGTGGGCGCGGTGCTTGGGGTGATCATGATGCGTGTGCGCAGGGTCGAAAGCGGTACGCCGATCCCCTTTGGTCCTTATCTGGCCATTGCGGGGTGGATCGCTTTGCTCTGGGGTGGTCAAATAACCGACTCTTACATGCAGTTTGCCGGTTTCAGATGACTCACCCTGATGAAAAACCCTGGATTCTTGGCCTGACTGGCGGCATCGGTAGCGGTAAAAGTGCAGCGGCGAAGTGTTTTAGCGACCTTGGCGTCGACACTGTGGATGCCGATCATGCCGCCCGCTGGGTAGTCGAGCCCGGGCGCCCGGCGCTGGAGCAGATAGCGGCGCACTTCGGTACAGGCGTGTTGCAGACCAGCGGCGAGCTGGATCGAGGCGCGCTGCGCAAGCTGATCTTCGAAAACCCCGAGCAGCGACGCTGGCTGGAAGCGCTGCTGCATCCGCTGATCAATCAGGAAATCGTCAGCCATCTGGCCAAGGCCAAATCGCCGTATGCCATTCTGGTCTCGCCACTGCTGGTCGAGTCCGGGCAATTCCGCATGGTTCAGCGGCTGCTGGTGATCGATGCTCCGGCGCACCTGCAGATAGAACGCACCATGCTGCGCGACAGCTCCAGCCAGGAGCAGGTCGAAGCCATTCTCAAGGTGCAGATCCAGCGTGAAGACCGCCTGCGTCATGCCAATGATGTGCTGGTCAACGACCGCGATCACGCCTGGCTCAGCAGCGAAGTCGAGCGGCTGCACCACTTTTACCTTACTTTGCGTGGAGGCCAATCATGAGCCAACCAATGACCGTTCAATGCCCAACCTGCGACGCCCCGGTGGAATGGAGCGCAGCCAGTCCGAGCCGCCCGTTCTGCTCCGAGCGCTGCAAACTGATCGACCTGGGAGCCTGGGCTTCTGAAGAGCATGCGATTCCGGTGAGCCCGGATGCTGAGGACGAGTTGTTCTCGGGTGATCTGGAGGCACCGCACAGGGGGCATTGATAACAAAGTCGATGTGAAGCAACTCGCTTAGACGCAACTACGAGGGCTATCTTTCAGCCGCATCTCAGGACGTCTGTGATGGCCCTTTCGCGAGCAAGCTCGCTCCCACGACGCTCATGTCTCGCGATCATTTACCGTCCAACGCAGCCCTCAACGCATCAGCACTGCCAAACTGCTGCTGACTGACCAACTGCCCGTCGCGCAACTGTAACCACAGCACCTTATCGTCATCGCCTGCGTACTGCGGCACGATGCGCGCCTCTCGATCAAGCATCACGCGATAGCTGTAGTCACGCATTTTGGGGATGGCGAACATTTTGGCGATGATGGTTGGCATTTTCTGGATGTCAGCGACAAACACCGTATGGCGTGATTCCAGAAAGCCTTTTGGCTTGTCCTGAAGGGCGGCATTCACCAGCTTGGCGGCGTCCATGCTGCGTGCGACCAGCAGGGTTTGCGTCTGGTTGTTCAAAGTGTAGGGCTGATCGTATTGATCGAGCAGTGTCCAGGAGGACAGACGCTCGCCGACTTGCAGGGCGTTAGCGGTGAGGGGCAGCAAGGCCAGCAGCAGGATGGGCAGAAGCTTCACAGGTCGATCCTCGATAAAAAAGGCGCCTGCGACATTTATCGCAAGCGATCAAAAAATGAATTGCCAGTCTACACCCCTGCATTCACTCTTCCAGTCATGGCAACTTGAACGCTAAGCTTGGCCCTATGGATGACTCAGACTACCTGCGCCTGTTGACGATCCAGGCCGAACAAGCCAACGCCTTTCTTTCCAATGCGCGGAAGTGGGAGCGTGAGCGCTGGGTTTGTCAGCGCCTGTTGCAGGGGCTGAACATTACGCATCGTAATGAGGACTTCATGCCTGCCAGTCAGGAGCCGCCGGATGTGCTGTTTCGTGACGGGCGCTTCGAGGTGTTTTTCGTGCTGGATGAGGGGCGGCGTCTCAATGACGAGTGGCGCGAGGAGCTGGCGCGACGACGAAGCGCGTTCTCGTTGAGCCAACTGGTACGTCGGGAGGCCAAGCCCAAGCGGATTCCGGCCTCTGAACTGCTGCACCGACTCGCCCCTACCCTGCGCAAGAAATCCACCAACTATCGCGAACGCGGCATTGATCTGGGCGGGCTGGATATCATTGCCTTCGCCAGCCTCAAGCGCGAGGTGCTGGACCTCAACAGTCACTTTCCACCACCGACCGAGTACCTGCGTCAGGGCTGGCGCTCGTTGTCGCTGGTGGGGCCGACCTTCGCTCGGGTATTGTTCGCGCATCCCGGCGCTCCGGATTTTCTGCGTACCAATCTGGGGCGCAGTGTCGTTTTCGATGTTGGAATCAGTTTATGAGCCCCTTGCAGGAACTGCTGGCCGATGTGCCGCAACAAGGTCGTGTGCGCTGGATAGGCGTGCGTCCGCAATCGCGGGTCGAGATGATCGAGCTGGACGCCGTGGAAGCGCGGCGCGAAGCGGGTCTGACCGGCGATCACTCGCGGCCCGGCCCGCGCAATGCGCGGCAGGTGACGTTGATCCAGTGGGAGCATCTGGCGGTGGTTGGCTCGTTGCTGAACCGCGCGGCGGATAACCCCATCGTGCCGCAGGATTTGCGGCGCAATCTGGTGATCAGTGGCATCAACCTGTTCAGCCTGAAGAATCGACGCTTCCGGATCGGTCAGGCGATTTTCGAAACCACCGGCTGGTGTCAGCCGTGTGCGCGACTTGAGCAGCGCCTTGGTCACGGGACGTTCCAGGCGGTGCGTGGGCATGGCGGAATCACTGCGCGAGTGTTACAAAGCGGCATCATCCGCCTGGACGATGTGTTGCAGGTCGAGCCGCTGGAAATCACTGATCCCTGGCCCCCTGCCCGTCAGCACGCTTGAGACAACGCATAAATTGAGCAGCCACCTGAACCCGGAACCGCAAAGGTGTGTCGAAGAGTACCTTCAGGCACACCGGCATCCAGTCGAGCGCAGGCCGCTCCTGACCCGGACAGTGTGGTGATGAACCCTTTATTGAGCCTTCTGACGCTATGAGCTGCCTTGCGCTCGCGAAGATCGAGCTCCCCCCGAATTCCTTAAACCTTCCGAGTAATCCTTATGACGCATCGTATTGTTATCGTTGGCGGAGGCGCTGGCGGTCTGGAGCTGGCGACCAGTCTGGGCAAGACCCTGGGCAAGAAAGGCACGGCCAGTGTCACGCTGGTTGATGCCAACCTGACGCATATCTGGAAGCCGCTGTTGCACGAAGTGGCTGCCGGTTCGCTCAACTCGTATGAGGACGAGCTGAACTACGTGGCTCAGGCCAAGTGGAACAACTTTCAGTTTCAACTCGGGCGCATGACCGGTCTTGACCGCGCCAGCCGCCAGATTCATCTGGCCGAGACGCTGGATGAAAACGGCGCAGAACTGGTTCCGGCACGCAGCCTGGGTTACGACTCGCTGGTCATCGCGGTGGGCAGCACCACCAACGACTTCGGCACCAAGGGCGCGGCAGAGCACTGCCTGTTTCTCGACAGCCGCAAGCAGGCCGAGCGCTTTCACCAGCAACTGCTCAACCACTACCTGCGCGCCCACGCCGGTCAGGCCGACAGCGCGCAGGAAATCACCGTGGCCATCGTGGGTGCTGGTGCAACCGGTGTCGAGCTGGCGGCAGAGCTGCACAACGCAGCGCATGAGCTGGCGGCTTACGGGCTGGGTCAGATCAAGCCGGAAAACCTGCGCATCACGGTGATCGAAGCCGGCCCACGGGTGTTGCCCGCGCTGCCTGAGCGCATCGGCGCGCCAGTGCACAAGACGCTGGAAAAGCTCGGCGTGACTGTGCTGACCAATGCGGCAGTCAGTGAAGTGACGGCTGATGGCTTGATCACTGCTACCGGGCAGGTCATTCCGGCGAGCTTGAAGGTCTGGGCGGCAGGTATCCGTGCCCCGGCCTTCCTGCATGAACTGGATGGCCTGGAAAGCAACCGGATCAATCAGTTGCAAGTGCTGCCGACGCTGCAAACCACACGTGACGAAAATATCTTCGCCTTCGGTGACTGCGCGGCCTGCCCTCAAAAAGGCACCGACCGCAACGTCCCGCCGCGCGCTCAGGCCGCCCATCAGCAGGCGTCGTTGCTGGTTAAGTCGCTGCGCTTGCGGATCGAAGGCAAGACGTTGCCGGAGTACACCTACAAGGACTACGGCTCGCTGATCTCGCTGTCGAGCTTCTCGGCCGTCGGCAATCTGATGGGTAACCTGATGGGCAGCGTGATGCTCGAAGGCTGGCTGGCGCGGATGTTCTACGTGTCGCTGTACCGCATGCACCAGATGGCGCTGTACGGCACCTTCCGTACCCTGATGCTGATGCTGGGCAGCAAGATCGGCAAAGGCACCGAGCCGCGGATGAAGCTGCACTAAGACACGCCAGACGAGAAGTGCACGGGAGAGCACTCTCGTGCCCATGCTCTGAAGTGGGCATGCCTTTCTGGACGCTCTGCGTCTTATCTTGACTGTGCGGGGCAGCGCAGACCTTGCGACGCAGAGCGTCGTGAAATGCATTCCCCACTGGAGCGTGAGGAACGATCATCTCACTATCGTGCGGCGCTCTGCGTCGCATGCCGTTCCGGACGCTCCGCGTCCTCTTGCGACGCAGAGCGTCGTGAAACGCATTCCCACGCTGGAGCGTGAGGAACGATCCCCCCTCTATCGTGCGGCGCTCTGCGTCGCATGCCGTTCCGGACGCTCTGCGTCCTCTCCCAAGTGAATTCGGCTGTTCTGCCAACGCGTTTGCTGCGCCGACTTGCGGTGCCCCGAATACCCGCTATTTTTAACAGGATCGGGTTGTGCGCCAAGCAATCGGACGGAAGGCTCTCGTACTGTTATCAAGTTTGTCTGCGGCGCGCAGATAACCATTGAGTCGTGTACAACGCTGCACTGTTCAGGGATCGAACCCATGATGTCGAATCAATACAGTAGTACTCCTGCACAAAATCATCCGCGTTTCATCTGGTTCTCACTCATTCCCGTCATACCCGCCATTGCCTGGATTCTCACGCAGTTCGGCACGGGTACGGCCAATCTGGTGGCGTGCGCTGTACTGCTGGCGATCGGTCTAGGCGCGTGTGCCTGGGCTGCCCGTTCACAGCAGATCGAAGTGCGCCGCGCCGTGGCTCAGGCGCTGGATCATCACCAGGCGCATAGCGCACAAAGCAGCGCCATGGCGTCCAACGCCCAGTTTAATGAGATCCTCCTTGGTGCCATGCCGATCTGGGCCAAGCAGGTCGAAAGCTCGCGCCAGCAGACCGAAACCGCGATTGTCGAGCTGAGCACGCGCTTCATGGGCATTTCCGAACGCCTGCAGGAAACCGTACAGGCGTCGCAACACGCTGCCGGTGAACTGGACGGTCAGAACGCCGATGGTGCGCTGAAAGTGTTGTCGCAGAGTGACAGCGAGCTGAGCCAGGTAATCGACTCGCTCAAATCCACTCAGGCCAGCCGCGACCAGACGCTCTCCCAGGTCCGCAGCCTCACCGCCTACACCGGCGAATTGCGCACCATGGCCGCCGACGTTGCAGCGATTGCCGCACAGACCAACCTGCTGGCCCTCAACGCGGCCATTGAGGCGGCGCGCGCCGGTGAGGCAGGCCGTGGCTTTGCCGTGGTGGCCGATGCGGTGCGCAGCCTGTCGAGCAAGTCCAGCGAAACCGGTCAGCAGATGTCCGCCAAGGTCGACATCATCAACAACGCGATTACCCAGCTGGTGCAGGCCGCATCGAGCGGCGCCGATCAGGACAGCCATTCGGTGGCCGCTTCCGAACAAAGCATTCAGAACGTACTGGAGCGCTTCCAGAGCATCACCGGTCGCCTGGCCGAGTCCGCCGACCTGCTCAAGCAGGAGAGCTACGGGATTCGCGACGAAATGACCGAGGTTCTGGTGAACCTGCAGTTTCAGGACCGGGTCAGCCAGATTCTCGCCCACGTACGCGACAACATCGACTCGCTGCACGCGCACCTTCTGCAGGCTAGCCAATCCCCTGATGAGGCGGTCGCCATCGACGCCCGGCAATGGCTGGCGCGCATGGAGTCCACCTACGCGACCGACGAGCAACGTCGCACTCACCGAGGTGAATCGGCAGCACAGCAGGATTCGCAGGAAATCACGTTTTTCTAGGAGTAAATCATGGCTAAGAGTGTATTGGTGGTCGACGATTCAAGCAGCGTCCGGCAAGTCGTCGGTATCGCGCTGAAGAGTGCCGGATACGACGTTATCGAAGCCTGTGACGGGAAGGATGCACTGGGCAAGCTCACCGGGCAGAAGGTGCACCTGATCATCAGCGACGTGAACATGCCGAACATGGACGGCATCACTTTCGTCAAGGAAGTGAAGAAGCTGGCCAGCTACAAGTTCACGCCCATCATCATGCTGACCACCGAATCCCAGGAATCGAAAAAGGCTGAAGGTCAGGCCGCAGGCGCCAAGGCGTGGGTCGTCAAACCGTTTCAGCCGGCACAAATGCTCGCAGCGGTTTCCAAGCTCATCCTGCCCTGAGACCCAGGCCCATGGAGGCCAGCATGCCCACGCCAGACGAGAGCGCCAACGACACTGCACGCGTGCAGATAGACGGCGAGTTGACGATCTACACCGTGACCGAACTGGCCGCCAGGCTATTGCCACAGATCGGAACTGCGGCACGCCTGGAGGTTGATCTTTCACAGGTCACCGAGATGGACGGCGCCGGTCTGCAACTGCTGGCTGTGATTCAGCGCGAAGCCGGCAAGACCGGGACTTCGCTGCATTTGACCGGGCAAAGCAAGGCGGTCAGCGAAACCTTCGAGTTATGTAATCCGGGTATGGTGCTGTAGCGCGTCCATTTGCAGTACTGCCCAGTGATCGATCAAGGAAGTCATCGTGAGTATTAATCTCGATCAGGCACAGCAGACGTTCATCGTTGAAGCGCGTGAGCTTTTGCAGGCCATGGAGGAATCCCTCCTGCAACTCGAAAGCGAGCCCGGCGACCAGGACGCGATCGGCGCGGTTTTCCGCGCAGCGCACACCATCAAAGGCTCGGCCGGACTGTTCGGGCTGACGCCTATCGTCAGTTTTACTCACATCGTCGAAGACGTGCTGGATCGTCTGCGTGAAGGCAGCGTTTCGGTAAACGCCGAGCTGATCGCCGTGCTGCTCAAATCCGGCGATCACATGCTTGAGTTGATCGACGTGGTCGCCAGCCGTGGCGAGCAGATGCAGCAACCTGCACTGGAGCGCGAGGCAGCGCTGCGTCAGGCGTTGCAGGTATTCCAGGCACCGGCCAGCGCCGGGGCCGCTGACAGCGCGAGCGCGTCGGTCGTCAGCGATGATGAACCGTCAGCCGAAGTGCTCTGGCATATCTCGCTACGTTTTGGCGTGGATGTGTTTCGCAACGGCATGGACCCACTGTCGTTCCTGCGCTATCTCAATACCCTGGGGCGGATGGTCCAGGTCACGACGGTAACCGACAGTATTCCAGCAGTTGAGGCGTGGGACCCGGAATCCTGCCACTTGGGTTTCGAGATCGACTTCCGCTCTGCTGCCGGGCACGCCGCGATCAACGAAGTCTTCGATTTCGTGCGTGAAGACTGCGCCGTGGAAATCACCCCGGTGAACGAGACGCCAGACCACGTCGAGCCCACCGGCACCGAACTGGTCTCGCAGCCCGAGCACAGCCCTATGGTGGCCAGCGGCGAACTGCTGGGCGATCAGCGCGCAGTGCCACGAACGCCCGCAACGGCAACGGCAACCGCTGTAGAGCGCCCTTCTTCGGCCGGCGAGCAGAAAAACAAGGATGGCCGCTATGTGCGCGTCAACGCCGACAAGCTCGACGAGCTGATCAATCTGGTCGGCGAGCTGGTCATTGCCAGCGCCGGCGCCAGCCTGCTGGCCAAGTCGTGCGACAACGACCCGCTTCAGGAAGCCAGTTCCACCGTATCGGGGCTGGTCGAGCAGATCCTGGATGGCGCGCTGCACCTGCGCATGATCCCCATCGGCGACACCTTCAATCGCTTCCGCCGTGTGGTGCGCGATGTCAGCCAGGAACTGGGCAAGGACATCGACCTGATCATCAATGGCGCGGAGACCGAACTGGACAAGACCGTCGTCGAAAAGATCGGCGACCCGCTCATGCACCTGCTGCGCAACTCCATGGATCACGGCATCGAGAGCGCCGAAGCACGTCGCGCCGCAGGCAAGCCGGCCAAAGGTCATTTGAGCCTCAATGCGTACCACGACTCGGGCAGCATCGTCATTGAAATCGCCGACGACGGGGCCGGACTCAACCGCGAGCGCATCCTCGACAAGGCCCAGCAACGCGGGCTGGTGGCGGTCGGCGCAAGCCTCACCGATCAGGAGATCTACAACCTGATTTTCGAACCCGGCTTTTCCACTGCCGAGGCCGTCACCAACCTTTCGGGGCGCGGTGTCGGCATGGACGTGGTCAAGCGCAACATCACCTTGCTGCGCGGCACGGTGGATCTGGACAGTCAGCCCGGTCAGGGCACCATCGTGCGCATCCGCCTGCCGCTGACGCTGGCGATCATCAACGGCTTTCTGGTCGGTATCGATCAGTCGACTTACGTGATCCCGCTGGACATGGTGCAGGAATGCATCGAGCTGGACGAACACAACCGGCAGTTGACCCGCGACAGCGGCTACCTGGACCTGCGTGGCGAAGTGCTGCCGCTGGTCTACCTGCGCGACCACTTCAATCATGAAGGCCCGGCCGCCAGGCGCCAGAACGTGGTGGTGGTGCGTTACGCCGAGCACAAGGCCGGGCTGGTGGTCGACGAGCTGCTTGGCGAGTTCCAAACCGTTATCAAACCTCTGGGCAAGCTGTTCGGCGCGCTGCGCGGCATCAGCGGCTCGACGATCCTGGGCAGTGGCGCGGTGGCGTTGATTCTCGACATCCCCGCCCTGCTCAACCAGATCGTACACATGGAGGCCCGCTCGACCCAGGCGCCTCAATCCCTGTTGCCCACTTCTCGCTGACGGATTCGCAATTCCCAAGGAGTTACTTCATGAAATGGTTCTACGATCTGAAGATTTCCACCAAGCTGATTACCTCGTTTCTGGTGGTTCTGGCGTTGACCGCGGCCATGGGAGTCTTTGCCATCCTCCAGCTCGGCCAGGTCAACCAGGCCGCTCAGGACATCAAGGAAAACTGGATGCCGTCGATGCGTGCGGCCGCGGGCATGCGCTTCTTCGCCGCCAACTATCGCTTGAAGGAAAACCGCCACATTGCAGCCGACACCGCCCAGGAAAAGGCGCAGATGGAGCTTGAAGCAGCGGACGCTCGCAAACAGTTCGAAACCCGCCTGGCCACCTATGAAAAGCTGGTGGTCAGTGATGAGGATCGCCAGCTACTCAACAGCGCTACGGCCACATGGGCTGCGTACCTCAAGAGCAGCGGCGAGTTGTTCGACATGTCCCGTCAGGGCCTCGAAGCCCAGGCACGAGCGATGCTGAAGGGCGAGTCCAAAACGCATTTCGACGAATTGACCGGCCAGTTGCAAAAAATGGTCGAGCTCAACGACGCCGGTGCGACTGTCGCGGGTGACAAGGGCACGAAGCTGTACGAAAACGCACGCATCTCGATCGTCGTTGTGCTGATTGCCGCCTTGCTGATAGGCCTGGGTCTGGCGCTGTTCATTGCCCGGATCATCTCCCGCCCGCTGAAAGAGGCCGCAACGGCCGCCGAGCAGCTGGCAGAGGGCAACCTCAACGCCCATATCGGCCACGGTTCCAAGGACGAAACCGGCATGGTGCTCAATGCCATGCGCAATATGGTCGGCAAGCTGTCGCACATCATCGGCGAAGTGCGTAACGCCGCCGACAACCTGGCCAGCGCGTCGGAAGAAGTTAGCGCCACCGCGCAGTCGATGAGCCAGGCCACCAGCGAGCAGGCCGCCAGTGTCGAAGAGACCAGCGCGTCGGTCGAGCAGATGAGCGCCAGCATCAACCAGAACACCGAGAACGCCAAGGTTACCGATGGCATGGCCAGCAAGGCCGCCAAGGAAGCCACCGATGGTGGCGAATCGGTGCAGCAGACCGTTGTGGCGATGAAGAAAATCGCCCAGCGCATCAGCATCATCGACGACATCGCTTACCAGACCAACCTGCTCGCCCTCAACGCCGCCATCGAAGCCGCGCGCGCCGGCGAACATGGCAAGGGTTTCGCGGTAGTGGCCGCCGAGGTGCGCAAGCTGGCCGAACGCAGCCAGGTGGCCGCGCAGGAAATCGGCGAGCTGTCGTCGAGCAGCGTGGACATGGCCGAGAAGGCCGGCAAGTTGCTGGACGAGATGGTGCCTTCGATCAACAAGACCTCCGACCTTGTGCAGGAAATCAGTGCCGCGTCGGAAGAGCAGGCAGCCGGTGTGGCGCAGATCAACACTGCCATGACCCAGCTCAACCAGGTCACCCAGCAAAACGCATCGAGCAGCGAAGAACTGGCGGCCACGGCTGAAGAAATGAGCAGCCAGGCCGAACAACTGCAACAGGCCATGAGTTTCTTTACCCTCGACGCATCGCCAAGGGCCGTCGCACAGAGCGCTACTTTCGACAGCCGCAACAGCCCGAACCGTCAGCCTCCGCGCCCACCGCAGCAGGCTCCGCGCAAGGCATTTGCGCAAAGCATGGCGGGCGCCCCGGACGAATCGGAATTTACCCGTTTCTGACTGCCGGCTTCGATAGAGACTCCAGGGGAGAACGACATGGGCTCATTGGTCACGACTCGGCAGACCGCAGCGACGGTCGAAGAAGAGGCGCAGTACCTGACTTTCATGCTCGGTGGCGAGATGTTCGCCATCGGCATTCTGGGCATCAAGGAAATCATCGAGTACGGCAGCCTGACAGTGGTGCCGATGATGCCCGCCTTCGTGCGCGGGGTGATCAATCTGCGCGGCGCGGTGGTGCCGGTGGTCGATCTGTCGGCGCGCTTCGGGCGGCAGAACTCGGCCATCACCCGGCGCTCGTGCGTGATCATCATCGAGGCCAACAGCGAGGACGGCCAGCCGCAGGACATCGGTCTGCTGGTCGACAATGTCTCAGCGGTGCTGGAGATTCCGGCGTCGCAGATCGAGCCGCCGCCGAACTTCGGTGCGCGAATTCGCGCCGACTTCATCAGCGGCATGGCCAAGGTCGACGGCAAGTTCGTGATCGTTCTTGAGGTCGACCGCGTGTTGTCCATCGATGAAATGTCCAGCCTAGCCGAGGCAAGTCAGTCGCTGCCGACCGACGTCGACGCGACGTGAGGCCTGCACATGCCTGATACAGCGTCGCTCACCGATCGCGAATTCGGCCAGTTCCAGAACTGGCTGTACAACGCTGCGGGCATCAAACTGACGCTGGCCAAAAAAGCGCTGGTCGCCGGCCGCCTGTTCAAGCGTCTCAAGCATTACGAGCTGGACAACTATGGCGAGTATTTCAAGCTGATCATGAACGATCAGCGCAACGGCGAGCTGCAAGTGGCGCTGGACCTGCTGACCACCAACGAAACGTACTTCTTCCGCGAACCCAAGCACTTCGATTTTCTGCGTCAGCAGGTGCTGCCCAAGGTGACACACGGCAAAATGTTCCGTATCTGGAGCGCCGCCAGTTCGTCTGGCGAAGAGCCCTACAGCCTGGCGATGACACTGGCCGAACAACTGGGCACCACGCCTTGGGAAGTGGTCGGTTCGGACATCAGCACTCGCGTGCTGAGCAAAGCGCGCAGCGGTCACTACCCTCTGGAGCGCACCGAAACGTTGCCGCAACCTTTGCTGTTCAAATACTGTCTGAAAGGCATAGGTCGCCAGGAAGGGACCTTTCTGATCGACAAGTCGTTGCGCAGCCGGGTCAGCTTCGTGCAGGTCAATCTCAATGACACCCTGCCGGATCTGGGCGAGTTCGACGTCATTTTCCTGCGCAACGTGATGATCTATTTCGATCAGGAAACCAAAAGCAAAGTGGTCGCGCGGTTGATTCCGCGTCTCAAGCCAGGAGGCTATTTCATCATCAGCCACTCAGAAAGCCTGAACGGTATAAATGACATGTTGAAAATGGTCTCCCCTTCGATTTACCGCAAACCATGAACACGCCTGTGGGTGTCGCCGAAATAGTACTCGGGCCTGGCGAAGTGGTCTTTCAGACCCGGCCGACTCGCCTGCGCACATTGCTGGGTTCATGCGTGGCGATTACCTTCTGGCACCCGTGGCGGCGTATTGGCGGCATGTGCCACTTCATGTTGCCCGGGCGCATACGCAGGCATCAGCCACTGGACGGCAAGTACGCTGACGAAGCGATGGAAATACTCATCCGTCATGCGCTGGCCAATGGCACTCTGCCCGAGGAATATCAGGTCAAGCTGTTCGGTGGCGGCGAAATGTTTCCTGCTCATCGTCATGACCCGCACATGCAGAACGTCGCTGACAGCAACGTTCACGCGGCGCTTGCGCTGGCCGAACAAAACCGTCTGAAACTGATGGCTCAGGACCTGGGCAGCACCGGCCATCGCAGCATCATCTTCGACCTGTGGGACGGAAACGTATGGGTCAGGCACCAACCAATGGAAGCAATGGAAAAAGATGCCAAACAAAAAAATCAGCGTACTGCTGGTCGATGATTCGGCTGTAGTTCGTCAGGTACTGGTGGCCATTCTCAACGACACCCCCGATATTCATGTCATGGGTGCGGCGTCAGACCCGATATTCGCCATGAGCAAGCTCGCGCAGGAATGGCCGGACGTCATCGTGCTGGACGTGGAAATGCCGCGCATGGACGGCATCACCTTCCTCAAGAAGATCATGAGCGAGCGGCCGACACCGGTGGTGATCTGCTCGTCGCTGACCCAGAAAGGCGCGGAAACCTCATTGCAGGCGCTGTCTGCCGGGGCGGTGGAAATCATCACCAAACCCACCACCGGCCTGAAGAACTTCCTCATCGATTCGGCTGCCGAGCTGGTTGCCGCAGTACGCGCAGCAGCCAACTCCAACGTCAGAAACCTCGGCAAACGTACCGCCGCCCCGGTACTGACCCCGGCCAGCAAACTGACCGCCGATGCCATTCTGCCAGCTGCCAGCGGCCATGCCATGGCGCAGACCACTGAACGCATCGTCGCCATCGGCACCTCGACAGGCGGTACACAGGCACTCGAAGCGGTGCTTACGGCCCTGCCCCGCGTCTGTCCCGGCATGGTCATCGTCCAGCACATGCCGGAGAAATTCACCGCATCGTTCGCCGAACGCCTGAACAGCCTGAGTCAGATCGAGGTGCGCGAGGCCAGAAACAACGACCGCATCCTGCCCGGCCTCGCGTTGATCGCCCCCGGCGGTAAACACATGATGGTCACGCGCAGCGGCGCCTACTACCACGTCCAGGTCATCGACGGCCCGCTGGTCAACCGCCATCGTCCTTCGGTGGACGTGCTGTTCCGTTCGGTGGCCAAATTCGCCGGCAAGAACGCCACCGGCATCATCATGACCGGCATGGGCGACGACGGCGCACGCGGGCTCAAGGAAATGCTCGACGCCGGCAGCGCGACAGTGGCTCAGGACGAAGCCAGCTGCGTGGTGTTCGGCATGCCCAAGGAAGCGATCAAACTGAACGCGGCGCAGCGGATCATCCCGTTGCAGGAGATTCATCAGGCGATCCTGCACCGGTGAACCCGAAGCTGTCGCCGTGCAGCCAGCGTTTCTTTCGACACCCACGTTTCACGACAGAAACCCCGGTCGCACGGCAATGCTCAGAAAAACAGCTTTATCGGGCCCACGATGGTGTCAGCAAAGCCTGATGGCCAGCGCTGGACCTGGATGACCCTGAAGCCCCGTCAGAGAATGAGACCAACTGGAAAAAAGGCTCTGCCTCCAGGTTCCTGTGCTGATTGGAGGTGCCTGATCTGTTGCTTTTATGCTCATTGCGGTAAGACGCATAGCTCCAGTGCCCCGGGGAGACATCGGAGTCCGGGCGATGGCTGCTCTGCCTTACACCGGCGGCGCTCAGCTCCTGTTCGATACTGCTGATCATCCCCCTCATTTTGCCCATGTACTCTGGGCTGTAGGTGTTGTCTGCACGGTCGGGCTTGGCGTAGATCGTGAACTGAGCGCCCAGCGCCACGCGCTGCTTTGCCGCCGGCATCTCTGCTTGCAGGCATTTCATGTCAGTCACTTTCCACGAGTCAACCGGGCTGTCGCTCGCCTGCAGTATTTTGCCTATCGCATTGAATGCATCCGGTACATCCTCAGGTGCAACGCTGAGGTGGATCTTGTCTCCGGCAAACTCCCCCTTGCAGTTCGGCTCCAAGCGATCCATATGGATGAAGACCTCAGACCCCGTCATCTTGAAATGATTGGCGGCAGTCCAGCCACCGTGATTTTCACCCAGCGCGCTTTGCGCGACGTCATAAGTGGGGGCACGGTGATTAACGGCAAAACGTGTCTGTGTGTTGGCACGCACTTCGCTCTGATTCAAACGGCGCAATTCCGCACCTGCATCCTTCTTCACAGTCGGCTGGGCAATGGCCGTATTGAGTTTTAAATTGAAGGCGGGTCTGTTGATAGGCATAGCTTTTATACCTGCTACTTATCGGTCATGAAAAAAGGGGGTTGCGCAGACAGCGCAGCATCTGTGCAACCTCTCCAACTCGCCGCTCTGCACTGGTCGTTGACGACCTCACAGATAGCTGCCCGCTGAGTGGTCAACAGGCAAATCAGGTTCCATGAAACAGGATCAGGAAAACTGATCGCCTTTCGAGAAACCGACATCGTGTTTGATCTTGCCGTTCTCGAACTGGTCCATCCAAGGCAGCACATCGGCGCCGGCCGCTTTCAGGGCGCCCATGTTGTCTTTCACGGCCTGGTTGGCGCCGTCGCGCTGTTCGAAGTTACCGCCTCCGGTCCAGTTGGCGTTACCGACTTCACCGATTTGCGGCTTGAAGCCCGCGCTCGTAAGCGCCTTGATCTCCGATGACAAACGCGAGGAGGCATCGGCACCGCTGGCGTACTCATGGATGCTGCCAATCAGGCCAGGGTTGTTGCTGCCGTTGGCGGCTTTCAACTGATCAGCGTATTTGACCAGTCCGCTTTCCCCGCCGGCTGTCAGACCACCACCCCAATTGCTGTCCTCCACCACGATGTCGCCTTTGTAACCTGCGTCGCGGGCTGACTTGATCAACGTGCTCTGCATATCGGCCCAACCTTGAGTGGCACTCTTGCCGCCCTCATTGAACGTATCGAGTACAAAACTCGGATGGTTTCCAAGGGCAGAAACCACGTTTTTGACATCGTCGGCGGCTTGTTTGAGCTTGTCGCCGGACAAGACATTGCCACCACCGCCATTGGCGTTGTCACGAAACGTAAACTGAATCTTGACCCCTTGTTTGTCGCCGGCATCGACCATCGCCTTGAGTTTGGCCATTTGCGCCGGGTCATTGATCTGGTCATGGGTCATCTGGATGCGAAGTGTTTCCCCTCCGGCATTTTTCACGTCTTCGACCATTTTTTGCGCTGCCTCAGGAGACGCAATCCGGTCAGGAACCGTATTCGCGCCGCCATGAGAACCCAAGCCAGTGTTATTGAACGGTTCGGCTTGATTTGGCTGCTCAGACAGTCCTGAGTCTGGCGTCGAACTGGCAGCACCGCCGGGAGAAGCAGAAGCCCGACCTGGACCGGACGAAGCAGGGGACGGGTTCTCGGAAGGGTTATTTGCAGAAGAGTTACTTGCGAAAGAATCACCGAGCAAGCGTTTCAGCAGCGCCTGAATCAGCGTCGTCAACGCCTCGATCAAGTCACTTTGATCGCCCCCTCCTGCTTGTCCATTCCCGGTGGTGGCGGTTGTCGGCGCGCCATTCCCCCAACTCACCGTGTTCGGCGAGCGCTGGGTACTTTCCGGAGGAAGAAAGTGCACGGCATTGCTCGACGATTTACCTGAATAGTCCGGACTCGGAGCCTGGTCGCCCGGTGAGACAGGCGACCACCCCGGGCTGTTGTTGCTTACAGAGGTATTCATGCTCATTTCATTACTCCTTTTTTGTGGAGGTAACGCGTTTGGGTGAACGGGGTTTTGTGCAGGGTTTCAGAAATCCTCTTTATCGTCTGTCAGCGCTCAAGCAGATGGAAATTCATTAAAAGGGGCCCTTTAGATAAGCCCGTTCTGCGTCTCGCAAGATGGCAATATCCACGGCGTTGGGTAGCAGTCTTTTGGCCTCGGTAATGTTTGCCAGCTTGACGCTTTGAGATTCAAAGCCCATGTCGGACGGTGTGCCATCTATGCGTTTGGCAAGGTAATAACGAGTACGGGATGTCGTTCGGTCGTAGTCACCGATAAAGCCGTGGAATTCCACCAGAAGCCCCGTCTCTTCGTAGACTTCCTTGAGCGCATTGGTCCTCAAGTTCAGACCGGCTTCCTGCTTTCCCTTGGGAAAAGCGTGCGTTGCGCCGAACGGGTGATTGGTCGGCTCGGTGATCCATACCCTGCCGTCGGGCTCAAAAATGATCGCTCCACTGGCGGGAGCAAGGTGCGGAGAACGCTTAAATTCCGGCTCTGTGAAGTTGACCGCCCGGGTTGTAAATCGGCGCCAGCCATCCATCGTGTTCGGGGGTGTGAATGATCTGAACGGCAGGTTGTTCATGCTGCCACGGACAGCGCTGTGAGGTACAAAAACGGCTGTTGCGTATCGATCACGCCACGTATCCACCGCGCTGGGTGACGTGGGTTTTTTAACAGTGACAACATCGCCGCGCTCGTTCTTTTGGCGATGAATATAAGGAAGCGTCTGCTTCATATCGACAAGCCACTTCTTCCGACTGATCAGTCTCTTGCCGAGCTCAACGCGTTCGCTGTGATTGCCAGGGCCGTGTTCTGCGCACAGTGCGGCAATACGCGCGTCCGGTATTTTTTCTATCGCTGCAATACCCTCGCGGATGTCATTACGCTCGATTTTCCGGAAGGCACGACTGGACGAATTGTCTTCACGAGACAGCATCGTGACCAGCTCCATGGGCGTGGTACCGAACTGATGACCCTTGTGCTCCCCTTGGGCGCGGAAGACCAGCGCACCGCCAAGGTCGATGCGCACAGCTTTGTTACGGTGATTGAAGATGACATTGTCCCCCGTCAGACCGATGACATCCCAGTTCGCCAGCCAGGCATCCACCGCGAAGCCGCACTTCAACTGGCTATTTTTTGCCAGCGTATCGAGGTCTTTGGGGTTCCCTACTATCAGTTTTGAAATCAGTGCGGGCTTGCCTTTGCGGGACGCCAGTTCTATGTCAGGAACATCGATTCCTGCGGCGCGGTACAGCCTGGAGGCAAGCACCTCGTTTCGAAGTCTATTGGCAGACGGGTTGGTTTTTACGTACCACTTAACGCCATTGGGCGCTTGAAACAATCCACCTGGATTAGAGCCCTTGGCGCCAGAGAGTTGTTTCCATTTGTCAGTCTCGACGAGGGCGAATTCACTTCCCCTCTTGGACCGCCCTAAAACCGTAATGTCGACGACAATGAACTCACCGCTCCGGCGAGCCTGCGTAATTTCGTACCGGTTGGTGATATCCAGAATGACTTCATGTTCACTCTTGCTGGCCACCGATAACGGCAACCGGCTCTCACTGAGTGTCACACCCTTTGCACCACTGTGGTTGAGCGCGGGAACGGCAGGCATCGCTTTCAATACAAAAAGAACCGGTGTTTCTTTTTTCCTGTTCGCGTTCACCAGCGCAAAGCCTTGCGAAACGGCTGACACTGTCGAGGCGCTGGCCACCCCAGTCGCGGTGTAAACGCCTTTAACCACGCGCAGGCCGTGAATAAGACCATGGGCTATTTCGCGACTGCGGTAACCCTTGGAGGTATTCAGCAACAGCGACGCCGCCTCATCATCCAGAGATATCCCCCGATAAAGCACTTTAGGATGATCCGACTTGGCCAACTCGATGGAGTAGCGCGGTATGGAGGCTCTCAGGTCCGCAAATTCCTCCTCGGTTGTTTCAGAGGCCGTGTACTTCTGCAGCAGTCGCATGAACTCTTTGCCGTCTATCGAATCCAGTACGCTGTCCTGCCGCCCCGCCAAACGACACTCTTCGGCAGTATTGAATTCCTCCACTGGAACTCCCTTGCCTCGCCCTCGCGAAACAAAGTTGGGCACTTTATTACTGGCAGGCCCCAGTGCCGAGGTACTTTGAGCGTTTGAAAACCCATGGTGAATAAAATTGTGTTTTACGGGATTTATCATTAAGCCCTCCTGAACGTTCGTCTTGCGGCACGCGATGAACATTCGTCCCTGGAGTTACAAGCATCAGGACTGTTATCAGACTCGAACGCCATCAGCCGATACTCACAAGGCAAATAGCCACTTTTCGGGTTGATCCAATCATGGATGACGCCTGTTGATAATGAAGAAGCTCGAGAAAGCAGCCAGTTGCTATCACCGACAGAATATTGAAAATAAGCAGCGCTTATAATTGGCTGAATGGCATTCATCGCAAACACTCATCGCCCGCATTTACTGGAAAATTGAGTAAATGAGTGTCGCAGTGTGCTATGCGGTTCCATTAAGCACACAAGAGGGGCTTCTTTAATGGAGAGCTATCACTGTAAGTGATCTACATTCGTGGCGAATGTCTTAAAGCCAATGCAAGGAATACCTTGGCTACTTGCGTGACCGTAGTGTATGAAGTGATCAGACATAAGTCATATGACAACATATAAATAATGCGCCATATTTAGTTACGTACCAACAGCTCAAGACGGCACACATTCGCTCCAGCAGAGCGTGTCGCAACCGTGCAAAAGGCCAACGGTAGCTGGCGGACCAACGCCCCACATGGATTTTTTCGACGCAACCCGCAGAGAAAATCGTCGGGCTGTTCGGGCACGCATGAGAAGATACCGGCACATCACTTCAATGCTTCGTTTTTCAGGCATCAAAGCCGACCGCCATGACCAGACCCGTAACGCTCAAGGATGTTGCCAACCATGCAGGTCTTTCCAAGGCTGCGGTGTCGCGCTATCTGAATCGAAGCATCAGCCTGCCGCCGGAGACCGCGAAGCGTATCGATACGGCGATCAAGGCGCTGGACTACCGGGGCAACAGTCTGGCCCGGCGCCTGAGCAAAGGCGGCAGTGAAACCATCGGTCTGGTGCTGCCGGACATCGCCAACCCGTTTTTTGCCGAGCTGGCAGACGCGGCCGAGGAAGAGGCGTCCGCACATGGTTACAACCTGGTGCTGTGTGTCACCCGCAACCTGCTTGAGCGCGAAAGCACGTTTGTGCGCTGGCTGGATTCACGTAACGTCGATGGCTTGCTACTGGTCAGCAACCGCCCGGATGACGGCACGCTGGCCAGCCAGCTGATGAGCTACCGCAATATCATTCTGCTCGACGAAGACGTCCCCGGCACGTCGCAGCCCAAAGTGTTCGCCGACAACCATCAGGGCGGTCGCCTGGCAACGGACTATCTGCTCCGCCATGGCCATCGACGCATCGCTCATGTGTCCGGGCCGTCGGCCTTGATGAGTGCCCGCGAACGTTATGCAGGCTACCGGGAGGCGCTGACGCTGGCGGGCATCGCAGAAGTGCCGGAATACCTGTGCTTCGGGGATTACAGCCGTGAGTTCGGGCGTATCGCAACCGCTCAGCTACTCGCCCTGCCCCACCCTCCGGAGGCGATTTTCGCCGCCAGTGACTTCATCGCTCTGGGCGTGCTCGATGTCCTGCGTGAGCGCAACATCAGCGTGCCCGGTGCCATGTCGCTGGTGGGTTTCGACGACGCCGTCTACGCCAGCCTGCTGACCCCGCCGCTGTGTACCATCCGCCAATCCTCCAGAGAGCTTGGCCGTCTCGGGGTAGCGCAACTGCTGCAGCGAATGACGGGCGGCGACTGTGCGCAGGACGTCGTGCGCGTACCCGTAGAGCTGGTCTGCCGGGGCACGGTAGCAACGCGCAGTGACTGATTGCGGGGCAACCAGTAACACCCGGCATTAAATCAGTGCACTGCCGTTTGCCTCCTGAAAGGCCGATGATTGCGGAAAACTGTGGCGCATCAAGGATGTACGGTCACTGGCAGGCGTCACGAAAAAAATGGCACACAATCTGCTTCCTCTAGTTTTCAAACCTGAAGACAAAGCTCATTTGTCTTTTTTTTGAGACGACTGGTAAACCGGTTTACCGATCTGATTTGCCACACCGGCAATCAGGCTAGGAGGATGGCAATGCTGCGTTTGAGCAAGCGTTTCACCCTGACCCTCGGCGTTGTTTTGGCCTTGGCGTTGTCACCCATCATTCAGGCCCAGACCGGCAAACGTCTGGCTCTGGTACAGGTCAACCAGCAGGCGCTGTATTTCACCCAGATTACCCAAGGCGCACAGGCTGCGGCGAAAGCTGCCGGCGCAGAGCTGGTGGTGTTCAACGCCAATGACAACCCGTCAGCCCAGAACGACGCCATCGAGGCCTATATTCAGGACAAGGTCGACGCCATTCTGGTCTGCGCCATCGACGTCAACGGTATCAAGCCGGCGGTCACCGCAGCCGCGCAGGCGGGAATCCCGGTGGTGGCAATCGATGCTGTGATCAATGGCGACAATGCCGTGCAGGTCGGCGTGGATAACCGTGAGGCAGCCCGGCAGATCGGCCAGTACACCGGCGAATACATCAACCGCGAACTGGCGGGCAAGGCCAGCATCGGCGTGGTCGGAGCCCTCGGCTCTTATGTGCAGAATCTGCGTCTGGACGGCTTCCGCGAGGGTCTGGCAAAGACCGCCAGCCAGGCGAAGATCGTCAATACCGTCGACGGTAACAATGTGCAGGACACCGCCCAGGCGGCGGCGGAAAACCTGCTGACCGCCAACCCTGATCTGCAGATCATTTATGCCACTGGCGAACCCGCCCTGATTGGCTCGGTTGCCGCGAGCGTGTCGCAAGGTGCCGGCGAGCGGGTCAGGATTTTCGGGTGGGACCTGTCCTCTCAGGCAGTGCAGGGTCTGGATGACGGCTCTGTCGCGGTGGTGGTGCAACAGAACACCCAGGCCATGGGCAAGACGGCGGTGGAGTCGGCACTGGCGCTGCTGTCCGGAAAGACCGTGGCTCGCGAACAGAGTATTCCCGTCACGCTGGTGACCAAAGCCAACCTGGCAGCCTATCGCGCCGAATTCAAATAAGGGGCTCAGCATGCAGACGCCTGGCGAAGTGCCTCGGGTACAGATGAGTGCCATCACCAAACACTACGGCTCGATAGCCTCGTTACGCGGTGTCGATCTGCTGTTGCAGCCCGGTGAAGTGCTGGGGCTGGTGGGCGACAACGGCGCAGGCAAATCCACGCTGACCAAGATTCTGTCAGGTGCGGAGTTACCGACCAGCGGACGAATCGCCATCGATGGCGAGGAAGTCAGTTTCAGCGGCCCGGCAGATGCGCAGCGCTGCCATATCCAGATGGTGTATCAGGACCTGTCGCTGTGTGACACCGTCGATGTCGCCGGAAACCTCTTCATGGGCCGCGAACCGATGCGCCGTGTGCTCGGCGTGCCGTTGCTCGATGAGACGCGCATGCACCACGAAGCTCGGCAGATTCTCGAAGCATTGGGCATCACCATTCCTGATACCCGCGCGCAGGTACGACACCTTTCCGGCGGCCAGCGCCAGGCCGTTGCGATTGCCCGCGCGGCCGCCTTCGGCCCTAAGGTTCTGATCATGGACGAGCCCACCGCGGCCCTCGCGGTAGCCGAAGTCGAAGCGGTGCTGGAGTTGATTCGTACCATCAGCCGCCAGGGCGTCAGCGTGATTCTGATCACCCACAGGTTGCAGGACCTGTTTCTGGTCTGCGACCGCCTCATGGTGATGTATGACGGTGCCAATCTGGCCGAGCGAAGGATCGCCGACACCGATCTCAACGAGGTCGTCGAACTCATCGTCGGGCATAAATTCACTGCCCGCTCCGCTAGCGCCAGAAAGGATATGACGCCATGAAAACGCTCGATCTCACGCGCCAACGCATTCTGCCGCAATCGCTGTTCAAGCGCCTGCTGCACGATTTTCCCGGCGTGGTCAGCATCGGCCTGTTTTTCGCCCTGTGCTTCGTGCTGTTCGCGCTGGTGACCGATAACTTTTTAAGCGGCGCCAACCTGCTCAACGTTATCCGGCAGAACGCGCCGTTATTGATTGTCGCGGTGGCGATGACGCTGGTGGTCACCACCGGCGGCATCGACCTGTCGGTCGGCTCGACCCTGGCGCTGGTCGGTGCGCTGGCGGCCATGGCGCTCAATGCCTGGCATTTGCCCTGGCCGCTGGTTCTGCTCGGCGGGCTTGCCGTGGGCGCGATGATCGGGGCGCTGAACGGCTACTTCATCGCCTACGCGGGCATCCCGGCCTTTATCGTCACCCTGGCCACCCTGACCATTATTCGTGGCCTGGCGATGCTGCTGACGCAAGGTTATTCGATCCCCGTTCCACGCGAGGAAGCAGCGTTTCTGGCCTTGGGTCGCGGCTGGTTTCTCGGCGTGCCGCTGACCGCCTGGCTGGCCTTGCTGGTCACACTGGGCGGGGTGCTGGTGCTCGGCAAAATGCGCTTTGGCCGCTACCTCACGGGTATCGGTGCCAACGCTGAAAGCGTGCGCCGCGCCGGGGTGAATCATCGCGGTGTGCTGCTGCGGGTCTACATGCTCAGTGGCATGGCGGCCGCCCTGGCCGGCATGATCGTCACGGCCAGGCTGGGCAGTGGCTCCTCGAATCAGGGCGAAGGTTTCGAACTGGAAGTGATTGCTGCCGTGGTCCTCGGCAGCACCAGCCTGTTCGGTGGCTTCGGCACGATTGTCGGCACACTGTTAGGGGTACTGACCATGGCTGCAATCAAGAACGGGCTGATTCTGGCCCACGTCTCACCGTTTTACACGCAAATCGCCACGGGCCTGATCGTACTGCTGGCGATCTGGCTGAACACGCGCATTCTACGTACCGGCCGCCCACTCGGGAGGGCTGGAGCATGAGCCTGTTTCGTCATCCTTCACCCCTGCCCCTCGGGGTCGACAGCGGCCATGCCATGACGGTGCTGGGGCCAGTGCCGGTCGAGCGTCTTGGCGTCACCCTGATGCACGAACACATTCTGCTCGACGCTTCGGGCAAATGGGTCGCACCCAGTTGCTGCGGCGAGCGACACCTGGCCGAGCGCCCGGTGAGCATCGAACTGCTCGGCGAGCTGCACATGAACCCGCTGGTCAGCCGCGACAATTGTCAGTTGTTCGATGTCGACCTGGCCTGCGAAGAACTGCTGAAGTACCGGGCGCTGGGCGGGGAAACGGTGGTCGATCCGACCAATCTGGGCATCGGCCGCGACCCGCAGGCCTTGCAGCGGATTTCCCGTCTCACCGGCCTGAATATCATCATGGGTGCCGGTTTCTATCTGGAACCCTCGCACCCGCATTACGTGCACGAACGCTCGGTGGAACAACTGGCGGAGCAGATCATTCATGACGTGGGCGGCGGTGCAGAGAAGCCCGAGGTGATTGCCGGCCTGATCGGTGAGATTGGTGTTTCTGCCGCGTTCACGGCTGACGAAGAGAAATCACTGCGCGCTGCAGCCCGTGCAAGTGCCGCGACCGGCGTGCCGCTCTCGGTGCATCTGCCCGGCTGGGAACGCCTCGGCCACCGGGTACTGGACATCGTTGAGGCAGAAGGCGCCGACCTGCGCCACACGGTGCTGTGCCACATGAACCCGAGCCACAGCGACCCTGCGTATCAGCATGCACTGGCGGCACGCGGCGCGTTTCTGGAATACGACATGATCGGCATGGGTTACTACTTCGCCGACGAGCACGCGCAGTCGCCCAGCGATGAAGAAAACGCGCGGGCCATCGTCGCCCTGATCGAGCACGGTTTCGGCTCGCAAGTGCTGTTGTCTCAGGACGTCTTTCTGAAAACCATGCTGACCCGTTACGGCGGCCATGGTTATGGCTACCTGCTGAAACACTTTGTCCCGCGCCTGCGCCGTCATGGCGTTACCGGTGAACAGCTCGAAAACCTTTTGATCGACAACCCGCGCCGGGTCTTCCAGCGCGGCTTCCAGGCTCCTTTTTCATCGCAGAGGAATGCAACGTCATGAAACAGTCCGTATTGCTGGCTGGCGAATCATGGGTCAGCACGTCAACCCACATCAAAGGCTTCGATCAGTTCGACAGCGTCACCGCGCACAATGGCGCACGGCGCTTGCTCGCGGAGATGGCAGACAGCGACTATCAGATCACTCAAATGTGCGCCGATCAGGCCCAGACCGACTTTCCGGCCACGGTTGAAGCACTCAGTCAGTATCAGGCGGTGATCCTCTCCGACATCGGTGCCAATACGCTGCTGCTGCACCCGGACACCTGGCTGCGTGGCAAGCGTACGCCCAACCGGCTCAAAGCCCTTCGCGAATACGTCTTGCAGGGCGGTGCATTGATGATGGTCGGCGGCTACTTCAGCTTTCAAGGCATCAACGGCGGCGCGCGCTACCGCGGAACGCCTGTCGAGGAAGTCTTGCCCGTGCGCTGCCTGCCTTACGACGATCGTGTCGAAGTGCCGGAAGGCTTTCTGCCGCAGATCAACAGTGGTCACCCGATACTGCAAGGCCTGGGCGGCGAATGGCCGTACCTGCTTGGCTACAACGAAGTTGAATTGCATCCCGAAGCTCAATTGCTGGCCACCGTCGAAGGCTCTCAGCACCCGCTGCTCGCCGCGCGTGAGGTCGGTGCCGGACGCACGCTGGCGTGGACCAGCGACCTTTCCGAACACTGGCTGCCGGAAGCGTTTCTCGACTGGGAAGGCTATCGCCGCTTCTGGATCAACAGCCTCGACTGGCTGACCCGCCGTACCTGACCGGAGGCTCCAATGCTCGATGACCCGATAGCCCTGACCCGAGCCCTGCTGGCGTTCCAGACCCTCAACCCGCCGGGCGATGAAGAAGCATGTGCGGCTTTTCTTGCCGAACAGCTGACCCGCCACGGGTTTGTCTGCGAGCTGCAGCGTTTCGGTGAGCGCCGTTTCAATCTGGTCGCCTGGCTTGAGGGCGACGGACCCGGCAAACCGCTGGGGTTCACCGGCCACCTGGATACCGTACCGCTCGGCAATGCCACCTGGAGTCACTCGCCGTTTGCCGGTGAGATCGTCGACGGCCGGCTGTACGGGCGAGGGTCCAGCGACATGAAAGCGGGCATTGCCGCCTTCATCGTGGCCTGCCAGCGCAGCCGTGATTCCATTCGGCGCGGGCCCGGCGTTCGTCTGATACTCACCGGCGGAGAGGAAACCGGCTGTGACGGCGCCAAGGCCCTGTGCAGTGACGCGCCCCATTTGCTTGGTGAGCTGGGCGCACTTCTGATCGGAGAGCCGACAGCCAACTACCCGATACTCGGACACAAAGGCGCGCTATGGCTGCGCTGCGCCAGCCATGGCCTGACGGCCCACGGCGCCATGCCGGAAGAAGGCGTGAACGCTATCTATCTGGCCGCCGAACACATTGGCCGCGCGCAGACCTTTGAAGTAGGCCCTGCGCATCCGCTCATGCGCAAGCCGACGCTGAACGTCGGCACTATCAGCGGCGGCCTGAACATCAACTCGGTGCCGGACTACGCAGCGTTCACCCTGGACCTGCGCACTGCACCGAATCTGGACCACGACGAGATTCGCGGACGACTGGCGGCCCATCTGGGCAGCAGCGCGGAGCTGAGCACCCTGATTGATCTGCCTGGTATCTGTGCCAGCCCCGACGAGCCGTGGGTGCAGCAGGTTTTTGCACGCTGTCAGGCCTTGCATGACGCCCCCCTGGAGGAAAAGGCGGTGCCCTACTTTACCGATGCTGCGGTGCTGCTCCCCGCAATCGGCTATCCGCCCACCCTTATCCTCGGCCCGGGAGAGCCTAGCATGGCGCACAAGGTCGATGAGTATTGTGAAGTCGACAAACTTCAGCAATGCGTCGCGCTGTATGCCGGATTGATCGAAGACTGGACAGTCATGCACGCGCCGATGAACGACTGACGCAAGACTCTCACCAGCCCTTCATAGCCTTCCTCGTCGGCATTCGCTCGGCTCACATTCAAACCGGCTGCTCCAGGCGGCCACTCACCTGGAATGTGCATAGCCATGACAAGGATGTAAACCGTTCTGGACAGCGGACGGGTTGAACGCGTAATAAGGTGCCTACAAAATTTCCCTAATGGACAGCACATTAATGGCACTACGCGGTGATGAGGCGGACGACCATGAGTTCCGCAGCCGGTCATATCCCGTCCAGGAAGATATGGCGCAGCAGCGTCGAGTCTGGCGCTTTGAGCGCATCGGCTGGGCAGGCCTGATTGTGCTGATAGTGCTGACCCTCGCCGGCTTGTTTTCCAAAGGGCCATTGAGCCAGGTCGAGCCTCGAACAGCAGATGGCAAACTGCAGGTGAGCTACGAGCGTTTCAGCCGCAACGGCAGTCAGGACGATATGATTGTCACGTCCAAAGGCGCCCCCTCCGAAATGCGTTATCTGGTCGTCGGCAGTGGGCTGCTCGAAGGCGTGTCGATCGAGAAACTTAATCCCCAGCCTGCGCCCCTTCACAGCGAAGGCCGTGATCTGGTCATTCCGATGCAGGCTGACAGGGACGGTTTAGCCACTTTGTACCTGACTGTTCGCAGTAACGGGGTGGGACTGTACCGAGGGCAAATGCATATGCTGGGTGGCGAAACGCTGCCGATGCCCAGGTTTATCTACCCTTAGAGAGAAAGCGATTTATGGATGCCGTGCTCAGAGCAGCAGCGATTTATTTTGTCTTGATGGTCTTGTTTCGTGTTGCCGGACGCCGCTCCCTTACCGACCTCACCACCTTCGATTTCGTCCTGTTGCTGATCATTGGCGAGGCCACTCAGCAAGCGCTGCTGGGCGATGATTTTTCGGTGACTAACGCGATACTGATCATCTCCACGCTTATCGCCATAGACGTCGGCTTTTCCCTGGCCAAACGTCGATCGAAGCGGCTGGCCAAATTTCTGGATGGCGGCCCTACGATCATCGTGGAAGACGGCAAGCCTCTGACCAAACGAATGAGAGAGGCGCGCATCAGTGAATCAGATGTGATGGAGGCAGCACGAACCACGCAAGGGATCGTGGAGATGAAGGACATCAGGTACGCGATCATTGAAAGGAACGGCGAGATATCGGTCATACCGTTCAAGTGAGGAATCAGCGCTAAAGCTTACCTGCGCAGAGCTTCATGGCGACATCCTGAACATCTTTACCGATCACATCAGGCTGGGTGCCGATCGGGTTGAGCACCTTTCCAGGACGCTCGACAAACGCAGTGCGACACCCAGCCTGGGCGGCGCCGGCGATGTCCCAAGCGTGCGCAGCGACCATGATCATCTGATCCGTGGCGATGCCCAGGCGCTGTGCGACCATTTGGTAGGTTGCCGCGGCTGGCTTGAATTGACTGATTTCGCTGCCTGCCATGATGTGCTCGAAGCAGTCGGTCAATCCTGCAAATTCGAGCTGTTGCTGCAGCGCCTCCAGCGCGCCATTGCTCAGGGCAATGAGCACAAATCCGTTGTCCTTCAATAACTGCAGTGCCTGATGAACGTCCTTGTGCGCAGGAAGAGACTTGATGCCAGCGGCCAGGGCCTGGCACTGATCGTTGCCCACTTCCACCTGGTGCCGTGCGGCAACCATTCTCAAAGCGCCCTGCGCCAGATCACCAAACGCCTGGTACTGGCCGGTTATGGTGTTGGTCATCCAGCACTCTTGCAGCGTCAGAAACCATTCGGTGCGCAAACGGCTGTCGCCGAACAGTCCCGCGAAGAAAGCGTCGAGCGCGGCCAGATCCAGCAGCGTCTCGTTTACGTCAAAAATGATGTGTTTGAGCATGCTATGAGCCCCTGTTGCCTGCCTGAAGTAATGACCTCGAAGGAGGCGCCCAGCGGATGCTGACATCCGCCAGCACCGCCAAAGGTCACGATCAGATCACTGGCTTACGCCTGCTCTTCCTGCTCGTCATCATCGTGCTTGAGTGCCGGCTTCATGCCTGGCTGAGGCGCGTGCTCGGCATTCGGCGCGATTTCTTCGCCGTGGTTCTTTTTCTCTTGCTGGACTTTTTTGTCGTGGGCAACGTTACGTGGATCGGTCATGGGAATTCCTTGATTGGCAGAGGATTCGAACACCCATCGACGTGATGCATGGGTTTGAGCGCCGGGGCAAGATTTGGAGTCAGGCCGTAGCAAGGCGTTCAGTGCATTTGAACCGGCATGCGAATAGCGGGTTTGGGCCTGAGCCCAGGCGACGGTGTCATGACTCGGCGGACGCCAGCTTGAACGCCGGCGACTGAACCAGCTCCATGATCACTTCGCGCAAGGACTGCGCACACGGAGACAGCTCGCGATACGCCAGCGCCAGCACATAGGCGACAGGTGTGCCTGGGCCCGTCAGCTCCCGACAGGCCAACCGCCCCGGCTGTCGTCGGGCATAGCGCTGCGGCATGAGCGCCACGCCCATTCCCCCAGCCACCAGCGCAGCCGTGGTCTGCATCTGGCGAGGCTGTTGCACGACTCGAGGGGTAAAGCCTGCACTGGCGCAGGCCAGCAGAATATGCGAGTGCATACCCGGGCCATGATGCGGGGCGAACAGAATCCAGGGTTGGTCTGCCAACGCCGCAAGAACGATGGATGTCTGCTCGGCCAAGGGATGATCCTGCGGCAGCACCGCAACCATGCGGTCCTCGAACAGCGGCTCGATCTGAATATTGCCGGGGTCGATGACCGGCAACACCAGAATGCCGACGTCCAGCCGGTCATTGCGCAGGCCTTCAAGCTGCTCGGGTGGGGTGGCCTCCTGCAGTTGAATATCGACGTTCGGGTTCGCGGCCTGATAGCGACGCAGCAGCGCCGGCAGTAAACCATCGACCACGCTGTCGACAAAGCCCAGGCGAATCGTGCCGATCATGCCTGCCGCTGAGCGACGTGCCATTTCACAGGCCCGTTCGGCCTGCAGCAGCGTCTGCCGCGCCTCGGCCAGAAACACGACGCCCGCAGTGGTCAATTGCGTGGAGCGCGTACTGCGCAGCAACAACTGCACGCCCAGGCATTCTTCCAGACGACGAATCGCAACGCTCAGGGGCGGCTGTGACATGTTCAAGCGCTGCGCGGCCTTGCGAAAATTCAAGGTTTCAGCGACCACCACGTACTGACGCATCAATTTCAAATCAATCATCTGATATTTTTTTAGTATCAATGAGCTATCAAATTAGTATGTTACAAATAAATGAGCGTTGCACATACTTCATGGTTCAACGGCTAGGGGCGAGATCGCTCACAGCCTGGTCTATCGAAGAAGGGGCGCTGATTTGAACACGCGAGCGTACGGTGTCGCCGCACTGGCCGGCTTTGTTGGGGGCAATGTTTCCAGTTTCATCAAATGGGGCACGGAAATACCCTTCCCGCCTCGCACGCCGGACCGCCCGGTTCCGCCCGTGGAGATGCTTGATTCGCTGGGCATCAACGCTCAGCAGTTGACTTATGTGTATTCAGAGCATGTGGTGAATTACGGCAGTGCTCTGGTCCACCATGGCTTTTCCATCTTCTTCGCCATGTTCTATTGCCTGCTGGTACTCAGGTATCCGCGCGCCGCTCTTTGGCAGGGTCTGGGTTTCGGCCTGTTGATGACCCTGGGGTTTCACGGCGTCATCCTGCCAGCGTTTCATTGGGCACCGCCGCTGTGGGAGCTGCCCGCGTCGGAGTTGCTGTCTGAAACGTTCGGGCACTTGCTGTGGATGTGGGTGATCGAAGTCATACGGCGGGACTTGCAGCAGCGCTGGCTGCCTCACACCCGATCGGCCTGAGCAGTACGTTGCCTTGCGACAGACACATGGAATTTCCCTGTAAACGGAGTGACCCGATGAAATCTCTATACACACTGGCTCTGGCCTGCGCCGCCTGCGCGGGCATGGCGAGTGCCAATGCCGACGTGCAATCGGTGCCGAAAGAGTCTACGCAAATGACTCACAGCAACGGTCAACTGCAACCGCCTGTTTCGTATGCCACGCTGTGGGCTGACGAAAAAGGTGCCACGCATGTGGGCCACTGCCGCCTGGAAGGCCTGGAGTTCAAAAGCTATGCCCCGCCAGCCGCGCCGCAATGGGTTGGCGTCTCCCCTGACGATATTGAAAGCATCGCTTATGCGGTGCTGCCGGTGGGATACGTCGGCAACTGGCACCACGCGCCGGGTCCACAATGGGTCATCACCCTGCAGGGGCAATGGTCAGTGGAGACCACCGATGGCAGTGTGCTGGTGCAAGGACCGGGAGAGATGCAGTTCAATGCCGACACCCGGTCCCGGCCGCGTCCGGATGACGAGCGTGTAGGCCACCTGACGCGCACCGTGGGTGATCAACCCAATGTTCAACTGATCATCAAACTTAAACCGGGTGCGGCTGACAAACGTACCAATGGCAGCTGTGCCTACTGATCGCCCACGGACCTGAACCTATGAAACCGACCCGTAAAAAACACTTTCTGCGCCCCTCCTCATGGTTATTGGGCGGTGCGCTCCTGGCCGCAGGTTCAGCAGGCGCAACCGACGCCGTCGCCCCTGTTCGGCAAGTGGTTATCGATCCGGCCTTCAGCCAACTGGTTGCCCCCCAGGCTCGCGTCGAGCTGCTGACCGATCAGGCGAAGTGGGCAGAAGGCCCGCTGTGCCTGGCCGATGGTCGTTTGATCTGGAGTGACATCAAGGCCAACAAGGTCAGCAGCTGGCAGGCAAAGGATGGCGTGTCCACCTGGCTGGAAAAGGCCGACTTTCAAAATGGGCATACGCTCGACGGCCAGGGCCGTGTGGTGGCGGCCTCGCATGGCAAGCGCGGCATCGTGCGGCAGGAGCCCAATGGTGAGTGGCATACGTTGGTCGACACCTACCAGGGCAAACGGCTGAACAGCCCGAACGATGTCGTGGCGGATAAAAGCGGCGCTCTCTGGTTTTCCGATCCCACCTTCGGGGTGCTGAGCAAAAGCGAGGGCTATGGCGGCAAGCCCGAGCAAGGCGGCGAGTTCATCTATCGCTACGTACCCGACACCGGGCAGATCACCCGTCTCGACACTCCCGAAGTCCACTCGCCCAACGGCCTGGCCTTCTCGCCGGATCAACAGCTGCTTTATGTGGCCGACTCACAAATGGCCCACGACTTCACCAACAAGAAGCTGGCACATCGCATCATGGTCTATCAGGTGCGCGACGGTCGCTTGATCAACGGCAAGGTGTTCGCTGACATCCAGCCCGGCATCCCTGACGGGATCAAAGTCGACGCGCTTGGCAACCTGTGGAGCAGCAGCAAGGAAGGTATTCAGGTGTTTTCCGCAGCAGGCAAGCCACTCGGAAAACTGCTGGTCGCGGCTGCCGATACCAGCAACCTGACGTTCTGCTCCAGCGAGCAGGCAAGCTGGGCGTACATTACCGCTGCCAACAAGGTGCTCAGGGTGCAGGTGATGAAGAGCGTAGCTGGTCAGTAGGACTGTCTTGTTGCCCGTTGGGTAGCAGTAGACAGATTCAAAGCCCGGCACATTGCGCCGGGCTTTGAATACCGTGCCTAGAACCAAGTCTCCATCTGAATGCCGAATTGCCATACACCTCCGGAGTTGAAATCACTTTTGCCGAAGTTGCCGGTCGTGCTGTAGCGGTCCAGGTCCGAAGACCAGTTCATGAGGCTTGCGAACACTCGCAGTTCGGGACGTGTGAGCAGGTCACCCATGTCCGGCTTGAAGGTCGGCGCAACCGTAAACTTCCAGAAGCTACCGTCAACCGCATTGCGTTGCAGGTAGCCTTGCGGGTCGAGGTCCATGGTTTGCCAACTCAGCTCGTAGGCCATCTCGAAGTTGCTGTTGATCTCGTTGGCCAGGCGCATGTTCAGCGTGAGCCAGCGGTAATCGTCGCCTTTGACATAGCGGTCTTTGCTCTGCTCGGCCAGCAGGCTCGGGCCGATGCGCCATCCCGGCGCGATAGGCGTCTCGCCATACATGGCCAGACGCAACGCGCGGGCGTCGTCGAGCAGTTCGCCATCCGAGCCAATGTCCTTGACCTGTGCACCCAGGCCCTGCCCATAAAGCAACGCGGTCTTGAAGAAGCCTTCGCGGCCGAAAAAGTCCTTCTGGTGATTGGCCAACATGGTGTGCAGGCCTGAGTCTGCGGGCGCAAAACCGGCTTGATTGGTGCGCGTACCGACGTCGTTTTTCTTTGCGCCAATGGCGTTGAACATCCACTGCCACTGACCATTGTCGAAGAATTGGTTGGAGGTCAGGATGTAGCTTTCCACATCAGCATCGATGCCGCCCTCACTGAAATCTCCGTAGTTACGTCCGATCAGGGAATAGTTCGAGCGCCAGTCCTTGGTCATCTGTACATCGTAAATACCGCCACCGGTACCGGCCAGAAAGACCACGTCCGAGTCCAGCCAGTGGATATCGAAATTATCCCTGTCGAAGCGCTTGCCGGCCCACAGGGTGGAGTTCTCGAACACCGAATTACCCTTGAAGGCGGCGATGTGGTCGAGTTCGGTAAATACCTGACGCACGTTCAGGCTGCTTTCGGTAGGTGTCCAGTCGTTATAGCTTTCAACGCCGTCGGCGATGGAGACAGTGAACTTGGAACGTGTGCCGTTCTGCGCGTAGATCTCTTTCGACAGATCGAAGCGCATGTAGGTGTCGTCTTCGTTACCCAGGCGCCCGACCGCCCCACCGACTGAGCCTGCGGGGGTTGTATAAGGCCCACCGCGACCGCCGCCCAAACCGTCGTTGATCAACAGACCGGAGCGAGCGTAGCCCTTGAAGCTGAACCCGTCGGTGAGGTGTCCGGCACTGCCTGGCTTCTCCATGCTTTGCTGGCGGGCTTCGAGTTTTGCCACGCGATCATCCAGGGCGGGCTGTGGACTGGCTGCCACAGTCGACGCGGAAGTGGGCGCGGCAGGCTGCGCAGCGGGGGTGGCGAGTTTGAGTTGCTGAAGCTCACGGGCGAGCGCCTGGGTTTGCTGTTCGGCTGCGGCTGCACGTTTTTCCGCAGCGCTGGCACGGGCTTCGAATGCGGCCATCCGCTCTTCCAGCGTCGCGGCCTGAGCGACGCTTGTCGACGTACCGAGTACCCCTGCGAGTAGCCATCTTGATGCGTTCTGCATGTGGACTTCCTGTTTTGTTTTTATTGTTTTCGTGACGTTGGCCGAGCCTTTTCTCTTCAGCGAAAAATTGTGCAAATCGAAGAAAAAAGGGTGCCACATCGAAAATACGCTGCTAAATTGACGATGTTAACGTTAACTTTTATAAAAACAAAAATAAAGAGGGCTCTATGAAACAGCTGAAATCTCTTCTTCCCGCCGCGCTGCTCACCCTGTCTGCCGGGTTTCCTGCGCTGTCGAACGCAGCCGATCTGACGATCTCGTGCGGGGCCGTCGGCGCTGAATTGCAACTGTGCAAGGAGGCAGTCGATAGCTGGTCAAAACAGACCGGCAACAACGTTCAGGTGGTATCCACGCCTAACTCTGCGACCGAGCGCCTGTCGTTCTACCAGCAGATCCTCAGTGCCCAGTCCACCGACATCGACATCATTCAAATCGACATGGTGTGGCCGGGGATGCTCGCCAAACACCTGACGGACCTGCGCGAACTGCTTCCGGCGACTGCGACACAAGGCTATTTCCAGGCCCAGGTGGACAACGCCACCGTCGACGGCCGGCTGGTGTCGATGCCCTGGTTTACTGATTCGGGGCTGCTGTACTACCGCAAGGATCTGCTCGACAAGTACCAACAGCCGGTCCCCCAGACCTGGGAGGACATGACCGCTACCGCCAAAAAAGTGCAAAAAGCCGAGCGCGATGCGGGGAACGCCACTATGTGGGGGTATGTGTTCCAGGGGCGCGCCTATGAAGGCCTGACGTGCAACGCCCTGGAATGGATCAGCAGCCAGCCGGACGGCGGACTGGTCAACCCGCGCGGAGACATCGTGGTCAACAGCCAGGCCTCAAGAGTCGCGCTGACCCTGGCCAAAAGCTGGGTCGGCGACATCTCCCCGCCCGGCGTCCTCAATTACACCGAGGAAGAAGGCCGTGGCGTGTTCCAGTCGGGAAATGCACTGTTCATGCGCAACTGGCCTTATGTCTGGGCCTTGGTGCAAAGCAAGGACAGCGCGATAAAAGACAAGGTCGGCGTAGCGCCCCTGCCCAGTGGCGGCGCGAACGGCACCCACGCTTCAACGCTCGGAGGCTGGGGCCTGGCGGTTTCGCGCTACAGCCGCAACCCCAAGCTGGCGGCAGAACTGGTTGCCTACCTGACCAGCGCCCAACAGCAAAAACAGCGTGCTCTGGCAGGTGCCTACAACCCGGTCATCGAGTCCCTGTATGCCGACCCCGAGTTGCTCGCGGCGATGCCTTACTACCCCCAGTTGCACAGCATCCTCAGCAATGGGGTCATGCGCCCCGCCGCCATCACGGCCAACGGCTACCCACGCGTCTCCAACGCATTCTTCGATCGGGTGCATAGCGTGCTGGCGGGCGATATACCGGTTGATCAGGCACTGGTCGAACTGGAACGCGAACTGACCCGCATCAAACGCCGGAACTGGTAAGCCACACGTAAGGAAATCAACATGCCTGTCTCTTCTACCGACTACCCCGGAGACGACGAACTCGTCACCCGAGAAACGCCTGTACAACGTCGCAGGCTACGCGCCGCCTGGCTGTTTCTGACGCCGATGCTGGTGTGCCTGGTGCTGGTGGCAGCCTGGCCATTGCTGCGCACATTCTGGTTCAGCCTGACCGACGCCGATCTGTCGGATACCGGCAGTGGCTCATTCGTGGGCCTGAGCAATTATCTGCTCTACGACGGCGTTATCTGGTCTGGCGTGCTGGTCGATCCGCAATGGTGGAACGCGGTGCGCAACACCCTGCATTTCACCGTGGTGTCGGTCGGGCTGGAAATGGTTCTGGGACTGGCAGTGGCGTTGCTGTTGAACGTCAAGTTCACCGGCCGCGCGCTGGTGCGTGCGTTGATTCTGATCCCTTGGGCGATTCCGACCATCGTCTCGGCGAAGATCTGGTCATGGATGCTCAACGACCAGTTCGGCATCATCAACCACATGATGCTGGGCCTGGGCCTGATCGACGCGCCACTGGCCTGGACGGCAGATGCGGACCTGTCGATGTGGGCAGTGATCATCGTCGACGTCTGGAAGACCGTGCCCTTTGTCACCCTGCTGATGCTCGCGGCACTGCAGATGCTGCCAAGCGATTGCTACGAAGCCGCCCGGGTCGACGGCATTCATCCGGTGCGGGTGTTCTGGCGTGTCACCTTGCCGTTGCTGATGCCCGCCTTGTTGGTCACCGCGATCTTTCGCATCCTCGACTCGTTGCGGGTCTTCGACGTCATCTACGTACTGACCTCCAACTCCTCGAGCACCATGAGCATGTCGGTCTATGCCCGCCAGCACCTGGTGGAGTTCCAGGACGTCGGCTACGGCAGCGCCGCCTCCACCCTGCTGTTTCTGGTCGTGGCCGTGATTGCCATGCTTTACCTGTACCTCGGACGTCGCCAGCTGGAGGTGCGCTCATGAACCTGCGCCCACTGAAGAAAGCCCTGCTGCGTCTGGCCTTCTGGGGCCTGGTCGGGGTCGTGCTGCTGTACGCGATCTTCCCTTTCTATTACGCCGTCCTGACCTCGCTGAAACCGTCCAGCGCCTTGTTTGAAGTGAGCTACTGGATCACCGAAGCCGACTTCTCCAATTACGCAGCGGTCCTCAGTCAGGCGTCATTCCTGCAGGCCATCGCCAAATCGCTGGTGGTTGCGCTGAGTGTGGTGGTGCTGGCGCTGTTCCTCGGCCTGACGGCGTCCTATGCCCTGGGCAGGGTCAAGTTCCGAGGGCGCGGCACGGTGCTGATGATGGTGCTCGGGGTCTCGATGTTTCCTCAGGTGGCGGTGCTGTCAGGGCTGTTTGAAGTGATCCGCGCGCTGGGTCTGTACAACACCTCGTGGGCGCTGATCCTGAGCTACACGATTTTCACCCTGCCCTTCACCGTCTGGGTGCTGACCACCTTCATGGGGCAACTGCCGCATGAACTGGAAGAAGCGGCAATCATGGACGGCGCATCGCCTTGGGTCACACTGACCCGCGTGCTGCTGCCGTTGCTGTGGCCCGCACTGGTCACGACCGGCCTGCTGGCGTTCATTGCCGCGTGGAACGAGTTCCTGTTTGCCCTGACCTTCACCCTGACAGACGCGCAACGAACGGTCCCGGTCGCCATCGCCCTGATCTCGGGTGGCAGCTCCCACGAATTGCCCTGGGGTCTGTTGATGGCGGCGTCGGTACTGGTGACCGTGCCACTGGTGATTCTGGTGCTGATCTTCCAGCGCCGCATCGTTTCCGGCCTCACTGCCGGCGCGTTGAAAGGTTGATGCACACAACTGACAAGGAACAGCATCGTGATGAAATTGAAGCTAGCCAACATCAACAAGCAATTGGGCGGTACGCGTATTCTGCGCGACGTCAGCCTGGAGATCGCTGCAGGTGAGTTCGTTGTGTTCGTCGGCCCGTCGGGCTGCGGAAAGTCAACGCTGCTGCGCTTGATCGCCGGACTGGATTCGATCTGTGCTGGCGACCTGCTGATCGACGGACGGCGGGTCAATGACCTGGAACCGCGCGAGCGTGGTGTCGGCATGGTCTTTCAGTCCTACGCCCTGTACCCGCACATGAGCGTCTACGACAACATCAGTTTTGGCCTCAAGCTGGCCAAGACGGAAAAAAGCAGCCTGCGCGAACGCGTGCTGAAAACCGCGCAGATTCTGCAACTGGACAAACTGCTGCAGCGCAAGCCCCGGGAACTGTCCGGCGGGCAGCGCCAGCGTGTGGCCATGGGCAGAGCCATGGCGCGGGAACCGGACATCCTGTTGTTCGATGAACCGCTCTCCAACCTGGACGCCTCGTTGCGGGTTCAGATGCGCAACGAAATCGCCCGGCTCCACAAGCGGCTGGGCTCGACGATGATCTACGTCACCCACGATCAGGTCGAGGCGATGACCCTGGCGGACAAGATCGTCGTGCTCAACGGCGGTCAGGTCGAACAGGTCGGCTCGCCACGCGAACTCTACGAGCGCCCTGCCAGCCTTTTCGTCGCCGGTTTTCTGGGCTCGCCGAGAATGAACTTTCTGCCCGTGAGCTTGCAGGCACCGGGTCGCAGCAGCCTGATCGATATCCCGGCACTGGGCATGAAATCCCTGCCCTTCGACAGCTCGAATCTGACCGAGGACGCGCAACTGACCCTGGGTGTTCGCCCGGAGCACATCACCCTCAATGCTGCGAACAACGGCGTTGGCGTCACGGTATCCGATGTCGAATACCTGGGCAGCGAGGTCTATGTGCACCTGGCTACCGGGGCGAGCGAGCCCTTGATTTGTCGCTGCGATGCCAAGGCCGGCTGGCAGGTGGGCGACCAGGTCGCGCTGCAATTCGACGACAGCAACCTGCACCTGTTCGACGCCGATGGCCTGGCCCTGAAGCGCCACACAGACGCCAGTCAACACCTGACACCCGGCACCACACCGCACCTCGTACAAGCAGGCACCCTATGAGTTTTTCTGCAAATGCCATGAGCAACCCGATGTCTCCCGCCCTCGAGCGCGCGCACCATGCGCTGGAAGAGGGCCTGTCGCAGCTCGTCCACGATTATCGCCCCGGTTATCACCTGGCCCCGCCGGCAGGCTGGATGAACGACCCCAACGGGGTGGTGTTCTTTCGCGGCGAATATCATGTGTTCTATCAACACCACCCGTTCGACGCGAAATGGGGCCCGATGTACTGGGGCCATGCAAAGAGTGCCGATCTGGTCCATTGGCAACACCTGCCCATTGCCTTGGCACCCGGTGAAGACTTCGATCGGGACGGCTGTTTTTCCGGCAGTGCAGTGGTGTGTGGCGACACACTGGCGCTGATCTACACCGGGCACACATGGCTGGGTGAAGTGGGCGACGAGCGTTTTATCCGTCAGGTGCAGTGCCTGGCTACCAGTACCGACGGCATCAGCTTCAGCAAACACGGCGCCGTCATCGACACCCCGCCGCAAGACGAAATGATTCATTTCCGTGACCCGAAGGTCTGGCGACAGGATGGTCACTGGTACCTGATTGCCGGCGCACGCCTGGGTGACAAACCGCTGCTGCCGATCTATCGATCCAAGGAGCTGCACGCGTGGGAATTCGTCAGCTATGTGTCCACAGGCGACGAAGGCGACGGCTATATGTGGGAATGCCCGGACCTGTTTGGCCTCAATGGACGCGACGTACTGCTTTACTCCCCCCAGGGCATGCCGGCACAGCGCTACGAGCGACTGAACCGGTTCCACACCGGCTATCGAGTGGGCCAGGTCGACAATCAATGGCAATTCACCGGCGGGCCTTTTATCGAGCTGGACAGCGGCCACGATTTCTATGCGGCGCAGACGCTGGTGGCTGCCGATGGCAGGCGTCTGCTGTGGGCGTGGGTCGACATGTGGGAAAGCCCGACCCCAACCGAAGCGCATCACTGGCGCGGCATGCTCGGCCTGCCGCGTGAACTTGAAGTGCGCGCAAATCGCCTTTGCGTACAACCCGCACGCGAACTGATAGCGTTGCGCCAAACACCGTTGCCTGGCACCCCTTGGTGGAGCGAAGCGGGTAGCCAGTGGCTGACCGACATACACGGCGACATGCTCGAAATCCACGTGCACCTGGACCTGCTCGACTGTACCGAAGGTCACCTGGGCGTGGCATTGCGTTGCAGTCCGGATGGCCAGGAGCAGACTCTGCTTTACTACGATGCGGCGCTAAAACGTTTGGTACTGGACCGAGATCAGTCGGGCACCCACGTCAGCGGTCAGCGCAGCGTAGCGATAGATCCACAACAGAATCAGCTTGAACTGCAGATCTTCCTTGATCGCTCATCCATTGAGGTGTTCGAGCAAAACGGCAGTTTCAGCTTCAGCAGCCGCCTTTATCCACAGACCGACAGCCTGGGGGTGAAGCTTATTGCCAATGGAACCGGAGGCCGAGTCTGCATTGCCGACGCATGGCAACTCTCCTCGGGATACCTGTCGGTAAATCATTGAAGTCGCGAAAAAAATCAGGTCTCTGTAGCATGATAATCATCAGTCAACCCGACAGGCCCCGCCTCGCATGACCTCAGTTAAAGACGTTGCAAAACTGGCCGGTGTGTCTCTGATGACGGTGTCTCGGGCGCTCAATGATCCGGGAAAGCTGAGCCCCGAGACTTATCAGCGAGTGCGCAACGCGATCGATGAGCTTCAATTCGTCCCCAGCCTGTCGGCTCGCCGGATTCGCGGCGACAACCTGCAGACCCGAACCATCGGCGTATTTGCCCTGGACACCGCAACGACGCCGTTTGCGGTCGAGCTGCTGCTGTCCATCGAACAGACCGCGCAGCAGGCAGGCTGGAACGTATTTATCCTCAACCTGCTGAGCAATCCGCCCACCGACCAGAACATCGACCTGATGCTCTCGCACCGCCCCGACGGGTTGATCTTCAGCGCCATGGGCTTACGCAAAGTAAGTATCCCCCAGCGTTTGAAGAGCAAACCGCTGGTGCTCGCCAACTGCGTAGCCGATGACAGCAGCCTGGTCAGTTATGTGCCGGACGACGAAACCGGTCAGTACCGTGCGTTGCACCACGCGTTCAGCAAGGGCTATCGACGCCCGCTGTTCATCAACCTGCCAAAACAGAGCCTGGCTTGGGAAATCCGCCAGGCGGGTATGTTGCGTGCCTGCGAGGCATTCGGCCTGGCTCGCGACGAGCTCTTGCAATACAACCTGTCCGAGCATGACGCCTATTGGGAAACTGCCGCCATCCTGGCCCGGCACATGCTGGACGGCCGTCCGCAGTTCGACATTCTGATCTGCGGCAATGACCGCATTGCCTTTTGTGCCTACCAGCTGCTGCTGGGCCAGGGTCTGAAAATCCCTGGCGATGTCGCCGTATTGGGTTATGACAACATGATCGGCATCGCCGAGCTGTTCATTCCTGCGCTGACCACGGTGCAACTGCCGTATTACGAGATCGGTCGCAACGCCGCCCGGCACTTGATCGAAAGCCTTGAAGTGTCGGGCTCCCAGCCGGTGGATTGCCCGCTGGTGGTCAGAGAATCGCTATGAAGCCTTGCGTGGGATAGCCCACGCATCGAGTCGTCACGCGGGACGATCCTGACAAAAAACGACGGCTCTTGAGTTTCTGATTGACGCCCCTGAAACGCTGACCGTATTGAATGGTTACGATTGAGAGGGGTGAGAGCGGCTGGGCGTATGCCCCCCTAAAAGCTTGGCTTTGTCCTTCTGTTTCAATCGCCTACTGATGAATAGCTGCAACTAAGCAAGCTGCACCACCCTTCGCCTACATAAGTTTCCGCCCCAAAAAAGCGCACTAAAAACTAAAGAAACACAAAAATGTGCACAACTAATACAGCAACTAATTCTCACACCCTAAAGTTATACTATTAGTAGCCGATAGTTCTACAACCGTGAAAAATCAATTCTACAAGGAGGTCAGTGGCAATGAGAAACCTGAAAGTATCTGCGCGCGCAGCACTCAGCTTTATGTTTATTGCGCTCCTATTGGTCGCCTTGGGCGGTATTTCAGTATGGAAAATGGGGGAAATTCGCGAGACGGCCAGAGACCTTGAAAACGACGCCCTGGCCAGCGTGGTGGTTGCAGACAGAATCAACGCCACGATGCTGCGCCTGCGCCTGGAAGTCCGCAGAATGCTGTCCCAGACCAATCCGCAGGACATGGCCACTACGACCGGCATGATCGCTTCGCTGAGCGAAGAGTTGAAAAAGCAGGTAGCCCTTTACGCCCCGTTTGTCGCCAGCGATAAAGAAGGACAACTGTTCAAGGCCGTGTCTGAAAACACCGATAAAGCACTGGTTGCATTCGATCAGGTGACTGCACTTATCCGTAAAAACGCAGCCAACGAAGCGCTGGCCTACCTGAGCTCCAATGTCACCCCTGTTACCCGTCTTCTCGACGACGCTGTAAACGGACTTGTTCAAATGAACATTGACGAGGCCGCCAACTCAGGAAAAGAATCCGAGGATTCGTATCAAAGCGGCTTAACGTTTGTGATCTTCATTATTGCAGCCGCGACGCTGGCGACGATTGTGCTGGCCGTGCTGTTTACCAAAAGTATCGTTGCACCATTGCGCGACATGCTGCGGGTCAACGACACCATCGCCAAGGGTGATCTGCGCAGCGTGATTACCGTCACGGGCAAAGACGAATTCTCCGACCTGATGCGCGCTACCCAGGTGATGCAAAACAACCTGCGCGATACGATCAAGCTGATCGGCGATTCATCCACTCAACTGGCGTCCGCCGCCGAGGAAATGAATGCGGTCACCGAAGAGTCGAGCAGAGGTTTGCTGCGCCAGAATAACGAAATCGATCAGGCAGCCACCGCCGTCAACCAGATGACCGCTGCAGTCGATGAGGTGGCGCGTAATGCTGCCGCGGCATCGGATGCAGCCAAAGCCTCTGATCAGTCAACCCGCACCGGCGCGGCACGGGTGACCAGCACGGTCGACGCCATCGAGAAACTGAGCAAGACCGTGCAGAACACCAGTGCCGATGTAGAGCGTCTGGCCGTGCAGTCCAAGGACATCAGCAAGGTATTGGAAGTCATTCGTACGATTGCGGAGCAAACCAATCTCCTGGCCCTGAACGCGGCAATCGAAGCGGCCCGGGCAGGTGAGCAGGGACGCGGTTTCGCGGTGGTGGCCGATGAAGTCAGAGCGCTTGCACATCGCACCCAGACCTCGACCCAGGAAATCGAGAAAATGATTGGCGACATCCTCACGGGCACTGCGCAGGCCACCAAGGCCATGAGCGAAAGTTGCGACCAGGCCGATGGCACACTCACCATCGCTCATGAAGCCGGAGCAGCGCTCACGCTGATCGCGAAGGCAATCAATGAAATCAACGAAATGAACCTGATGATTGCGACCGCATCGGAGCAGCAGGCGCAGGTCGCACGTTCGGTCGACGGCAACCTGATGAGTATTCGCGATCTTTCCATCCAGAGCGCAACGGGGGCCAATCAGACAGCGGCGGCCAGTTCCGAGCTCTCAGTGCTTGCTGCAGACATGAACAAGCTGGTGGCCAGGTTTTCGCTCTAAGGGTTTTCTACTGCTTCGGGTCGTGATGCTGTGGATACTGATTCCACAGCATTCTTGGCACGCTTACCTGAAGATCCATCTCACCGCGATTAACTCAACATCTTCACGCCACAGAAATCGTGGTCAGCCAGAACGAGTACACCAGCATTTTCTGTTGCCCATTCTGCCCCGCAAGAAATACCAGTACATCGAACGGGTGTCGGTCACTCCCTCAAAACAGGTCTGCAATCGATGAGCATTGACTTCATGGTGCCTGACGTCCAAAAGCTGCCGCCGCTGACTAGGCTTTGTACGAAAAGTCGGCGAGCGAAGGTCAGGCGAGGCAAAAACAGGCGAGGAAGCGGAGTCTACGTGTTGTAAATGAGCATTCCGAGCCTGTTTTTAACGAAGCATCACCGAGCGCAGCCACTTTTCGTACAGAGCCTAATGCCCAGATGTTGGCCGGAGCGCTGCCCGGTGAGAAATGGGCGCAGATCAGCAGTTGCTTCACGCCAGGTCGCTCCTGCAAGTAGCCTGGCTGCACGAGGGTTTACGGACTTGCACGGGGCTTAAGTGCACTTTCTGTTACGTGCCCCCCAAACAATAAATATATTAGACGTCGGCCCAGCGACGCTTCAGGTAGTCAACCACCTGCTGAGTCTGTGAGGCCCGCAGAAACATATGTCGAAAAAACATGCACCCGGATACCTCAGTCAGAGAATCATTCAGGTCAAGCTGACGGGTCATTTCAGGCACGCCTCCCTCAACCGTCCAGTCGGGCTCGGCTGCTGATGCCGTTCCCACTTTATACAGAGCCATACCAATATATAACGCTGTGCCGGTACCCCTCACGGTATCCGCCCACCACTGTGTGATGACGTCATAGCGGGCAACCTCCCGGGCAAACGGCCAGTAGACCTGCGGGGCAATATAATCAATGATGCCGTCAATGACCCATTTCCGCGTGTCTGCATACGCGAAGTCGTAGTTGGACGCACCGGCCTGCGTATCAGACCCCAGCGGGTCGTCAGATTTATTCCGCCAGACGCCTGCCGGACTGATACCAAACAAGACATCCGAGTTAACGGCGGCTATTTTTTTATGGCATGTATCAACCAGCGAATACGTGTTATTCCGTCGCCAGTCGGCCTTTGTGGTAAAGGTCGTATTGTAGGTCTGGTAGGTAGCATCATCATTGAGCAGGGAATCGGCGGATTCATAATAAAAGTAATCGTCGAACTGAATGGCATCCACATCGTATTGAGTGACAATTTCTTCAACAATGCTATTCACCCACGCCTGAACTTCAGGTATGCCGGGATCGAGAACAAAGCGCTTCGCTGAAGTGCCTGTCCATTCAGGATGCCGTTTAAACACACTGGCCGGCGAGTCAGAGGATGAGTTATTCAGCTCTTCTATTGTGGCATCACTGGTGTTCATTGATACGCGGTACGGGTTCACCCATGCGTGCAGCTCAATATGACGAGCGTGCGCCTGCTCAACAGCATAAGCCAGTGGGTCGAAGCCGGGATTTTTCCCGAGGGTTCCCGTCAGGTATTTCGACCATGGAAGCAGGTCTGATGCGTAGAATGCATCTGCGCAGGGAACAACCTGGAATATAACCGCATTCATTTTCATTGCCGCAATGTCATCAAGAATGCCGGTCAACTCTTCTTTCTGTGCACTGACACGTGCGGCCTCATCAGTGATGGCCAGAGACGAGACTGACGGCCAGTCAAGATTCGTAACGGTTGCGACCCAAGTCGCCTTGAGATTTTTATTCGCGGTCGCCACTGCGGTTTCTCCTTTGTGTAGGGTTCTGAGGAAACGAAATACGCTGTCCATGCATGGGCATTTTGAAATACCTATTCATTAACGAGTACGACACCTTCCAAGACGCTGGCAGGTAACCATGGCCGAGCAGATCATCGCGATGAGCAAGCTGCTGGCCTGAACGTCTGAAAAGAACGCCTGCTCGCACAGGCGTTCTTCAGGCATCGTACGCGGACGGCGTGTCAGCTCAGTTGCACGTCTTTCATCGCAGGAATGTAACCGTAGTCATATTCTTCCTGCACGAACGAGCGATCCCCCTTCAACAGGATTCTCACCGTGGGCGCTTCGGTGCCGCCGATACGATAATCCTCACCTTCGGTGGGTACGCTGTCGATGAATGAAGTCACCAGACCGTTCGGCATGACGCAGTGGGAATACGTCTGGAAAGGCTGCTCGGGCGGATTGCCGAGCACCAGGCCGGAAGCGTTCATTGGCCGGTACGGGCCGAACAAATGTTCGCCGACAAAACCGTAGACACCGTCTGGCCCTGTAATACCATCGGCATACGTAAACTTGTGACTGATGGTGAACAAGTAATACTTGCCGTCCTGAAAGACATAGTGCGGGCGCTCGGTCTGATCGTTCACGCCGACGGCTGTCACCAAGGGTGGAAGTATTTCCCACTCTTCACCAGTGAGATCTTTTGCGACCGCCAGACCGATACAACCTACCTGAAATCTGGCCCCGCCCACCTCTTCATGACCTGGTGGCACAGGACCCAGCTCGACACTCCCTACTGTGTGCGAGCCGCGTTCACCGGCGACGTTGCCTTCAAACACCATGTACAACTTGCCGTCACGGGGGTCAATGAACGGGCTGGGGTCGCGAAAGTTCCAGCTCGAGTTCTGCGCTTCGGTTTGATAGTAGGTGCCGTCGGCCTCGAACAGTTTTTTGACCTGGGTAAAGTCTTTCAACTCCACGCCCTGATCGGACGTCACAATACGACCACGTACTTTGGCGATCGCTGCGCCGGGCGTGACGCAGGTGTAATAAAGATCAATATCGCCTTTGTCATTCAACAGTATGGGTGTGCCCGCCCACTCTCGCGTGGTGGGCGATACCCCCTCGGCCATTACACGACCACCAAAGATCCAGTCCTTGCCGGTACGCGAGTACCAGTAGCACATGCGTGCGCGGCCATGACGATCTTCCCAGTCACGCTTGATGTCATAACGGCCATTGGCGTCGAGGTATTGCGGATCATTGGGATGACGGTCAGCCGTGAGGGTCAGGATGACCGACCAGCCGTTGACCGAAACCACCGTGCCATCCAGCTCGCGCAGCGGCATGGTGTCCCAGATGAATACCGTATCACTCATGACCGGGAAGTCGGCACTGACCAGTGGCTGCGTGGTGGTCGGGTCATTTTCATTGACCTTCAGCGCATCAGCGCGGGACCAGACAGTGGGTGCGTAGTTGATGTTACCTGCTAGAGGACTATTTTTGAGCTGGCTTACAGCAGAGCTGCTAGTGGACATAATTGATACCTTTAAATAGCTTTGGGAGGCAGCAGCGACGCTGCTGTACCTCTTTCGCTCAAAGGCGATAACTCAAGGCTCACGGCCTTCACATGATTCAGCGTCCCGCAGCGGGAGCACTTGATTTGGAGTTCTGTGTAGTCACCCATGCGAGCCAGCAGCTTCTTGCACTGTCCGCATCGGTAGTCTTTCAACATTTGCACGGGTCTCCTTGTATTTCGCCCAATAAAAAACCCCGCCGAGGCGGGGTTTGGGGTGGATCGCAATGTATCGGTTGGCGCCGATAAAAAGCCCGTATCCGATGGCTGCCCTGAGGCGCAAATCGCATATCGTGGTGTCTTTTTACCCCCCTCCGGAAAAGCTGAAAAGGGGCCATTTCGGAGTGGGTCGAGTCTGGCCGGAGTTCAACAAGAGTTCGACCACAGCTGAGCAATCGACCCGGATAGACGGTGCGGAACAGCACTTTGATTGGAGGCGCGATGGGGCTTATCACCCTTGATGACGACACGCTCAGCCGCCCTCAAGCGGAAGTGGCTGCGATGAGCAGGTATCGTTCATGAGTCCTGCTTATCTTTAAATTAAACACCGCCAATAGACTCATCCAGAGTTTTCCAAGGCGTCGACATCTAATTAACAGTATCCAGATCAAGTTGGACACTCTCCGCAGGCTGCATCAGAGGAGCGCATAACCGCCCCTCTGAGCCGGGAGTTTCCTACGCGTCAGTCAGCGCTGCCGGTCAGCAGTGTTCTTGTCGCCGCTACAACATCCTCTTTGCGCATCAGGCTTTCGCCGACCAGAAAGGTAGTAATGCCGGATTTTTTGAGTCGCAGGCAATCGTCATGGTTGCCGATGCCACTTTCACCGACCAGCAGTTTGCCTGCGGGCACCATGGATGCCAGTCGCTCGCTTGTGCCGAGGTCTACTTCGAAGGTATGCAGGTTGCGATTATTGACGCCGAGCAGCGGGGAGGACAGTTTGAGCGCACGCTCCATTTCATGTTCGTCATGCACTTCCACCAGGACGTCCATCCCCAACGTCATGGCCGCACTTTCAAGTTCGGCAGCCAGGTCATCACTCAATGAGGCCATGATCAACAATATGCAGTCCGCGCCCCAGGCACGTGCCTCATACACCTGATACGTATCGAACATGAAGTCTTTTCGTAACACAGGAAGGGCGCAAGCGTTTCGCGCATCGATGAGAAACTGCGGCGAGCCCTGGAAGCTTGGCGTGTCGGTCAGAACGGATAAACAGGCGGCCCCACCGGTTTCATAAGCCTTCGCCAGCTCGGGCGGGTTGAAGTCTTCGCGAATCAGGCCTTTTGATGGACTGGCTTTCTTTATTTCTGCAATTAAGCCTATCAGGCCCTGCTGCTCTTTTGCTTTCAGTGCTTTATAAAAACCGCGTGGGCTGGGTTGTTCAAAGGCAAGCTGCTTGATGCGGCTTAGTGGCAAGTTCGCTTTCGCCGTTTCTATCTCTTGAAGTTTATAATGTTTTATTTTGTTTAGAATATCACTCATGGCAGTCACTCATATTAGCGGGCAGTCTATTGAATTAAACCCTGTGGCGTCTCGACGGACACATGCTCATGATCGCCCTCTGGCAATATTTAAATGAGCGTACATTCACTGATCGAGAAATAATAATTAAATTTAATTTATCCACCTTTAGACACACTATCGTATTAATATATCATGCTCGCTTATGATGTAAACCCAGGGAATACGGTCTCTGTAACATACATCACAACTGAACCCGGACGATTAAGATGGCGAAACAATATCAACTTTCCGGCGCAGCCTTGCGATTTACCCGGGTGAGTCCACGCACTGGCTGTGACCACTGGCAATTCTGCCGATCGGCATACCGGCAAGCCTGAAGTATCTGCTGGGTCAATCGGCTGATTCGCAGCCCCAGCAAGCGGGACCTGCTTTCAGTGGCCGTGTGCCAAAGTCTGCTCGCACTGCTTTCGACGCTCGTGTCAGGCGTTGAGGATTACCTGCTTTATGGGTTGCTGCCGTATTTGACAACTTTTCAGGCCTTGACCTGGTTCATCGAACTCGTCGAACATTAACGATGATTGCCAAGGCCAGCGTGGATCTGCAGGCCACCCGCAATCGCTTCAGTCCTCTCAAACGACAAACCAGCGACAGGGAACGTCATCAATGCCATCCAATTTCAGCAAGGGCGTTATCTTTGCGCTCTCCGCCGCTGCACTGAACGCAACCATTGGTGTGCTCAGCAAGGTACTCATGAGCAATGGCTTCACTTCCAGCAGCGTTGCCGTCATCAAAACGATACTGGGGTGCATCCTGCTCTCGATCGTGCTGCTTTTCCTCAAGCGTCCGACATCAGCCGCCAAATGGAGCCAGGCAGCGATCTGCGCGTTCCTTGGCATTTTCGTGCTGTTCCATTTCGAAACATCCGCCTACCGGCATTACGCTGCGGCGGGTGTCGTCGTCGTACTCATGGCCAGTGCCTCAATCTCGTCGATCATTCTGGGGCGCCTGTTACTGAAGGATGCCATCACTGCAAACGCAACCGTGGGTGCCGCACTTGCCATCTCAGGGATTGCAGTGATCTTCGGCGCTGATTTGCAACAGGGCTTCACTCTGGAAGGTGCAGCGCTGGCCTCGATCGCAGGCTGTGGCTACGGAGCGTTTTCAGTTGCCATGAAAAAAATGGGCGTTTCGGGAGGCCTGCATTTCACTCGTCAACTGCTCTTCTTCGGCAGCCTGTACCTGCTGATGCCTGCCACCGCCGATGGTTTCGTGATTGGCGAGCTGTCATCAATGGCCATCGCCGCACTGCTGGCGCTGGCCGCCCTGCCGACCATCCTAGGCTTTTTCTGCACGACCAAGGCCATTGAGTACCTCAAGCCATCCCAAGTGCAAGCGCTTGAACTCACCGAACCGCTGTTTGCGGCACTGCTGGCATTTGTAGCCCTCAATGAGGTACCGCGCGAAAGCCTTTATCTGGGAGCGGCCCTGATCATCGCTGGTTTGTGTTTCTCCAACGAACTGATACGCCTGGGTCACAAAGTGCCGACGCGGGCCAGTCAGTAAGGCAGGCAGCGGCCTGTCAGTTGCGAGCACGCTGACTCCAGTACCCGATGTCATGCGTGAGGCCCCGTACACAAGCATTCGCTCGGTACGGGGCGCTCCGGTTTTACATCGCAGCTTGCTGATACCAGAGTCGCATCAGGCAGCGGCTGAGCGCGATCTCACCTGAAAATGCACCCAACAAAAAAGGCGTCCCGAAGGACGCCTTTTCTGTTGGACTCAAAACGACTGTTCTTGAGTCCTGATCTTCAACCCTGATACAGCTGGGCGAAAATGGTCGGGGTAAGGGGATTCGAACTCCTGACATCCTGCTCCCAAAGCAGGCGCGCTACCGGACTGCGCTATACCCCGATGATGCTAAAAAACACCTCCGAGGAGGCGTTTTCTATTTGGGTGACGCTTGTGGCGTCGCTCCCTAAGATCCAGCCAGATACAAACTGACCAAAAATGGTGGGTCGTGTGGGATTCGAACCTACGACCAATTGGTTAAAAGCCAACTGCTCTACCAACTGAGCTAACGACCCAAATATGGTCGGGGTAAGGGGATTCGAACTCCTGACATCCTGCTCCCAAAGCAGGCGCGCTACCGGACTGCGCTATACCCCGACTGAAACTGCATTGAACCTTGCGAAATCTGGCTCCACGACCTGGACTCGAACCAGGGACCCAGTGATTAACAGTCACTTGCTCTACCAACTGAGCTATCGCGGAACTATCGATTTCAGATTCAACTTTACAACCTGTCGCCTTGAAATCAGCTTGCTGTTAACTCGTTGATTTCAATCTCATCGACCTTTGCGCTTCGTTTGTATCGTTGCGTTCACGTCTCTGAGGCGCGCTATTCTACAATTTTAAAAACACCTGTCAACCCTATAAATTGCTTTTTAAGACAATGATTTGCGATTTTTTTTCAGATCGCCTCTCGGGCCTGATTCTACTGCTGACCGCGCCTCAAAAAAAGGCCCTCGGTTCGAGGGCCTTCTATAGAGCGTTGACGAGCGCAGTCAGACAAACGTGATCTCGTCGTCGACCACCTTGCCAGTGATGGTTGTGCCGGGCATGAAGCTGCCCGAGAGGATCATCTGCGCCAGCGGGTTCTCGATCCAGCGCTGGATCGCCCGCTTCAGCGGCCGTGCGCCATAGACCGGGTCGTAACCAACGGCGATCAGCTTGTCCAGCGCCTCGGGGCTCAGGGTCATCGACAGCTCGCGCTCGGCCAGACGCTTGCGCAGGCGACCCAGCTGGATGTCGGTGATACCGGCGATCTGATCACGCGCCAGCGGTTCGAAGATCACTACTTCATCGATCCGGTTAACGAACTCCGGACGGAAGTGCGTACCGACTGCGTCCATCACCGCAGCACGCTGCGCCTCACGATCACCGACCAGTTCCTGGATCTGCGCCGAGCCCAGGTTGGAGGTCATGACGATCACGGTATTACGGAAGTCCACCGTGCGCCCGTGGCTGTCAGTCAGGCGTCCGTCTTCAAGCACCTGCAAGAGGATGTTGAATACATCGGAATGCGCCTTCTCGACCTCGTCGAGCAGAATCAGCGAATACGGTTTGCGACGCACGGCTTCGGTCAGGTAGCCGCCCTCTTCGTAACCAACGTAGCCTGGCGGCGCACCGATCAAACGAGCCACGGAATGTTTCTCCATGAACTCGGACATGTCGATACGCACCATCGCCTCTTCGGTGTCGAACAGGAACTCGGCCAGCGCCTTGCACAGCTCGGTCTTGCCCACGCCGGTCGGGCCGAGGAACATGAACGATCCGCTCGGACGATTAGGGTCGGAAAGCCCGGCACGCGAACGACGCACGGCATTGGAGACCGCGACCACCGCTTCTTCCTGGCCGATCACCCGGTTGTGCAGCAGGGTTTCCATGCGCAACAGCTTCTCGCGCTCGCCTTCGAGCATCTTCGACACCGGGATACCGGTCCACTTCGACACGACCTCGGCAATTTCTTCCTCGGTCACTTTGCTGCGCAGCAACTGGTTTTCCGGCTTGCCGTGCTGGTCGACCATCTGCAGGCTGCGTTCCAGGTCGGGAATGATCCCGTACTGCAACTCGGCCATGCGGTTCAGATCGCCCCGGCGGCGCGCGGCCTCCAGTTCCTGGCGAGACTGTTCGATTTTCTGCTGGATCTGTGCCGAGCCGGTGACCTCGGCTTTTTCCGAAGTCCAGATTTCTTCAAGATCCGCGTACTCAAGCTCAAGACGCTCGATTTCGCCCTGGAGTTTTTCCAGGCGCTTGATCGCCGCCTCGTCCTTTTCCTTCTTGAGGGCCTGAGCTTCTACTTTCAGCTGGATCAGGCGACGCTCAAGGCGGTCGAGCACTTCAGGCTTGGAGTCGATCTCCATGCGAATGCGGCTGGCCGCTTCATCGATCAGGTCGATGGCCTTGTCCGGCAACTGGCGGTCGGTGATATAGCGATGGCTCAGCTTGGCCGCCGCGATGATCGCGCCGTCGGTGATGGCCACCTTGTGGTGCACTTCGTAGCGCTCTTTGAGGCCACGCAGGATCGCGATGGTGTCTTCTTCGCTTGGCTCGTCGACCAGGACTTTCTGGAATCGACGCTCAAGCGCCGCATCCTTCTCTATATATTGGCGGTACTCGTTGAGCGTGGTCGCGCCGACACAATGCAGCTCGCCGCGCGCCAGTGCAGGTTTGAGCATGTTGCCAGCGTCCATCGAGCCTTCGCCCTTGCCGGCACCAACCATGGTGTGCAACTCGTCGATGAACAGGATGATCTGGCCTTCCTGCTTGGACAGTTCGTTGAGCAGCGACTTGAGGCGCTCTTCGAACTCACCCCGGTACTTGGCACCGGCAATCAACGCGCCCATGTCCAGCGACAGTAAGCGCTTGCCGCGCAGGCCGTCCGGCACTTCGCCATTGATGATGCGCTGCGCCAGGCCCTCGGCAATGGCGGTCTTGCCCACGCCAGGTTCGCCGATCAGCACCGGGTTGTTCTTGGTGCGACGCTGCAGGACCTGAATGGTGCGACGAATCTCGTCATCACGACCGATCACCGGGTCGAGCTTGCCCTCTTCGGCACGCTTGGTGAGGTCAACGGTGTACTTGTCCAGCGCCTGACGCGACTCTTCGACGTTCGGGTCATTCACGGCACCTTCGCCGCGCAGGTTGTTGATGGCGTTTTCCAGGGCCTTCTTGCTGACGCCCTGCCCCAACAACAACTTGCCGAGCTTGCTGTTCTCGTCCATTGCCGCGAGCAGCACCAACTCGCTGGAAATGAACTGGTCGCCTTTCTGCTGCGCCAGACGATCGGCCTGGTTGAGCAGGCGCGCCAGATCCTGCGACATGTTGACGTCGCCGGTCGGGTTCTGGATTTTTGGCAACCGATCCAGCTCTGCGCTCAGTTCCTTGCGCAGGCTGTTGATGTCGAAGCCTACCTGCAACAGCAGAGGCTTGATGGAACCGCCCTGCTGCTCAAGCAGCGCCTGCATCAAGTGCGCAGGTTCGATGGCGGGATGGTCGAGGCCAACGGCCAGCGACTGGGAATCGGATAACGCTAACTGTAATTTACTGGTCAATCTGTCGATACGCATTTGTCACCTTCCTTTAATGCAGGCCGGAGCAATGAACACACCTATAAAGAAAACCTGCTGAATAGCCAGTTAGATGCGGACGATTCTGCGCGTTTCAAGCGGGCCGGGGTTGATACAGATCAGACGAGTGCTCAGGCAAGCCTAGCTGGCTTGTGCAAAACAGCCCGGCAATCAGGCGTGTTCGATCCAGATCAGCGAGGCGAAACGGCCAGTACTCGCGGCACGGCGGTAGGAAAAGAAGCGCGGATCGGTGAAGGTATCCAGCCCGCCGCCGTACACGGCGCGGATACCTTGGGCTGCCAGTCGCAACCGGGCGAGCGCGTAGATGTCGGCCATGAAACGATCAGGATTCGAACTGGCGACAAACGCAGCGGCTGTCTGTGGGTGGCTGGCGGTAAAGGCCTCGCGCACCTCGGGACCAACCTCGAACGACGGCTGACCGATAGACGGTCCCAGCCAGACCATGATGTCTTCGGCAGCACTTTGCAGGCTGTTGGCCGTCGCTTCCAGCACCCCGGCCGCCAGTCCACGCCAGCCGGCGTGCGCTGCTGCTACCCGCGAGCCGTCACGACGGCAGAACAGCGCGGGCAGGCAATCGGCAGTCATGATCGTGCAGGCCACGCCAGGCGTGCTCGTCCAGCTGGCATCGGCCTCTAAAACGCGGGATAGATCGGCAGGTACGACGTCTACTCCGTGCACCTGCTTCAACCAGGCGGGCTGAGCCTTGAGACTGGAGGTCAGGCGCTGGCGATTGGTCGCCACGGCCTGCGGGCTGTCATCGACGTGATCGCCCAGATTGAAGCTGTCGAATGGGGCCAGGCTGACCCCACCCGAGCGAGTGGTAACGCAGGACTTGATCTGTGCTGGCGCAGGCCAGTCAGGTATCAGCCAGTCATTCACCCGATGAACGCCTCGCGATCCTGCTTGAGCAAGGACAGCAACCAGACGAAATCGTCCGGCAACGGCGATTCCCAGCTCATGCGCTTACCGGTGGTCGGATGATCCAGCTCCAGGAAGCGGGCATGCAACGCCTGCCGCGGGAAGGTCTTGAGCGAATCGACCATGGTCAGGCTGGCCGCTGGCGGAATACGGAAACGACCGCCATAGGCCGGGTCGCCGACCAACGGATAGTTGATGTGCGCCATATGTACGCGAATCTGGTGAGTACGCCCGGTTTCCAGCTTGACCCGTACATGGGTGTGCGAGCGGAAGCGTTCCAGCACGCGGTAATGACTGACCGCCTGCTTGCCGCCTTCCATCACTGCCATGCGCTGGCGCTGCTGGCCGTGACGGCCGATCGGTGCGTCGATCTTGCCGCCAGCGGTCACCACGCCGATCACGATGCACTCGTAGATGCGGCTGACACTGCGACTCTGCAACTGGGTAACCAGCTGTGTCTGCGCCTGAATGGTCTTGGCGACCACCATCAGACCGGTGGTGTCCTTGTCCAGACGGTGCACGATGCCGGCACGCGGAACATTGATGATGTCCGGCACATGGTGCAGCAAGGCGTTGAGCAGCGTGCCATCGGCATGACCGGCAGCCGGATGCACCACCAGCCCGGCGGGCTTGTTGATGACGAGGATCTGGTCGTCTTCATAGATGATGTCGAGCTCGATGTCCTGAGCGACCCATTCACCCTGGGCCTCCTGCTCGGCAATCAGCTCGAGAACAGCGCCACCGTGCACGATGTCGCGAGGGCGCAGAACGCCTCCGTCCACAGTCAGGCGGCCGTCCTTGATCCAGGCGGAAAGGCGCGAGCGCGAGTGCTCAGCGAATAATTGTGCGGCGACTTGATCGAGGCGTTGACCGCCCAATTCGGACGGCACCTCTGCGCGAAGTTCTATATTTTCGGACATGACCAGACTAGGTGGCGGCTAGCCTTTGGTTTCGGCAGCGCGCTTGTGGTTAAATACGGCGTCTTTTGTCCCGCCGGTATCGCGGGGCGCTCATCATAACAGGACGGCCCCGCCCAAGACAGCAGGCCGTTATAGGGACGCAAGCCGCCATGCAAGTGAAACACCTGCTGCTGATCGCCATCCTCGCATTGACTGCGGCCTGTTCGTCGAAGGAAGTCATCGACGAAAACCTCAGCGAAGTCGAGCTGTACCAGCAGGCGCAGGCCGACCTGGGAAATAACAGCTATAACAGTGCCACTGAGAAGCTCAAGGCGCTGGAATCTCGCTATCCGTTCGGTCGCTACGCCGATCAGGCTCAGCTCGAGTTGATCTACTCGAACTACAAAAATGGTGAACCCGAAGCAGCCAAATCCGCTGCCGAGCGTTTCATCCGCCTGCATCCGCAGCACCCGAACGTCGACTACGCGTATTACATGAAGGGCCTGACCTCCTTCGATCAGGACGTGGGCCTTCTGGCGCGCTTCCTGCCGCTGGACCAGACCAAGCGTGACCCGGGCGCTGCCCGCGACTCGTTCAACGAGTTCGCCCAGCTGACCAGCCGCTTTCCGAACAGTCGCTATGCGCCTGACGCCAAGCAGCGCATGATTTACCTGCGCAACCTGCTGGCGTCCTACGAAATCCACGTAGCCGACTACTACCTGACCCGTCAGGCCTACGTCGCCGCCGCCAACCGCGGCCGCTACGTAGTGGAAAACTTCCAGGAGACGCCTTCGGTCGGCGACGGTCTGGCGGTGATGGTCGAGTCTTATCAGCGTCTGCACCTTGACGACCTGGCTGCCACCAGTCTGGAAGTGCTGAAGACCAACTACCCGAACCACCCGCAACTGGCTGACGGCAAATTCACCCCGCGTGAAGCAGAAGCCGATAACCGCTCATGGCTGTCGAAAGCGACCCTTGGCCTGATCGACGGTAGCGCACCGCTGCCACCTGGCCAGACCCGCGCCGATCAGGACATGAAGAAGCAGTACCAGGACGCCAAGGACTCCATTCCGAAAGAGCTGCTGCCGGAGAATCAGGCCGAGCTGGACGAGCAGGCGGAAAAAGACGCCGAAGCGAAAGGCACCAAGAGCCGTTCGTGGTTCAGCTACATGACCCTGGGTCTGTTCGACTGATCCTGAGCGCATGAAAAAAGAGGCCTTCGGGCCTCTTTTTTTGTGCATCAATTTTGCCACTGTGCGCCCGCTCGCGGCTTGGCTACACTGCGCCATCGTCAATCACTAAGCTGGTAGTCATGATTCGCTTACTTATGTGGGTCGCGTTGATCGCGGCGGTGGTCTGGTTCGTCAAGCGTCTGATCAATCCCCCCAAGCCCAAATCCCGCGCCGAGCCGCCTGAACTGGCGTCGACACCCATGGTGCGATGCGCGCAGTGCGGCGTTCATCTGCCACAGGATCGTGCGCTGAGCCAGGCACAGCAATGGTATTGCAGCGAGGCACACCGGCTGCAGGGCCCCGCGGCACGTGACCGCTGACTCACCGTCCCTTGTCAGCCCGCAGGCACAGCGGATTCTGCGGCTGTACCACCTCTATCGACTGACCATCGGCATCGTACTGGTCCTGTTGATTTCCAGCAGCCTGGAAACCGAGCTGCTGCAACTGGCCAACCCGAACCTGTTCCGCTCGGGCTGCTGGTTGTATCTGGTGTTCAACATTCTGGTCGTCGTGCTGCTGGAACGCCCCAGCCGTCAGGCACAGTTTTTCGGCCTGGCGATGACCGACGCGATCATGCTCTCCGCGCTGTTCTACGCAGCCGGCGGGCCTTCCAGCGGTATCGGCAACCTGTTGATTGCCTCGGTAGCGATCAGCAACGTGTTGCTGCGCGGCCGTATCGGCTTGTTGATCGCTGCGGTTTCGGCCATCGGCATCATCTACCTGACGTTCTACATCAGCTTCGGCACACCCTCGGTTTCCAACGACTACGTGCAGGCTGGCTCGCTGGGCGCCTTGTGCTTCGCCGCCGCCCTGCTGGTGCAGGCGCTGACAGCGCGCATGCAGGTCAGCGAGGTACTGGCCGAACAGCGCGCGGCGGATGTCGACAGCCTCGAAGCACTCAACGCACTCATTCTGCAACGCATGCGTACCGGCATTCTGGTGCTGGATGCCAATCACCAGGTGCTGCTGGCCAATCAGGGTGCCTTGCACCTGCTGGGTCAGGAGCAACTGGTCGGCCAGATCATCGACACCTGCTCGCCACAACTGGTCGAACGCCTGCGCCAGTGGCTCGTCAATCCAATCATGGTGCCGCGCAGCATCACCACCGCCCCCGTCGGGCTGGTGCTGCAACCGAGCTTTGCCACACTCAACCGTGGCGATCAGCGTCAGACGCTGGTTTTTCTCGAAGACCTGTCGCAGATCGCCCATCAGGCGCAGCAGCTCAAACTCGCCGCACTGGGACGCCTGACCGCCGGGATTGCCCATGAGATACGCAACCCGCTGGGCGCCGTCAGTCATGCGGCTCAACTGCTTAATGAATCGGAAGAGCTCAGTGCAGCGGATCGACGCCTGGGGCAGATCATTCATGAGCAGTCGGGGCGCATTGATCGGGTCATCGAAAATGTCCTGCAATTGTCGCGCAGACGCGAAGCGCAACCCGAACTTCTCGACCTGAAAACCTGGCTGGAACACTTTGTCGCTGAATTTCGCAGTTCCGCTGCGCCCAATCAGTTGATTCATGTCGACATAAGCCCCGGCACGCTGACAACCCGCATGGATTCTGGACAGCTGACGCAAATCATGACCAACCTGTTGCAGAACGGCCTGCGCTACAGCGGCAAAAATCATCCGTCAGCACAGGTCTGGCTGAAACTGCACAATGAACCGAGAAGCGATTTGCCTACGCTGGAAGTGCTGGACGACGGGCCGGGGGTCAGCGAGCAACACCTGAGCAAGATGTTCGAACCGTTTTTCACCACAGAGAGCAAAGGCACCGGCCTTGGTCTATATCTGTCACGTGAACTGTGCGAAAGCAATCAGGCGCACCTGGAATATGCGCCCCGCCCCACGGGTGGCAGTTGCCTGCGCATTACCTTCGCCCACCCGTTCAAGACGAGCTGAGCATGACCCAACGGCAAAAAATCCTGATAGTCGATGATGAGCCGGATATTCGCGAACTCCTGGAGATCACGCTGGGACGCATGAAACTCGACACGCGCAGCGCCCGCAACGTTGCCGAAGCCCACGACTGGCTGGCCCGCGAACCGTTCGACATGTGCCTGACCGACATGCGTCTGCCTGATGGTAATGGCCTTGAGCTGGTGCAACACATACAGCACGGCTACCCCCACGTGCCGGTGGCGATGATCACTGCCCACGGCAATGTGGATACCGCGATCAACGCGCTGAAGGCCGGGGCTTTCGATTTTGTGACCAAGCCGGTCGACCTCGGCAGGTTGCGCGAGCTGGTCAATAGCGCGCTGAGCCTGCCCGGCGCACCACCCACGCGCAGCATCGACAACCGCCTGCTGGGCGACTCGCTGGCAATGCGTACCTTGCGCAATCAGATCGGCAAGCTGGCCCGCAGCCAGGCGCCGATCTACATCAGCGGCGAGTCAGGCAGCGGCAAGGAGCTTGTAGCGCGTCTGATCCACGAGCAGGGCCCACGCATCGACAAACCTTTCATACCAGTGAATTGCGGTGCCATCCCTTCCGAACTGATGGAGAGCGAATTCTTCGGCCATCGCAAAGGCAGCTTCAGCGGTGCCCACGAAGACAAGCCCGGTCTGTTTCAGGCGGCGCACACCGGCACGCTGTTTCTCGATGAGGTCGCCGACCTGCCGCTGGCCATGCAGGTCAAACTGCTGCGCGCCATCCAGGAAAAATCCATTCGCAGCGTCGGCGGCCAGCAAGAGCAGATCGTCGATGTGCGCATTCTGTGCGCCACCCACAAGAATCTGAATGCGGAGGTCGCGGCCGGTCGGTTCCGTCAGGATCTGTATTACCGATTGAACGTTATCGAAGTGCGCGTGCCCTCGTTGCGCGAGCGGCGTGAGGATATTGACCAACTGGCGGGCAGCGTGCTCAAGCGCCTTGCCGGGAACGGCACACAACCCGTCGCGCGCCTGAACGCGCAGGCGCTGGAAACGCTGAAGAGCTACCGCTTCCCCGGTAACGTGCGCGAACTGGAAAACATGCTGGAGCGCGCCTACACGCTGTGCGAGAACGATGAAATCCACGCCAGCGACCTGCGCCTGACAGAATCCGCCAGCCCTCAGGAGAGCGACGGCCCGAGCCTGGCCGACATCGACAACCTTGAAGACTACCTGGAAAGCATCGAACGCCAGCTCATCCTGCAGGCACTGGAAGAAACACGCTGGAATCGCACTGCGGCGGCAGAAAGGCTCAGTTTGTCGTTCAGGTCACTGCGCTATCGCCTGAAGAAGCTGGGCCTTGATTGAATGCGTTGCGCGGCAAAGACCGTGTGACGCAGAGCGTCACGAAAGGCATTCCACTGGAGCGTGCGGAACGATAGGTGCGCGCGAGAACATCGTCGCGCCCCACGCTCCGGATGACTAGCCTGCGAGGCGACCAGTCGGCGCGTAAGGTGCCGGGTCGATGATCGGCTCACGGTCCAGCAGCAGGTCAGTAATCAACTGACAGGACGCCGGAGCCAGCACCAGGCCGTTGCGGTAATGCCCGCAGTTGAGCCACAGGCCGTCAAAACCGTCCAGCGGTCCGATGAACGGGATGCCCTCAGGCGAGCCAGGGCGCAGGCCTGCCCACTGGGCGACCGGCTCGGCATGGGCCAATGGCGGAATCAATTCGACGGCCGACGCCTTCAAACTTTCCAATGCGGCCTGCGTGGTGGTTTTGTCGAACCCTTCATGCTCCAGGGTGCTGCCGATCAGGATATGCCCGTCACGACGCGGGATCGCGTAGCGCCCTTTCGCCAGCACCATGCTCGACAGAAAGTCCGATGCACACTTGTAGAGAATCATCTGGCCTTTTACCGGCTCGACCGGCAGCTCCAGACCCAGGGTCTTGAGCAACTCGCCGCTCCACGCACCCGCCGCCAGAATCACCCGATCACCGGTGATATCCCCTGCTGGTGTCTGCACACCCGAAATCCTGCTGCCTTCACGGGTAAAGCCGCTGACTTCACAGTGCTCGCGAATCTCGACATTGGGCAATGCCAGCAAGGCGGCCTTGAGCGATTTGACCAGACGGGGATTACGTACGTTGGCCACATCGGCCATGTAGATCGCCCGCGAATAGCCCTCACCCAGCACCGGCACGGCATCATTTACCGCCGAGATATCCACGCGGTTCAACGAACGCTTTTCGCGGGCAGCCCATTCAAGCGCAGACTGCTCGTCATCAAGATCGAGCCAGTACAGGCCGGTCTTGTGCACTTCAGGGTCGATACCGGTCTGAGCCAACAAACGCTCGGCGAGGTACGGGTAGAAGTCCTGCGACCAATGCGCCAGCGCGGTGACCGCAGGGCTGTAGCGCCACGGGTAAAGCGGCGAAACAATCCCGCCGCCCGCCCAGGAAGATTCCTGGCCAGCGCCCGAACGATCCAGCAGCACGACGCTGGCCTGCTCGGACGCCAGATTGAAGGCGGTCAACAGACCTATGACGCCACCGCCTACGATGACTACTTTCTGCTTGGACATCTTGGTCTCGTGACAAGAAAACGATTTAGCGGCCCCAGCAGTCTTTGACAGTGACGCCGCTGGTTGCGCCCGTGTTGGTACGCGCTCCGGTGTTAGTGATCACGAAACTGCCGCACTTGTCGCCAGCCATCAGCGTGCCAGCGAGAGGGTCAGCTGTCAGGGTGAAGTCGGTGGCAGTGAGGGTCGGCGTTATCTTGTAGTACGTATTACCTAAGCTCACGTTGGCCCCCATGTAAGTGGGCTGGGGGGTCGCTCGTGAGTAAAACCGCTCCAGCGCCTGGGTCTGCTCGGACAGCAGACTGGCAATCGCCGACCGCTGGGTACGCTTCACATATTCGGTGTAGCTGGGATACGCGATGGCCGCCAGAATACCGACAATCGCCACGACGATCATGAGTTCGATCAACGTAAAGCCCCTGGATGTCGCTCGCATGTCTAGTTTCCCTATTGGATTTGTCGCCACATGATGCGCTGGAAGACGTTCGCACTGCCGCCCTTCTCATTAATCTTGGTGGGCGTGCCGCCGCTGGAGTCAATCACGTACTTGTTATCGTTGGCCCCATTGGTACCGGCAACGATAGAAGCCACTACCGGGATACCAGTACCGATACCGAGACCGCCAATGATCAAATCCGAAGAGTTGATATCGCCGTCATTGTTGGTGTCCAGTACCTGGTAATTAAGCATGCTGCCGGTCGCGGCGTTCAGCTCGAACAAGCGCCCGGTCCCGGTGCTTTCGCAGGGGTCGGTAGAGTTGACGGCTGCCGTGGTGAAGATGATACGACCGCGAGAGGTTTGTGCCGGATAGATAATCCGCTCGCCGACATAAGGGGCCGTGGTTGCCAACGGCAGGTACCAGCCTTTCTTGGTGCCCCAATCCACATCATTGGAAGTCGTGGTGTAATACGTATTGCCACTTCCGACTACCGTCCCGTTAATGGCCTGAGGCTGCAGATTGGCCTCAACGATGTTGCCTGAACCGTTGTCGCCATCCCAGATGGCATAGAAATCCTGCAACGAGCTGGTCTGCTTGTCCGCGGTTTCGCTGAATTTCCCGGTGCCGAAATACACGATCTTGCCGTTGAGTGGATGGTCCAGCAACAAGGGCTGAACGGTAATCGACTGACTGGCTCCTTGAGGTGCAGTGAACAGGGGTGAGCCATTGAAAGCGACTTTCCAGCTGGATGCTGCGGCCCCGCTCATGTCGAACTTCCACAGGCGGCCCTTGAGATCGCCCGCATAGGCTGCTTGAACGACATTCTGCGAATTGACCCGAAGTTTCACCGAAGACAACCCGTTATCCGTTTCGCTGCCAGTGACCGGAGTCGGAATTTCAGCAATGAACTGTCCGGTATTGGCGTTGAGTACATACAGGGACGCCCTCCCGGTAAAACTGCCGTAACCGTTGCCAACGACAACGATCCCGGTGCCATCGGCCATACGCGCTACATCCGGCTTGGAGTAGGTGTATCCAAGGTTGTTGAACTTGTTGTTGGTGTCTGAAGTGTCGGGAGCCTTGACCTCCCACAATGCCCCGATGCTGTCTGCCGAACCTTCGAAAAGCTTGATCGCAAAAAAAGCCTTGCCGCCAGCGCCCAGCCCGGAATACGCCACCGTGCGCCATACACTCCCTGCGGATGCCTGCGTATCGAAGACTGCAATCTGACCATCCACCGTAAAACGGTGAACGCCGGAACCGTAGGAAGAGGATGAAATGGTCGCCAATGAACTCAGAGACGTAGACGGCATATACGCGTATTTACGCGCACCGGAGCTGGCGTCGATCACGTTGAAGAAGCCATCGTTGGCGTTGGCCAGCAGACTGGAACTCATGTTGCTGGACTTGGCAGAAAGGTACGTCGTGTAAGTGGTGTCGCCGAGCAAATCAGACGCCGTCTTCTCTGTCGGCAGCCCGGCCCCCAATGATGAATTGACGATATCGCCCAAGAGTGTGGCACGAGTACGAAGCTTGGCATTGGCCGTGCCTTTGGCCCAGGCAATAACCTCCGCGCCGGTCACTCCGGTCGGCAGCGTAGCGGTAAAGGCATCGCGTTGCGCCTGCGTAAAATTCAGAAAATCCAGGGTGATTTTCGTCGGTGTCGCCGCTGTGCTCCATGACTCGAAAACAGGCGCCTTGGTGCTGCTGGTGATCGTGGTATCAGTGGTCCAGACAGGGGCGCTCAGCGCTCCTGTCGTAGCGTCCAGATTGTAAGCCTTGATCGTGCCATGCCAGTCCGTCGGGTCATAAAGCGTCTGATAGAAGCGGCTGCCCGCCTGAAGGGTGGACGAGTTTGCCACGCCACCGCCGCCCGAACCGGCCTTGGCATAGATATCGCTCAATGCGAGGTTCAAGGCGTTGTTCAAACCGGCACTGTCATTGGTCTGGAAATACTTGCCGTGCCCGTGATTATTGTCGGCAGCGTCTATCAGCATCTGGTTGGCGGCTGTGAAACCAATGGTGTAGGTAGTCATGTTCTGTTGAGAGAAGCCGTCTGTATCCCAACTTTTCTTGGTCAGGTCAGTGGCAGGTGTACTGCTCGCTCTTCGCATGTCGATGTCATAGGCGAACTTGGCGAGGTCGTCCAGATAAAGCGTATCGCCCTCACCATCACCATTAAGATTGGCCCCGTCATTGGCCGCATTCAAGTCCCAATTGGGCAGCGAGCGGGAGGTATTGAGTACATCCTCCGGATCGTTGCTCGGGAACGTTCGATCGTACGTCGGCAAGCCGTCAGTAATCACCACGCCAAAGTTTTTCTGGCAGCGGTACTGTATTGGGCTGGTGTAGGTTTCCGGTGCACCGTTATAGCCGTAAAACGGAGTCATGCCCCGAAAGTAGCGGGTTATCTCATAGTACGTTTCAGCCAACGGCGTATTGGAGTCGCCTCGCAGTGCATTGATGGCCGTATTGAGGGCGGTAACATTGTCGTTTGCATCACGCTGGCTGACACCGCCGTTGTTGTAAGGGTTACTGGCAACAGGGGACAGGTCTGCAACAGGTCTGGAAATCTTCCCTCCACGCCCGGGGTCAGCGTTGGTCGGAGGATTGAACCCGGCCAGACCGATTCTCAGGGATTTGTTGTTTTCAACCAGCTTCAATGAAACGTTGCGCGCGACGTTGATACGGTAATCGTTGGGAATGATGTTGTTGACGGTGAAGTCTTTGGTAGTGGTGTTGGCGGCCCGCGTCAGGTCAACCAGATAAGAGAGGTAATCTGCAGTGTAGCGTGTGGTGCTCTCGTTGCCGGCCGGATCGGGCAACTTCAGGCAGTAACCCACGTTGTCACGCGCAACGTAGGTGTAATCGCTTCTGCACGTGTAGGGCCCGGCAGAGTCCAGCGAAAGCGTATCGTCGCCCTGAATGGAAACGCCTCTGCAGTTAAGAAAACCGCATGACCCTGGCTGCGCATAGATAATCGACGGACGATTGGTCACCGTCGGATCAAAGCCGGCTGCCCAGATGATGTTGTACATACTCCCGGAGTTATCCACCAGCAGCATCAGGTTAGGCGGCACGGCCGACGCACTGAGCAAAGGTACTTGTGCTGGCGTAAACGCATACACGGGCGTAAGGGCATAAAAAGCCAAAAGCGCACCGCCGAGATACTTCAGGCTGCGACGGAGTTTCTCAGCAATTGGCATAAATACTCTCCAGCACCGTGCGCGACGTGCCTTGAATAGCGACTGATGTCACGCGATAGAGCGTTACTGTTCCGGTACAGATCGGTGGCCGATTCACAGGTGTCGCAGTGGTCCCCAGATTCTGTATACCGTAGAAACCGCCTGCCGCAGCGATCCAATTAACCCCGGATGCTCCTACCCCAGCCGTCGTCAAAGAAGTGGATTCCGCAGGCGGTGCACAAGATGCAGTTGTACACTTGGCCATGGTAAAGCCAGTCATCTTGATCGAAGACTCTCCCAGCCTTAATGCCGCTTCGGCCTTCTGGAAGGATTGATTGCGCAGGGTGACGCTGCCCGCCATCTTTTCCTGCAGCGTGGCGTTCTGCATGGAAGAGATACCCAGCAGAGTGAGCAGCAGCAGAAACACCAGACTGACCAGCAACACCATACCGCCCTGCCGTGCAGGGAAAGCCTGTATCGATTTGAATCGCACGATCCTGTTCATGCCCGGCCCGTTCAAAAGCGATTACGCAAGTAAGCGACAACATTGTACTGTTGAGACTTGACGATGCCGTTCTGCCCATCCTGCAGCGTCAGGCTGATACGCACACTGCGCACAGCGTCGGCGTTGGCCTTGGTAACAGCCGTGGTATAGGACATCGGGTTACCCGTCATGCCGAAAGAAACACTGAAGTCCGCGACGTTCTGCAACAGCGGCTGCGGAGTGCCGTCCGTGCCATATTTTATGGTCAAGTCTGTTCCGCTGAGCGTGTAGACCAACTGCCGCAACGGAAAGGCCGTCTCCCCCGTAGCCGGCGCACGAGTACTGGCGTAAAGCTGCGTCTTGGACTGACAGTCTGAAACGATGGTCCAGGTGGGCGTACTGCCTGTGGTCCCTACGTCGGCAGTCACCAGCGTCAGCGTCCTGCTCGGATTATCCCAGAGAATTGGAGTATCCAGTGCGATCGGCCACGGGATAGCAGGAGATACAGGCGTGTAGTTTTTGAAGCTCAGGCAGCCATACATGCCGGTCATCCTGATTTCCTGAATCAGTTTGCTCAGCAGGAAACGCGCATCCTCCTGCATCCGCGCTGCGGCATTCTGGCTCTGGTAGGTGCCTCTGGCAGCCGTGAATATCTGCACGATACCCAGGCTGACCACCAGCCCCAGGACCAGCGCCACCATGATTTCGACCAGGCCGAAGCCTCTGGAAAGCTTTCTCATGGGTTGACCCCGATCCGCGAGGTCAGCGTAAAATTCCGGTTGGTCGGGCTGCCGTTCGTGTTTCCGGTTGCCTGATTGCTCGATCCCGCAGCCCTTGTGTCGCTCCAGCCGATGTTAATGGTCACCTCCGGAGCCCCGGTGATATCAATGCTGCCGGTACCGCTCGAGCCTGCAAAGTTGATGATGTTGCTTCTGAAATCAGACAGATCCTGCGCTCTGGCATCGTTCGGATTGGCCGCTGGCGCCGCATCCAGATTCGCCAACGCATAAGTCGCCAGCACGTTGGTCGACCCATTGGCACTGGCATTACCATCAACATTGGCGCGGATACGATCCATCATGTCGTAAGCAATGAAGCTGGCCTGACTGCTCATGGTCGCGCTGTCGGTGTACTTGAGCGCGTTGAGCTGAATGGCCGCCGCGCCCAGCAGGCCGATGGCCAGAATCAATACCGAGACCAGTACCTCGATCAGAGTCATACCGATCTGGCGATGTCGGGTTTCACCGGCCATCAGCAGCCTCCACCCAGGGTGATCCGGCCGGTCAGACAGACCTTTATGGTTTTGCTAATGGTGCCTCGGGTGTAGGTCATGGTCACCGCCGCAGCCGGGGCGATGAGCGCGCCCAGGTTGTTGAAATCAATTGCCGTGGCATTGTTATCGGCCACCAGCGTGGCGCCGCTGCTCATGGCCGCTATTTTTCGCAGCGCAGTGGGCGTCGTCTGAGTATCGGAAACCAGATACACCTGCAATTCGTTGGTCCACGCCGTCCCGCTGGTCGGCGCTATACGCACCGCCACTCCCCTGTTTATCGCCTCGAGTCGCGCATAGTTGAGCGCCCGCTGCAAATCGCTGAGTTCGGTATCGGCCTTGTTGCTCTGGATGGAGCTGGTGAAATTCGGGATAGCGATAGCCGCCAGGATGCCCACCAGGGACACAGTGACTAACAATTCGATGAGGCTGAATCCCTTGGCTATATGACGCATTGAGTGTCTCCTAGACGTTACGACTATAAGGCAGCAACGCCGCTGGAAAATCCATAGCGGGACGTACGGTTGTTTTGCCACGACGAACGCCCGCAGTGTATTGAAACGGCGGTTTCCAGGGAGGAAAGCATATGAAGCATGCAGGATTCACACTGGTCGAATTATTGATCGTCGTTGCACTGGTGGCCATTTTGGCCAACGTCGCAACCCCCTCTTTCAAGGAATTCATCGATTCCAGCCGAGGCCTTGCGACCGCCCGGGAGCTGGCCAGCGGCATTCGCTCGGCGAGAGCGGCCGCAGTCACACGCAACCAGATCGTTACGCTTCATGCCATCGAGAACGACTGGAGCAACGGCTGGCGGATCATACTCGACGCAGATGGCAAAGGTCCCGACGAAAACGATCCAGTGCTGATAGAACGCGCCAATAGCGGCACAGCGCGAGTGGTCGATAACCGCAAGCGTGTGGAGGAGATCAGTTTCAATGGTTTGGGGACGTTGCGGCGCAGAACCGCCAGGACGTTGCACGTATGTGCCGCAGACTAGCCGGTGAGCAACTATCGAGTGATAGTCGCACCGGCCGGGCGCGTGAGGGTCGAGGACACGAAAATCGATGCAGCGCTGTGTGGCTGAATAGCCTCAGAGCAGCGACTTGACGCGCAGTTCCTTGGGCATGGAGAAGGTGATGTTCTCCTCGCGGCCGGCAAGCTCATCCGCACCGGTCGCGCCCCAGGCCTGCAATTGCTGGATCACGCCGCGCACCAGCACTTCGGGGGCCGAAGCGCCCGCAGTGATGCCGATACGCTCTACACCGTCGAACCAGCCCCGTTGCATGTCTTCGGCGCCGTCGATGAGGTACGCCGGAGTCGCCATGCGCTCGGCCAGCTCGCGCAGGCGATTGGAGTTGGAGCTGTTCGGGCTGCCCACCACCAACACCACATCGCATTCGTCGGCCAGTTGCTTGACCGCGTCCTGACGGTTTTGCGTGGCGTAGCAGATGTCATCCTTGCGCGGCCCGCCAATGGCCGGAAAGCGCGTGCGCAAGGCATCGATCACCCGGCTGGTGTCATCCATGGACAAGGTGGTCTGGGTGACGAAGGCCAGGGCTTCAGGGTTGCGCACCTGCAGGCTGGCAACATCCTCTTCGTCCTCGACCAGATAGATCGCACCGCCGTTGGCGGCGTCGTACTGGCCCATGGTGCCTTCGACTTCCGGGTGACCGGCGTGGCCGATCAGGATGCACTCGCGGCCATCACGGCTGTAACGGGCGACCTCGATATGCACCTTGGTCACCAGCGGACAGGTAGCATCGAACACTTTCAGACCACGGCCTGCCGCCTCGGCACGCACAGCCTGGGAGACACCGTGGGCGCTGAAGATAACGATGACGTCATCCGGCACCTGATCCAGCTCTTCGACGAAGATCGCACCGCGAGAGCGCAGGTCTTCGACGACAAATTTGTTGTGAACGACTTCATGGCGCACATAAATCGGCGGACCAAACACTTCCAGAGCGCGATTGACGATTTCGATCGCGCGGTCCACTCCGGCACAAAAGCCGCGGGGGTTGGCGAGTTTGATTTGCATGCGGTGCCTCATGATTGGTACGGGGTAGCCCGGCCTGGGCCGGGCTTGACGGCGAAGGTCAGGAAGCCAGAATCGCCTTCACTTCGAAGATTTCCACTTCAAAGCTCAGAGTCTTGCCTGCCAGCGGGTGATTGAAGTCGATGGTGACCTGCTCGTCATCGAACGCTTTCACCACGCCTGGCAACTCGGTATTGGCGGCGTCATTGAAGATCACCAGCAACCCTTCGGACAGTTCCATGCCCACGAACTGCGAGCGTGGCATGATCTGCACGTTTTGTGGGTTGGGCTGACCAAAGGCGTTTTCCGGCAGAATCTCAACGGTCTTTTTATCGCCCGCCTTGAAACCGAAAATCGCCATTTCGAAGCCAGGCAGCAGGTTGCCGTCACCGACCTTGAACGTGGCCGGAGCCTTTTCGAAGGTGCTGTCGACGGTATCGCCGTTTTCCAGACGCAGGGCGAAGTGCAGAGTGACCTGCGTATTCTGACCGATGCGCAGCTCGTCAGACGAGCCTTGAGTCGAAGATTGCTCAGTCATTGACGGTCTCTCCGGTTTTCTTGCTCTTGAACATGTCCAGCGCCAGCATGATTGCGCCGACGCTGATCGCGCTGTCGGCGACGTTGAAGGCCGGGAAGTACCAGCGGTTCTGCCAGTGAACCAGAATGAAGTCGATCACGTGGCCCAGCACGATACGGTCGTAGAGGTTGCCCAATGCGCCGCCCAATACCAGCGCCAGTGCAACGGCCAGCCACGTGTCATCACGCCCCAGACGCTTGAGCCAGACGACCAGCACAGCGCTGACCACCACTGCGATCAGGGCGAACAACCAGCGCTGCCAGCCGGCACCGTCAGCCAGAAAACTGAAGGCGGCCCCGGTGTTGTAGGCCAGGGTCCAGCTGAACAGGTCGGGAATCACGATGATCTGCTGATACAGGCTCAACGCGTTCTCGAAGTAATACTTGCTGGCCTGGTCAATGACCAGAACCAGCACGCTCAACCACAGCCAGGCCAGACGGCCAAACGAGGCGTTAGGCATAGTGACGGACCTCGCCTGCACCGCTGATGTTGTCTACGCAACGGCCGCAGATTTCCGGATGCTCGGGATTCCCCCCTACATCCTCGCGGTGATGCCAGCAACGGGCGCACTTGGCATGACTGGACTTGAGCACTTTCAGCTTCAGACCGGCAACTTCGGTGACCACGGCATCGGCTGGCGCAGATGCGAGCGGCGCCACACTGGCTGTCGAGGTGATCAGCACGAAGCGCAGCTCGTTGCTCAGCTTCGACAGGTCAGCCACCAGCGACTCCTCGGCGTACAGGGTCACTTCGGCCTGCAGGTTGCCGCCAATGGCCTTGGCAGCGCGCAGGTTTTCCATTTCCTTGTTGACCGAGGTCTTCACCGCCATGATCCGCTCCCAGTAGGCGCGGTCCATGTCGAAGTCGGCAGGCATTTCGGTCAGGCCTTCGTACCAGGTGTTGAGCATCACCGATTCGTTGCGCTCGCCAGGCAGGAACTGCCACAGCTCGTCGGCGGTGAACGCCAGGATCGGCGCGATCCAGCGCACCAGCGCTTCGGAGATGTGGAACAGTGCCGTCTGGCACGAACGACGCGCAGTGCTGTTGGCCGCCGTGGTGTACTGACGATCCTTGATGATGTCGAGGTAGAAGCCACCCAGCTCCTGCACGCAGAAGTTGTGGATCTTCGAGTACACGTTCCAGAAGCGGTATTCGCCGTAATGCTCTTGCAGCTCGCGTTGCAGCAGCAGGGTGCGATCCACGGCCCAACGGTCCAGCGCGAGCATTTCCTCGGCAGGCAGGATGTCGGTCGCCGGGTTGAAGCCGGTCAGATTGGAGAGCAGGAAGCGTGCAGTGTTGCGGATACGACGATAGGCGTCGGCGCTACGCTGCAGGATCTGGTCGGAAACCGCCATCTCGCCGGAATAATCGGTCGCCGATACCCACAGGCGCATGATGTCGGCACCCAGCGAGTCGTTGACCTTCTGCGGCGCTACCACGTTGTTCAGCGATTTGGACATCTTGCGGCCGTTCTCGTCGACCACGAACCCGTGGGTCAGGAGCTCGCGATACGGTGCGTGATCGTCCAGCATGCAGCCGGTCAGCAGTGAGGAGTGGAACCAGCCGCGATGCTGGTCCGAGCCTTCCAGGTACAGGTCGGCACGCGGACCGCTTTCATGGCCCATCGGGTGCGAACCGCGCAGCACATGCCAGTGCGTGGTGCCCGAGTCGAACCAGACGTCCAGGGTGTCGGAGATCTTGTCGTACTTGCCGGCTTCGTCACCGAGCAACTCGCTGGCGTCGAGCTTGAACCACGCCTCGATGCCCTCTTTCTCGACACGCTGCGCCACTTCTTCCATCAGTTCGACGGTACGTGGGTGCAGGTCGCCGCTTTCCTTGTGCAGGAAGAACGGAATCGGCACACCCCAGTTGCGCTGACGCGAAATGCACCAGTCAGGACGGTTGGCGATCATCGAGTGCAGGCGCGCCTGCCCCCACGCCGGAACGAACTCGGTGTCTTCGATGGCCTTGACCGCACGCTTGCGCAGGGTCTCGCCGCTCTCAGGCTGCTTGTCCATGCCCACGAACCACTGCGCGGTAGCGCGGTAGATCAAGGGCGACTTATGGCGCCAGCAATGCATGTAGCTGTGGCTGATGGTTTCGGTGTCCATCAGGCTGCCGACTTCGACCAGCTTGTCGATGATGTTCTGGTTGGCCTTGAAGATGAACTGGCCACCGAAGAACTCCAGCGACTCGACATACACACCGTTGCTCTGCACCGGGCTGATGATGTCGTCGTTGCTCAGGCCATACTGTTTGCAGATAGTGAAGTCGTCTACGCCATAGGCAGGCGAGCAGTGAACGATGCCCGTGCCCGCACCCAGCTCGACGTAGTCAGCCAGATAGACTGGCGACAGGCGGTCGTAGAACGGATGGCGGAAGTTGATCAGCTCAAGCGCCTGACCGGTGGTGGTCGCGATGACGGTACCTTCCAGCTTGTAACGGGCCAGACAGCTCTCGACCAGTTCGGCAGCCAGCACCAGCAGTTTGTCGCCAACGTCGACCAGTGCGTATTCGAATTCCGGATGGACATTCAGCGCCTGGTTGGCCGGGATCGTCCACGGTGTGGTGGTCCAGATCACGATGGACGCAGGCTTGCCCAGCGACGGCACGCCGAAAGCGGCTGCCAGTTTCGCTTCGTCGGCGATCGGGAACGCCACGTCGATGGTCGAGGACTTCTTGTCCTGATACTCGACTTCGGCTTCAGCCAGTGCCGAGCCGCAATCGAAACACCAGTTGACCGGCTTGAGGCCCTTGAAGACGAAACCGCCCTTGACCATCTCGGCCAGCGCGCGGATTTCTCCGGCTTCGTTGGCGAAGTTCATGGTCAGGTACGGGTTGCTCCAGTCGCCGAGCACGCCCAGACGGATGAATTCGGACTTCTGGCCTTCGATCTGCTCGGACGCATAGGCGCGGCACAGCTCACGCGTACGGTCGGCGGAGAGGTTCTTGCCGTGGGTCACTTCGACCTTGTGCTCGATCGGCAGACCATGGCAGTCCCAACCCGGCACATACGGGGCATCGAAGCCCGCCAGGGTCTTGGAACGCAGGATCATGTCCTTGAGAATCTTGTTGACCGCATGACCGATGTGAATATTGCCGTTGGCGTACGGAGGACCGTCGTGCAGGACGAACTTGGGACGATCCTTGCCAATCTCGCGCAGCTTCTGGTACAGGCCAATGCTGTCCCAGCGCTGCAGAGTTTGCGGCTCGCGCTGGGGCAGGCCGGCCTTCATAGGGAAGGCGGTGTCCGGAAGGTTTAGCGTGGCTTTATAGTCAGTCATTTCAGGCTCTTGTTTAGCGGTTAGCCATGCCAATGGGCACGGGCGGCGGCGACGTCCGCATTGATCGCCGTCTTGAGCGCCTCCAGTGAGGCGAAACGCTGCTCATCACGCAGCTTGTGGTGGAAAGCCACCGTCAAACGCCGGTCATAAAGATCGCCGGCAAAATCCAGAAGATGCACTTCAAGGTGGGCACTGCCATCACCCGTTACCGTCGGGCGTACGCCGATGTTGGCGACCCCCGGCCAGGCTTTGCCATCGATCTCCGTGCTGACCAGATAGACCCCGCTCAGCGGCACACGACGACGCTTGAGTTGCACGTTGGCGGTGGGCGTACCCAACTGACGGGCCAGCTTCTGGCCGTGCAATACCCGCCCGGCTATCTGGAACGGACGACCGAGCATGCTCTCGGCCAGGGCAAAGTCCGACGCAGCAAGCGCCTTGCGCACCTTGGTACTGCTGACCCGGATGCCCTCTATTTCAACGGTCTGCGCCGCTTCTACAGTAAAACCATACGTCGTGCCGGCCTGTTGCAGGAAGTCGAAGTCACCGACCCGGTCGAAGCCGAAACGAAAATCGTCGCCCACTTCGAGGTGTTGAACACCGAGACCGTCGATCAGCACGGTTTCGACGAAACTCGCCGCGCTGAGCTTGCACAGACGCTGATTGAAGGACAGGCAAAGTACCCGGTCAACGCCTTCGGCACTCAGCAGTTCGAGCTTGTCACGCAGACGGGCCAGACGTGCCGGCGCTGTCTCGGGCGCAAAGAACTCACGCGGCTGCGGCTCGAAGATCACCACACAACTGGGCACACCCAATTCGACGGCACGCTCGCGCAGACGCGCCAGGATAGCCTGGTGGCCGCGATGAACGCCGTCGAAATTGCCAATCGTGGCGACGCAGCCCCGATGTTCGGGGCGCAGGTTGTGAAGGCCTCTAACCAGCTGCATAACGCACTTCTTGCTCATAAAGTGGCCGATTATAACCACACACGGCCGTGGACGACAGGCAACACACCAAGACCGGATGAAGGTTCTCGGCGTGTGGCGACAAAAACCGAACATCAACCCCTGCGACGCGCCCTACATAATGGCTTTGCGGGCGAAATCCCGGAGGCGGAAGCCTAATAAAAGAAGCATGGCGAAATAGGTCACGACGCCGGCTGCAACCAGCGCACCCAGACGCAGAAAACGCTCCAGCATATGACCTTCGTCCCACGCCGGCATGACATGCATGAGCCCCAGCAGTACCGCCGACATCACCGCGACGGCAATCACCAGCTTGAACAGGAACTTCGTCCAGCCAGGCTGCGGCTGAAACAGATCCTGCTTGCGCAACTGCCAGAACAGCAACCCGGCATTGATGCACGCCCCCACACTGATCGCCAGCGCCAGACCGGCATGCTGCAAGGGCACGATAAAGGCCAGGTTGAGCAATTGAGTCACTATGAGGGTGAAGATCGCGATTTTCACCGGGGTGCGGATATTTTGTTGAGCATAAAACCCGGGGGCCAGCACCTTGATCAGGATGATCCCCAGCAACCCGACCGAATAGGCGACCAGCGCACGCTGGGTCATGGCCGCGTCGAGTGCATCGAATTTACCATACTGAAACAACGAAACGGTCAACGGCTCGGCGAGCAGCCCCAACGCCAGGGTGCAAGGCAGCACCAGCACGAAACACAGCCGCAGACCCCAGTCGAGAATCCGCGAGTATTCCTGGCGATCCCGCTGCGCGTAGGTTTTGGACAGTATCGGCAGCAGAATTGTACCCAGCGCCACACCCAATACGCCGGAAGGCAGCTCCATCAGACGGTCGGCGTAGTACATCCATGACACCGAGCCGGCGACGAGGAACGAGGCAAAGATCGTGTTGATGATCAGAGAAATCTGACTGACAGAAACGCCAAGGATGGCGGGCAGCATCTGCTTCATTACCCGCCAGACCCCGGTGTCGCGCAGATTAAGGCGCGGCAGCACCAGCATGCCGATCTTTTTCAGGTGCGGCAGTTGGTAAAGCAGTTGCAGCAGACCGCCCACCAGAACCGCCCAGCCCAGCGCCATGACCGGCGGATCGAAATACGGCGTCAGGAACAGCGCGAAGAAAATCATGCTGACGTTGAGCAGCGTGGGCACGAACGCCGGCACCGAGAAGCGGTTCCAGGTATTGAGGATCGCACCGGCCATCGAGGACAGGGAGATCAGCAATATATAAGGAAAGGTCACCCGCAGCAGATCCGAGGTAAGCGCGAATTTCTCCGGGGTGTCGACAAAGCCCGGCGCGGTGGCCCAGATCACCCAGGGCGCAAAGATCACCCCGAGCAGCGTCACCAGCGCCAGCGCCAGGGTCAGCAGCCCGGTGACATAGGAAATGAAGGTACGCGTCGCCTCCTCCCCCTGCTGGCTCTTGTATTCGGCCAGGATCGGCACGAATGCCTGGGAAAAGGCACCCTCGGCAAAAATACGGCGCAGCAGATTGGGCAGTTTGAAGGCAATGAAGAACGCATCCGTGGCCATTCCGGCACCGAAAGTGCGCGCGATGATGGTGTCGCGTACAAAGCCCAAAACCCGGGAAACCATGGTGATAGAGCTGACGGCGGCGAGTGACTTGAGTAGATTCATTGAAAGAGTTGTACGCCTCGGCAAAGGATGGGCGATAAAGCCAGCCATTTATGCAATACTTCGCGCCGCAAAAACGCCCGAAGCAAAGGCCGCGAGTTTACAGGTCACAGGCCGGAAATAAATCCTCCAGTCAAATGTAGCAACCACTCAGCGGAACACCTTAACTGCCCTTGACAAGACTTCAACTCATCGGCATGATTCGCGGCCTATTTTGTTTGCTATTTCACAAAGTCTTTCGAGGAGCTCGACGGTGGCCAACACACCTTCCGCCAAAAAACGTGCAAAACAGGCTGAGAAGCGTCGCAGCCACAACGCCAGCCTGCGTTCCATGGTTCGTACCTACATCAAGAATGTAGTTAAAGCCATCGACGCAAAAGACGCAGAAAAAGCGCAAGCCGCTTATGTTCTGGCTGTTCCTGTTATCGACCGTATGGCCGATAAAGGCATCATCCACAAGAACAAGGCTGCTCGCCATAAAGGTCGTCTGAACGGTCACATCAAGGCTCTGAGCCTTGCTGCTGCAGCCTAAGCGACCCGCTTGTTAAAAAACCGACCTCAGGGTCGGTTTTTTATTGCCTGCTGGAAAGTAGCGGGAAACATCAATGTGCAGCGCGGCGCAGAGCTGTGACGCAGAGCGTCACGAAGGGCATTCCCACGCTGGAGCGTGAGAAACGATAAGCCTGTAACTATCCTGCTACAGACTCAAGGCGCAGGCGCGGTTGTCCATGGCAGGATCGGAATGGCGGTCACGGCATTCTGCGGGCTGCCTTCGATGACACGGTCGCTGTAGACCAGGTACACCAGTGCATTGCGCTTCTTGTCGAAGAAACGCACCACCTGCATGGTCTTGAAGACCAGCGAAGTACGCTCCTTGAACACCTCGTCGCCGTCCTTGAGGGTTTCCTTGAAACGGATCGGCCCGACCTGACGACAGGCGATGGACGCCTCGGCACGGTCCTCGGCCAACCCCAGACCACCCCTCACGCCGCCCGTCTTGGCGCGTGACAGGTAGCACGTCACCCCGTCCACCTTGGGATCATCAAACGCCTCGACCACAATTCGATCGTTGGGCCCGACCATCTTGAACACAGTCGACACCTGACCGATCTCTTCGGCCGAGACCAGCACCGGCATCAGCAACGCAGCCGCCAATAAACCTTTCATGAAACGCATCAAATAGTCCTTTTTTGCAGCCTTGAGTCAGACGAGGATCAGGTTATCCCGATGAATCAGCTCGGGCTCGGCCATATAGCCCAGCTCGCGCACGATGGATTCGGAAGAGTGACCAATGATTTTCTGGGCTTCGATGGCACTGTAGTTACTCAGCCCGCGAGCGATCTCGCGACCGTCCGGGGCGACGCATACCACCATCTCGCCACGCCGGAAGCTGCCCTGGACCAGCTTGACGCCTACCGGCAGCAGGCTTTTGTGATCCCTGGCCAGCGCCGCAACCGCGCCATCATCCAGCACCAGCGTGCCGCGGGTCTGCAGATGCCCTGCCAGCCACTGCTTGCGCGCTGCGAGCATGCCACGCTCAGGGGACAGCAGCGTACCCAACCGCTCACCACCCTTGAGCCGCGCCAGAACGCGCTCGATGCGCCCGCCAACGATGACAGTATGCGCACCGGAACGCGCCGCCAGACGCGCTGCACGCAGCTTGGTCTGCATGCCGCCACGCCCCAGCGCACCGCCTGTACCACCAGCCACTGCATCCAGCGCCGGATCATCGGCACGCGCTTCGTAAATCAGCTGCGCCTCCGGGTTATTGCGCGGATCGGCGTCGAACATGCCGTCACGGTCGGTCAGGATGACCAGCAGATCAGCCTCGACCAGATTGGCAACCAGCGCCGCCAGCGTGTCGTTATCGCCGAAACGGATTTCGTCGGTAACCACTGTGTCGTTTTCGTTGATGACCGGCACAACCCCAAGCTCGACCAGCGTGCGCAGGGTGCTACGGGCATTCAGGTAGCGCTTGCGGTCCGACAGGTCGTCGTGGGTCAGAAGGATCTGCGCCGTATGTCGGCCATGCTCGGCAAAGCTCGATTCCCACGCCTGTACCAAGCCCATCTGACCAATCGCCGCAGCAGCCTGAAGCTCATGCATGGCACTGGGTCGGGCCGTCCAGCCAAGACGGCTCATGCCGGCAGCCACCGCCCCGGAAGACACCAGTACCAGCTCGACACCCGCCTCATGCAGCGCCACCATCTGCTCCACCCAAACACCCATGGCGTTGCGATCCAGGCCCTTGCCATCAGCCGTCAGCAAGGCACTGCCAATCTTCACAACCCAGCGCTGGGCGCCCGTCACTTTGCTGCGCATCTTCTTCCAACCCTAGCCAGAGATTTTCAAATTCGGGATACAAAAACGCCGCTAACAATCGTAGCGGCGTTCAAGTTTACTTCAAGCGATCAGTCACGGACGTAAATGATTTCCGGACCGTCTTCATCGTCCACGTCTTCTTCATCCCAGTCATCGTCACCGATGTCATGCACGCTCTTCACGCCGCTGCGACGCAGGGCACGCTGATCGTCCAGTGCCTGCAACTGGGCACGGGCTTCATCTTCGATGCGCTGATCGAGCTCGGCCAGCTCTTCGGCGTAACCAGGCTCTTCGGCGATACGCTGGCTGCGCTCTTCGAGGTAACGCATGATGTCGCGAGTCAGCTGCTCGGTGCCTTCTTTGGCAATGGCAGAGATCACGTAAACAGGGCCGGTCCACTCCAGACGATCGACGATTTCCTGCTTGCGCGCCTCCTGCTCCTCTTCGAGAATCTGATCGCACTTGTTCAGCACCAGCCAGCGATCACGCTCGGCCAGCGACGGGCTGAATTTCTCCAGTTCGTTGACGATCACCTCGGCCGCATCCGGAGCGCTGCTTTCATCCAGCGGTGCCATATCGACGAGGTGCAGCAACAGACGGGTACGCGCCAGGTGCTTGAGGAAGCGAATCCCCAGGCCCGCGCCGTCGGATGCACCCTCGATCAGACCCGGAATGTCGGCAACCACAAAGCTTTTCCAGCGATCGACACTGACCACACCCAGGTTTGGCACCAGCGTGGTGAACGGATAGTCGGCAACCTTTGGCTTGGCCGCAGACACCGAACGGATGAAGGTGCTCTTGCCAGCATTCGGCAGGCCCAGCAGGCCGACGTCGGCCAACACTTTCAGCTCGAGCTTGAGATCACGTTGATCACCCGGCTTGCCCGGCGTGGTCTGGCGCGGAGCGCGGTTGGTACTGGACTTGAATCGGGTGTTACCCAGACCGTGCCAGCCGCCCTGGGCAACCATCAAGCGCTGACCATCTTTGGTCAGGTCACCGATGATTTCCTGAGTGGTGGCGTCGATGATGGTGGTCCCGACCGGCACACGCAGTACCAGCTCTTCACCCTTGCGACCGGTGCAGTCGGCGCTGCCACCGTTGGAGCCGCGCTCGGCGTCGAAGTGACGGGTGTAACGGTAGTCGACCAGCGTGTTCAGGTTGACGTCGGCGACCATGAAGATCGAGCCGCCATCACCACCATCACCACCGTTGGGACCACCGTTTTCAATGAATTTTTCGCGACGGAAGCTCATGCAACCGTTGCCGCCGTCACCGGCTTTTACTCGAATGGATACTTCATCTACAAATTTCATAACGCACGCCTCCCGCCACAGGGACGAGCAGAACCACATAAATTACATAAGACTCTTGCAAAAATGAGCGTTGCGATACCGATCAGAAACCAGCGACCCCATGGGTCAACATCACAACAGCCCGCACAAACAGTTTTGCAAGAGACTCACCTGCCTCTCTACCTCTACAAACAAAAAAGCCCCGTCGCAAGACAGGGCTCTTAAGCTACTGCGTGATTACGCTGCGGAGACTTCAGTCTTCGGAACGATGCTCACGTAGCGGCGACCGAAGGCGCCCTTGACCTGAAACTTGATCACGCCTTCTACTTTCGCGAACAGGGTGTGATCTTTACCCATGCCAACGCCGTAGCCAGCGTGGAATTGGGTGCCGCGCTGACGCACGATGATGTTGCCAGGGATGATAGCCTGGCCGCCATACATCTTCACGCCAAGGCGTTTGGCTTCTGAGTCGCGCCCGTTACGGGTACTACCACCAGCTTTTTTGTGAGCCATGAGTCAATTCTCCAGTTGAGGATTAGGCTGAATTAAGCCTGAATACCTGTAATTTTGATCTCGGTGTACCACTGGCGGTGGCCCATACGCTTCATGTGGTGCTTACGACGACGGAACTTGATGATACGAACCTTATCGTGACGACCTTGCGAAACCACTTCAGCCACAACGGTAGCGCCAGCAACAACGGGAGCACCGATATTGACGTCGTCGCCATTGCCAACCAGCAGAACGCGGTCAAACGTAACAGATTCGCCAGTAGCGATTTCCAGTTTTTCAATTTTCAGGTATTCACCTGGGGCGACTTTGTACTGCTTGCCACCGGTAACAATTACTGCGTACATGGTATTTCTCCGAAAATCCTGCTCACCCAGCTCTTTATAAGAAGAGTATCGGCTGGCATGGCTGCATGGGGCTGGAACGGCCCGTTTGCATTGCGTAAGGCAGGTGCTGCCCAGGAAAGTTAGGGTGCGCGATTGTACGCAAGGCATTCGCGTGTTGCAAGAGGCGGCTCGTCATACCTTGACACGCTCTACCCCGCGACCTAGCATGCGGCGCAACCTATCCGGAGCACCTGTCGCTGATGCAACCCCAAGCCTTCTACCGCGCGGTGGCGGACGACTTTAGTGCCGTTGACCTTATCATCAAAAAGCAACTGACGTCGCGCGTGCCGCTGGTCTCGAAAATCGGTGATTACATCACGTCGGCAGGTGGCAAGCGCCTGCGCCCGTTGCTGGTGCTGCTGTGCGGCAAGGCACTGGGTCGCGAAGGCGATGATGTTCGCCTGCTCGCCGCCACCATCGAATTCCTGCACACCGCGACCCTGCTGCATGACGACGTTGTCGACATGTCCGGCATGCGTCGCGGTCGTTCCACCGCCAACGCGCTCTGGGGCAATGCGCCCAGCGTATTGGTGGGCGACTTCCTTTATTCGCGCTCGTTCGAAATGATGGTCGAACTGGGCTCGATGGAGGTCATGAAGATTCTGTCCAAGGCAACCCGCATCATCGCCGAAGGCGAAGTGCTGCAGCTCTCGAAAATTCGTGACGCCAGCACCACCGAAGAAACCTACATGGAAGTGATTCGCGGCAAGACAGCCATGCTGTTCGAAGCCTCGACCCACAGCGCCGCGGCCCTGTGCAACGCCCCCCAGGAACAGAGCGAAGCCCTGCGCACGTTCGGCGACCATCTGGGTGTGGCCTTCCAGTTGGTGGATGACCTGCTGGACTACCGGGGCGATGCCGAGACACTGGGCAAGAACGTCGGTGACGACCTCGCCGAAGGCAAGCCGACCCTGCCGCTGATCTACACCATGCGTGAAGGCAGCCCGGAACAGGCTGCGCTGGTTCGTCAGGCGATCCAGAAAGGTGGTCTGGAAGATCTGGAAAGCATCCGCAACGCAGTAGAAAGCGCCGGCGCCCTCGATTACACCGCACAGCTGGCCCGCGACTACGCGGCCCGCGCCATTGCCTGCCTGGACGCGCTGCCGCCCAGCGAGTACCGCGACGCACTGGTCGAACTGAGCGAGTTTGCAGTCGCCCGTACGCACTAATATTCGTAGCAGTCAAAAGCCCGTCCAGCGACGGGCTCGGCAAATGGCAGTCAGCGCGTAATCCTTCATCATCTCCTGCATGAAATCCGGAAACACTGAATCCTCAGTGCAAGCCGCGTATGCCCGCGATACAGCGCATGACTCATCAGCCTTTTATCAGCAGATGCAGCCCCAGCAGGCCCATACCGATAAAGAACACACGCTTGAACAGCACCGCGCTGATTCGCTGGCGCAGCCATTGCCCCAGCAGCATGCCCAACAGGGCCGGAATCAGCGCCAGCGTGGAGGCGCCCAGCTCTGCGCCGCCCAGTGCGCCGTTCCACGACAAACCCGCCGCCAGCGCCAGCGTCGAGACAGTGAAGGACAACCCCAGCGCCTGGACCAGTTGGTCGCGCTCAAGCCCCAGCGCCTGCAGATAAGGCACCACGGGAATCACGAACACCCCGGTGGCCGACGCGATCACCCCGGTGACCAAACCGCACAGCGGGCCCAGCCAGCGCTCGGCAGCGGCAGCAACCTTGAAGGTCGGCAGGAACAGCCCGCTCAGTGCGTAGAGAAACAACGCGCCACCCAACGCGCGGGTCATTGAATGACCGCCACTCATGCCCAGCCAGAACGCCCCGGCCAGCGTACCGATGAAAATCATGCTCAGCATCGGCCACAGCCGCTTCAGCAAAGGCCGCAGATTGCCACCCGCCGCCAGTTGCCAGACATTAGTGAACGTCGACGGGATGATCAGCAACGCCGCAGCCTGCGCCGGCAGCATGGCCAGCCCCAGCAACCCCATTGCCACCGTGGGCAAGCCCAGGCCGATGACACCCTTGACCGTTCCGGCCAGCAGAAAGGTGCCGATCACCAGCGCCGAAAGGCCCCAGCCCAGCGTTTGATAGAAGTCGAGAATCGAGTGCATGGCGTCCCTTGCCAGATGGATAGAGGTCGAGGCTTAACGTTGATCAGAGCGCTCGCGCAGATAGGCCAGCACTTGCGCTTGGTCACCTGCGAATTCGATACGCGCCGCTTTGTGTTCGCGCTGGTAAGCGTACATCGGGTCGTAATATTCGCCGAGCAGCCCTTCGATCCAGCCTCGGTGCAGATCAACCGCACCGTTGCGCTGCTGTTCTTCCAGCGCCGCCTGCATAAGGCCCGACAGGCGCTGGTGACGCTCGCCGCCGAGGCGTTTGTGAATGTTGTTCAGGCTTTGCAACAGACGCTCGGCGAACAGGCCAAAGCCCTGCTCTGCGCCCTTGACGGTGATGAACTCTGCGCAGAGGTTGATCACATAGTCCTCGAGAATGCGCTCGACGCGGTTCTCGAAGCTGTCTTCCAGCCAGACCATCGCGCAGCCCTGCATCGCCTGGTGCAGCTCCAGCGGCACGTTGCAACTGCCGACCAGACGGCTTTCATCTTCCACAACGAATTGTTCGATACCGGCTGCGCGCTTCTTGAGCAGGTCGATGGCCAAGCGGTTCTCGAAGTCGATCTGCGCCGGCTGCCCAGTGGCACGCTTGCCGAAGCTGGAGCCGCGATGATTGGCGATGCCTTCCAGGTCCACGCTGTTGCGCAGTTGCGTCAATACTTCAGTCTTGCCCGTGCCGGTCATTCCGCCGAGCACGACGATAGCGCATTCGCTCACCGCCTCGTGCAGGGTATCCAGCAGGAATGTGCGCATCGCCTTGTAGCCGCCAAGAACCCGCGGGTAATCGACCCCGGCATCCTTCAGCCAGCGCTGTACCGTCTGCGAGCGCAGGCCGCCGCGAAAGCAATACAGGTAGCCATCCGGATTGGCTTTGGCGAACTCGATCCACGCATTGACGCGTTCATCCTTGACCTGTCCACAGACCAATTGATGCCCGAGCTGAATAGCGGCGTCCTGGCCGTGCTGCTTGTAGCAGGTGCCGACCTTTTGCCGCTCGATGTCATTCATCAGCGGCAGGTTGATCACGCCAGGAAAAGCCCCTTTGGAAAACTCCACCGGAGCGCGAGCGTCCATCATCGGCACGTCGTTGAGAAACAGTGCGCGGTAGTCGCTGCTGTTGTCGGCCATCAGAACACCTCGACGGCGTGGGCCTGTCGCTCGTGCAGAGTGCCGATAGGGTTGAGCAGCAGCCCCAGTTCGGCAGCCACGATCAGAAACTCGGCTTCACCTTCAGGGCTGACCGCGACCAACAGACCGCCGCTGGTCTGTGGATCACACAACAGGTCACGCTGGGCATCGCTCAGTGCGCCGATCCTGTCGCCGTAACTTTCAAAATTGCGCAATGTGCCGCCCGGCACACAGCCCTCGGCAATGTAATGCTCGACGCCGGGCAGACGCGGCACAGCAGCATAGTCCAGACGCGCGGTCAGACCTGCGCCGTCCGCCATTTCAACCAGATGCCCGAGCAGACCGAAGCCGGTGACATCGGTCATTGCCTGCACCCCGTCGAGCTTGCCGAAACGGCTGCCCGGCTTGTTCAGGGTGCACATCCAGTCACGCGCCAGACCGATGTCTTCATCGCGCAACTTGGATTTTTTCTCGGCCGTGGTGAGGATGCCTATGCCCAGGGGCTTGGTCAGGTACAAGGTGCTCCCCGCCAGGGCCGTGTCGTTGCGCTTCATGTGCTTTTTCTGCACCACGCCGGTCACCGCCAGACCGAAGATCGGCTCAGGCGCATCGATGGAATGCCCTCCCGCCAGCGGGATACCGGCAGCGTCGCAGACGGCACGGCCACCGCGAATGACTTCACGCGCCACTTCGGGTGGCAGGATATTGACCGGCCAGCCGAGAATGGCGATGGCCATCAGCGGGTCACCGCCCATCGCATAGATGTCGCTGATGGCATTGGTCGCGGCGATACGGCCGAAGTCGAACGGGTCATCAACGATGGGCATGAAGAAGTCCGTGGTCGAGACCACGCCGCGCTCGTCATCCAGCGCATAGACCGCCGCGTCATCACGCGAGGCATTGCCAACCCAGAGTCTGGGGTCAAGGTTCTGAGCGCCGCTGCCAGCGAGGATCACGTCCAGCACCTTGGGGGAAATCTTGCAGCCACACCCTGCTCCGTGACTGTACTGGGTCAGGCGGATTGGCTCATTCATCGCGACACTCTCGGTTACCGGGAAACAGGCTGTGGAGTCTAGGGGCTGTTCCCTTATCAGCGCAAACCGCGTCGTTCGCCGGTCGTGCATTCGGGCGGTGAATCTGCGAACTGGCCTTTCTCGCCATGCCTCTTATAATCCCCGCGCATCACCACCGAATCCTGTGAAGCGCCGCTTGCTCGTGCACGCGGGCTTCACGTTATCCTTTTTCCGCTATTGAACCGGAGAACCTCCATGCTCAAGCGTACCCTGGCGCTCGCCGCCGGCCTTGCCCTGTCCTTCTCCGCCCTGACCAGCCACGCTGCCGACACCCTGCGTGTCTCGGCCATTCCCGACGAAGCGCCTACCGAACTGCTGCGCAAGTTCAAGCCGCTGGGAGCTTATCTGGAGCAACGGCTGGGCATGAAGGTCGAGTTCGTTCCGGTCGCGGATTATCCGGCAGTGGTCGAAGCGCTGGCCACTGACCGGCTCGACATGGCCTGGCTGGGCGGCTTCACCTTCGTTCAGGTCAACCTCAAAACCGGTAATGCGGTGCCACTGGTACAGCGTGAGCAGGACGCCAGGTTCACCAGCAAATTCATCACCTCCGATCCGAACGTGAAAACCCTGGCAGACCTCAAGGGCAAAACCTTTGCCTTCGGCTCGGTGTCGTCGACATCCGGCAGCCTGATGCCGCGCTATTTCATGCTCAAGGAAAACATCAAGCCGGAAACGTTCTTCAGCCGCGTCGCCTATTCCGGCGCGCATGACGCAACCGCCGCGTGGGTTCAGGCGGGCAAGGTCGATGCAGGCGTGCTCAACGCCAGCGTGTGGGACAAGCTGGTCGCCAGCGGCAAGGTCGACACCAACAAGGTTCATGTCTTCGAGACCACGCCGGCTTATTTCGACTACAACTGGACCGTGCGCGGCAGCCTCGACCCGGCACTCGCAGCGAAGATCAAACAGGCCTTCCTCGACCTCGACCCGGCCAACCCGGAGCAGAAGGCGATCCTCGATCTTCAAGCCGCCAGCCGCTTCATCGAGACCAAGCCCGAGAACTACAAAGGCATCGAAGAAGCCGCACGCGCTGCCGACCTGCTGAAATGACCCTGCGTCTGTCCGCCATCGAGCTGCGCCACAGCGACGGCACACTGGCGTTGCGCGGCCTGGACCTGAGCATCGCTCGTGGCGAACGGGTAGCGATCATCGGGCCGTCCGGTGCGGGCAAGACCACGCTGCTCAATCTGCTGGCCAGCGCTCTGCCGCCCAGTGCCGGGCAACTGCAGGTGCTGGGGACTGATCCCTGGCAGCTCTCCAGCACACGACGCCAGCGCCTGCGCAGCCGCATTGCGCTGATTCATCAGGCACCGCCGTTGCCGGCACGCCAGCGGGTGGTGACTGCGGTGTCGGCGGGCAGGCTTGGTCAGTGGGGGCTGGGCAAAAGCCTGCTGAACCTGCTGCATCCACTCGACATCAGCGGCGTCCGCGAGGTGCTGGCACGTCTGGACCTGGCGGACAAACTGTTCGAGCGTTGCCAGCAGTTGTCCGGCGGACAGCTGCAACGTGTCGGCATTGCCCGCGCCCTGTATCAGCAACCCGAACTGCTGCTGGCCGACGAGCCGGTTTCGGCGATGGACCCGCGCCTCGCCGATCACACCTTGGCGCTGCTGTGTCAGCACGCCATCGAGCACAACGTGACGCTGGTCGCCAGCCTGCATGCGGTGGAACTGGCGCTGGCGCATTTTCCGCGAATCATCGGGGTGCGCGACGGGCGAATTCACTTCGACCTCGCCGCCAGCGAGGTCGGCCGGGAGCACCTCGACACGCTGTATGCCAACGAACAACTCAGCCCTCAGCCGGTTTCGGATGCAGCTGAAACACGCTGGACGCCACGATGCTGAGTCGGGATCAGCGCGACCCGGCGGCAACGCCACGCCTGTTGCTGACATTGCTGGCGGTCGCCCTGCTCTGGCCGGGCATTCGTCTGGCCGAACTGAATCCGCTGGTACTGCTGCAAGCCGATAATGCGCGGACGATGGGCAGCTTTCTCGCCGGGTTCTGGCCGGTGGCGCACTCTGCGGAATTCCTCGGGCTGCTGCTGGATGCGACGCTGCAAACCCTGGCGATCGCCACAGCCGGCATTGCCCTTGCCTTGCTGCTGGCCGTTCCGGCAAGCCTGCTCGCCAGCCAGGCATTGTCGCTGTCGGCCGCCTCACGCGGCGGCCGCCCCGGCTGGCTCGGCCAATGCCTGCGCTGGCCGGCACGCGGGGTATTGATTTTTCTGCGCAGCGTGCCGGAAATCGTCTGGGCGCTGTTGTTCGTGCGCGCGGTCGGCCTGGGCCCGACAGCAGGCGTGCTGGCCATCGCCATCACCTACGCAGGCATGCTCGGCAAGGTGTACGCGGAGATTTTCGAATCGGTGGACCAACGCCCGGCCCACGCGCTGCTCCAGGCCGGCAGCGGTCGCCTGGCCGCACTGGCTTACGGCATCCTGCCCAACGCGGCAGCCGAACTGACCTCCTACACCGTGTACCGCTGGGAGTGCGCCGTGCGCGCTTCGGTGGTCATGGGTTTCGTCGGCGCAGGCGGACTGGGTCAGCAGATCGACCTGTCGATGCGCATGTTCGCCGGTGACGAAGTGGCGAGCATGCTGCTGACCTTCCTGCTGCTGGTGCTGCTCGCCGACCAGCTCAGCCGTTTGCTGCGCAGGCAGTTCACATGAAGCGCGCAGGCAATCTGCTGCTGGTGCTGACGATGATTGCGGCCGTGGTCGCATCGTTTGTGTACCTCGGCCTCGACCTGCTCACCCTGGGCAGTCACGACAACCTGACGCAGATGGGCCGTTACGCGTTGCGCTTCATGAGCCCGGACCTGAGCGGCCCTCATCTGCAGGCAATCGGCCAGGGCGCCCTGGAAACCCTGGCCATGTCTGCACTCGGCACCTTGCTGGCCGCCATTGCAGGTTTGCTCCTGGCACTGCCCGCTGCCGGACGCTTCGGCTGGTTCCTGCGCAGCCTGAGTCGCCTGCTGCTCAATGCGCTGCGCGCCATTCCGGAACTGGTGTGGGCCGTGTTGATGGTGCTGGCTGCCGGGCTCGGCCCCAATGCCGGCACGCTGGCACTGGCACTGCACACCACAGGCGTTCTGGGCCGCCTGTTTGCCGAGGCACTGGAAAACACCGCGCCGCAACCCGCTGCAGCGATTCGTCTGCAGGGCGGCAGCGCCTGGCAGGCGTTCAGCTACGGCACCCTGCCCAACCTCTGGCCACAGCTGCTGGCGTATACGCTGTATCGCTGGGAGAACAACATTCGCATGGCCAGCGTGCTGGGCTTTGTTGGCGCGGGCGGTCTGGGGCAAATGCTGTACGTCAGCCTCAGCCTGTTTCAGGAAGCGCAGGCCAGTACCGTGATTCTGGCGATGCTGATACTGGTATTCGCCGTCGACGCTTTGAGCGGCTGGAGCAGGCAGCGCTGGGTGCGTAACTGAGCAGACCTCAGAACGCAAAACGCCACGACCCTGAAGCTCAGGGCCGTGGCGTGATTAGCAGCGTGACTTAGTAGCCGAGCGACAAGCCGGTGTTGCGACGCGGGTCGTTAGCGCCGTAGAAGCGGTTGTTACCGACCGGTTTGCCACCCAGCGAAGGCGCGCCCACCAGAATCGCCGCCACATGATTGAGCGGCTGCGGACCTGCGAACTTTTGACCCCAACTCTCGAGAATCTTCAGCGTGTCAGGGCTGACCGCGAAGGTATCGATGTTGGTTTCCTCAGGCTGCCATTGCTGGTGGAAACGCGGCGCGTCCACCGCTTCCTGAATGTTCATGCCGTAGTCGATGACGTTGAGCATGGTCAGCAGCGTGGCGGTAATGATGCGGCTGCCGCCCGGCGTGCCGACGACCATCACAGCCTTGCCGTCCTTGGTGACAATGGTCGGGCTCATCGACGACAGCGGCGTCTTGCCTGGCGCGATGGCGTTAGCTTCGCCCTGCACCAGTCCGTACATGTTGGGCACGCCGACCTTGACGGTGAAGTCATCCATTTCGTCGTTGAGGATCACGCCGGTCTTGCTGGCCATGACGCCCGCGCCGAACCAGTTGTTCAGGGTGTAGGTCACCGAAACCGCATTGCCCCATTTATCGACAATCGAATAGTGAGTGGTGTTGCTGCCTTCATGGGGCGCGACGCCGGGTTTGATCTTGTTCGAGTCACCGGCCCTTTGCGGATCGATGGCAGCGCGCAGCTTGGCGGCATACTTGACGTCCAGCAGGTGCTCGACCGGATTCTTGACGAAGTCCGGGTCGCCCAGGTAGCTGTTGCGGTCCGCGTAGGCGTGACGCATGGCTTCGATCTGATAATGCATGCCCTGCGCCGAGCGGAAGCCCAGCTCTTTCATCGGGTAGCCTTCGAGGATGTTCAGAATCTGGCAGATGACCACACCGCCGGAGCTCGGAGGCGGTGCCGAGACCACGTGGTAGCCACGGTAATCACATTCGATAGGCGCCAGCTCGCGGGTCTTGTAATGGTCCAGGTCCGCCTGGGTGATGATGCCCTTGCCAGCCTGACTGGAGTCGACCAGCGCCTTGGCAACCCAGCCCTTGTAGAAACCGTCGCTGCCCTTCTCGGACACTTCCTTGAGGGTCTTGGCCAGGTCTTTCTGCACCAGCTTCTGACCGACCTGCATCGGCTCGCCCTTGTTGAGGAAGATCGAGCCGGAATCGGCCATGTCCGCCTTGAACACATCCGTGGCGCTCGACAGCATGTCGACATCGCCCTGCCCCAGCACAAAACCTTCCTCGGCGAGCTTGATCGCCGGCGCGATGACTTCTTCCCGCTTGCGGGTGCCGTACTTGCTCAGGGCCATTTCCATACCGGATACAGTGCCCGGCACGCCCACGGCCAGATGGCCCTTGGCACTCAGATCAGGGATGACCTTGCCGTCCTTGTCCAGGTACATATCGGCGGTGGCCGCCAATGGTGCCTTTTCACGGAAGTCGAGGAAGGTCTTGCGCCCGTCGGCCAGCTGAATGGTCATGAAACCACCACCGCCGAGGTTGCCGGCAGCGGGATAGACCACCGCCAGCGCGTAGCCAACCGCTACGGCCGCATCGACCGCATTGCCGCCAGCCCTGAGTACATCGACACCCACGTGGGTAGCCAGGTGCTGAGCCGTCACGACCATGCCGTTTTCGGCAGCGACCGGGGCTTGTGACGCGGCGAATGTGGGGGAATACGCGACAATCAGTGCCGTCGCGATCAACGATCTGGCGAGGGGTTCGAACTTCATGGTCGATCTCTTCTTTTTCTGGGTCAGGGACGTTTGATGAGTGAAGCGCCAGCCTCCGAGCGAGGATGCGGCACTTCTCATCGAAGCGTACCGAGCATCCCTGCGCGGGTCTGACGAGGTCCAAAGTAGCCGGTTCTGCCGCGATTTCCTAATGTAAAAACCGGATACACATAAACGCTCCACTGATTCCCGACTCGGGTGACGCCTAGGCTTTCGGGCGATACCCCTCGATGATCGCCGAGAAATCCTTGCCGCCATCGCCACGCAGGCTCATGGCCTGATAAAGCTGTTGCGCCACTGCGCCGAGGATGACCGGTTGATGCGCAGCGCGCGCGGCCTCGGTTGCCAGGCCCAGGTCCTTGAGCATCAGCTCGGCGCCAAAGCCACCGCTGTAACCGCGTGACGCGGGAGCGGTTTCGACGATGCCGGGCCACGGGTTGTAGGCCTCCGAACTCCAGCAACGGCCCGTCGAGGTGTTGATGATGCCGGCCAGCACTTCGGTGTCGATACCCAGTGCATTGCCCAGCGCCATGGACTCAGCCACGCCGATCATGGAAATCGCCAGCAGCATGTTGTTGCAGATCTTGGCGATCTGGCCGGTGCCCACGTCACCACAATGCACGATGTTGCGGCCCATCTGTTCCAGCACCGGTTTGAGCACAGCGAAATGCCCGGCAGAACCTCCGACCATGAAAGTCAGGGTTCCGGCCTGCGCACCACCGGTGCCGCCCGACACTGGCGCATCGCCCAACACCACGCCTTGCTGCGCAGCGACAGCGGCGATGTCGCGGATGGTCTGCGGGTCGATGGTGCTGCAATCAACTGCCGGGACACCGGACGCGATGCCTTTCAGCACGCCGTCGTCGTTGAGGTACACGCTGCGCACATGCGCCGCTGCGGGCAACATGGTGATGACCAGTTCAGTGCCCTGGGCCGCCTGTGCGGGTGAGTCGCTGACCTGTGCGCCCAGCTCGGCGAACTCAGCCAGTACGCTCTTGTTGAGGTCGAACACCTGCAAGGCGTGACCGGCTTTGATCAGGTTGCGGGCCATGGGCGCGCCCATATTGCCCAGACCGATAAATGCGATGTTCATGGTTGTTCTCCCGGGCGAATTGACCGCCAGCGCTCAGCGCAGATTAATAGTGGTGTTCACGCCATCGTTGACGCTGTCGTCATCGAACCAGCGGCTGGTGACGGTCTTGGTCTGAGTGTAGAACTGCACCACCTGTTTGCCGTACGGGCCCAGATCGCCCAGTTTGGAACCCCGCGAGCCAGTGAAACTGAAAAACGGCACCGGCACGGGAATCGGAATATTGATCCCGACCTGCCCGACATCAATCTCGCTTTGGAACTTGCGTGCCGCCGCACCGCTCTGGGTGAACAGCCCGGTGCCATTGCCGAACGGGTTGGCGTTGACCAGCGCGATAGCCTCATCGAGGGTATCGACTTCCAGCACCACCAGCACCGGCCCGAAAATTTCCTGGGTGTAGATCTGCATGTCGGCGGTGACGCCCGAGAACAGGGTCGGCCCTACGAAGTTGCCGCCCTCGTAACCCGGCACTGAAACCTCCCGACCATCCAGTTCCAGTTTCGCGCCTTCACGCACACCGCTCTCGATCAGATCCAGAATGCGTTGTTTGGCCCTTCGTGAAATCACCGGTCCGATATCAGTGCCCGGTTCCTGGCCGGCATTGACCTTGAGTTTCTGCGCCCGCGCCTTGAGGTCGGGCAGCCACTGTCTAGACGCGCCGACCAGCACCACCACAGAAGTCGCCATGCACCGCTGACCCGCCGCACCGAAACCTGCGCCCACCAGCGCGTTCAGCGTTTGCTCGCGATTGGCGTCGGGTAGCACCACGGCATGATTCTTCGCCCCCATCATTGCCTGCACCCGCTTGCCATGCCGACCGGCAAGATCGTAGACATGCGTGCCGACCGCCGTCGAACCGACGAAGGAAACAGCCTTGATGTCCTTGTGCGTGCAAATCGCGTCCACCACCACCTTGCCACCATGCACCACGTTGAGCACACCGGGCGGCACCCCCGCCTCGATCGCCAGCTCGACCAGCAACAGGGTCGACAGCGGATCCTGCTCAGAAGGCTTGAGCACGAATGTATTGCCGCAGGCGATCGCCATCGGAAACATCCACAGCGGAATCATCGCCGGGAAGTTGAACGGCGTGATCCCGGCGCACACGCCGATCGGCTGGCGCAGGGTATAGGTGTCAACGCCACTGGCGACGTTCTCGGCAAACTCACCCATTTGCAGCGTGCCGATCGAACAGGCGTGCTCGACCACTTCCAGACCCCGAAAGATATCGCCCTCGGCATCGGCCAGCGTCTTGCCCTGCTCGGCACTGAGTACCGCCGCGATACGCTTGGAGTGCTCGCGAATCAGCGCCTGCAGCTTGAGCATGATGCGCATACGCACACCGATGGGGGTTTCACGCCAGGTTAGATAGGCCGCGTGAGCGGCTGCGACGGCGGCGTCCACTTCACTGGCCGTGGCGAATGGCACCTGGGCGAGGATTTCCTGAGTGGCCGGGTTGACGATGTCTTGCCATTCGCTGCTTTGCGAGTCAGTCCACTCGCCGTTGATCAGCAGTTTCACGCGAGCAATCGAGGTCGTCGTGTGGTTCAGTGAGGCATTCATTTCAGCGATTCTCCCTTCAGCAAACCACGCATCCACAGCCTGTGCAGAAGGATGATCGTGGCCTCCCGGCAGTCTTGTTTTTGAATTGGTCAGGGGGCGTGCTTTGGAGTATAGATGTGCAAACTTCTAACAAGAACGCAGATAAAAGCAGGGTCAACATGCAAAAAAACATCACCTCCTTGGGGCTGTTGAACTGGGATGACCTGAAGTTTTTCCTCGAGGTGGCACGCACTCGAAAAGTCAGCAGCGCGGCCCGGCGCCTGGGCGTCGACTACACCACCGTGTCGCGGCGCATCAACTCGCTGGAAACCTCGCTGGGCACACTGCTGTTCGAGAAATCGCGCAACAACGGCTTCATCATGACCGCAGAAGGTCAGCGCCTGCTGGGTTATGCCGAGTCCATCGAAAGCACACTGCACATGGCCTGCGAACAGGTTTCCGGGTCCAGTGTCGCGTTATCCGGGCACGTGCGCATGGGCTGTACCGAAGGCTTCGGCAGCTTCTTCATCACCCCGCAACTGAGCCACTTTCTCGACAGCTACCCGAGCATTTCGCTGGACATCCTGCCGCTGCCGCACTTCATCAGCCTGTCGAAACGCGAGGCGGATATCGTCATCGCTTTGGAGCGCCCCGAACACGGCCCCTACGTATGTTGCAAGCTCTGCGATTACAGCCTGGGTCTATACGCGACCCAGGCCTACCTCGACAACCACCCGCCCATCGAACACAAGGCGGACCTGAGCGAGCACGTCTTCATCAGCTACGTCGACGACCTGGCGTTCAGCTCCGAGCTGCTGTACATGAGCAACCTGCTGCCCAACGCCCAGGCACAACTGCGCAGCACCAGCGTCATCGCCCAATACACCGCCGCCCTGCAGGGCCGCGCACTGGCGATCCTGCCATGCTTCCTCGCCGCCCAAGACCCACGGCTGCTGCCGGTGCTGAGGGAGGAAGTGAACATTACTCGTCAATTCTGGATGTATTGCCGGGAGGATCTGCGCAAGCTCAAGCGGATTACGTTGCTGTGGGATTACATACGGGAGGTGACGGAGTTGAATAAGGGGTTTCTGTTGGGGGAAAACCGCGTTATTCACTTTGTGTCGTGACCGATTTTCAAGGGATCAGGTGGCCGTATCGTAGCGGGGGCAGACCGGAGTTGGCCGACGGTTTGTGACACGGATGCTGGTTCGCTCCCATTGAGGTCACCCCGACTTTTCGATCAGGTTCTCAAGGTCCTTCGCAAAACCAAGATTTCCCCTACATACCGCTTTTTGCGCTTCCGGTAGCCTCCCACGCGTCAACTAAACGCTGGTTGTCTACGGATCAAAACGCAGGGACGGCATGCAATGATTTCTTCAGCCCGATTGGGCGACAAGCACGCCTGCCCATTACCGGGTCACGGTACAACGCCTATCGCTTCTGCATCCGGTGACGTCAACATCAACGGCATGGGCGCGGCACGTGTGGGGGATACCTGCGGGTGTGGCGCGGTCATCACTACAGGCTTTCCTTCCATTCTGGTGAATGGCCGTCCTATGGCCCACCTAGGAAGCCCCACCAGTCACGGCGGGACAATCATCACGGGCTCAGGCAATGTGGGTGGCGGCTTCGTCATGGGCGACGCTGGTGGCGCGACCCTTATTAACTTCATGGCGCTGGGGGCCTTCCGGCCAGACGGTTCCGTGGACGACGAGAAGATGGCGACCTTGCTGGCTGACCCGAAGCTCACGGAGAAAGCCTTGGCGGCGAACGCTTCGGTAGGCCCTGAGGCAGCCGGTAAGGCGTCAGAGGCGAAGCCTGAGCCAAGGGCGGAATCTGTTGTTTGCAAACACCCTGACAGGATGGAAGAGCTGGCGACATACATTGCGGACGAGATGAATCGCAATATTCATCACCCTTCTGTTTTGAAAATGAAAAAACTGCTCAGTTATGACGTTGCCGAAGAGACTCGCAAGCAAATGGACCTGCCTTGGTATGCTCAAGTTGGCGCGACGAGCCCCCAAACTATTGGCGCAGCAAATGGCGCTGCTGCGTTGGTGATTTGGACTGAGCGTGTAGGGCAGTATAGGGATTGGGACCACAAGCCGAAAATCCATAAGAAGTTCGGTGGGTATTACCACAAGCAAGGAGAGTACGAGTATTTTTATGATATTTGGTCTAACATCCACTACGGTTATGTTGGCCGCGCAGGCGGTCTTTCAGAAAGCGTGCTTGCCGACGGTGCGGGGTTAGAGCAGATAGTCTCAGACTCTGTCGGGGCGATCAGTGACATAACAAAACCACCGGTAAGCAGAAAATACCGGGGACCTCAACGTGCCGAGAACGTAGAGGGACTCCGCGCCTGGGACGACGATCCCGACCGAATATCTGTCGGGATCGGGATTAAACTCTTTAACCTGCATCCTCATGGCGGCATAACAGCGAAAATGATAATGGAAGAGGTTCTTTCGGTTGCACCACAAGCATGGGGAGCGGGTGTCATTGATCATCAATGTGAGAAAACTTAAGTTGCGTCATGCAGTTCTGTTCGCGTTTATAGCTCTGCTAACGGCTTGGTATGCTGCTGCCCCCAGCGTAGTTATTCATTACTCCAAAGAAGCTACGGATGAACTTCGTTTAGTATGGGATACGCAACACCAAATTCATAGAGAGAGGATGCTTCCGGGAGAAGCGTCATCTGATGTTGGTCATCTATTCCCCGATGAAGACTTTTTTATGGTTTTCTTTTGGGGCCCCATCAAGGGCCATATGAGATGTATCGACATAACGCCCAAGCGCTGGGCTACGTTAGATATATACCTAACGGAATCGGGTAGAGTCGACATTAACAAAACATCTCCCGCCATTATTGAACGCTTGAAAAAATGTGAGGGCGAACCTGATCCCTTCCGGCCCTGAGGCGTGCTACCAGCGCCAAGTCAAACTCGGCACAGCCAATGAGTAAACACAGAAGATACTCCCATGGCTGCCTTGGTAAGCCGAGCCGATAGCTGACTCCTCCATTAACTCTCGCACAGCAGCCGCGCAACCCACCCGGGCAGATGGTTATCATGCCGGTGATAGTGCTTTACCAGTCAACGTCCCCCCACAGGCCCCCCTTTGTGCAGGAAATACGAAATGAGCATTGATTGGATCAACTTCACACCTTGGACGTCATTGTGCGGAGGAGCCTTGATAGGGCTGGCCGTCAGCTTGTTCGTTCTCGCGAATGGTCGTATTGCCGGCATCAGCGGCGTGTTGGGGGGCTTTTTGCAATGGGGCAGTGAAGGTTGGGGCGAGAAGGCGCTGTTCCTGCTTGGCCTGTTGATTTCGCCATTATTGTGGGCGGCGTTCACAGCGTTGCCGGAGATAGAGATTAATTCAGAATGGCCCGCCCTGGTCATCGCGGGCCTGCTCGTTGGCGTGGGTACCCGTTACGGTTCGGGCTGTACGAGTGGTCATGGCGTGTGCGGGATATCCCGCTTGTCTCCTCGCTCCATCGTGGCGACGCTATGCTTTATGGCTACCGGATTTGCGACGGTATACGTCAGTCGCCATGTACTGGGGGTCTGAAGATGCTCAAGGTGACCGCATTTTTTGCAGGCTTGATATTTGGCTTCGGTCTGCTTTTGGCTGGCATGGCAAACCCTGCCAAGGTATTGGCTTTTCTTGATGTAAGCGGAACGTGGGATCCATCGCTTGCTCTAGTAATGGCAGGTGCCATCTCGGTGGCGGTCGTCCCCCTGAACTGGGCGCGCAGGAACAGGCAATCCTTGCTGGGTGCCCGTATGCAGCTCCCGGTGAAAACCCAGCTGGACGCGCGCTTGATCGTTGGCAGCCTGGTGTTCGGGATTGGCTGGGGCATTGCGGGAATCTGCCCTGGGCCAGCGGTCGCCACTCTGCTTACAGGACACTGGAAAATCCTCATATTCCTATTAGCCTTACTGGCCGGTATGTACCTGTTTTCCGCTCTCGAGAAACGACGCACGTAACTCTCAGGTTGTTGCGGCCGGGGCTGCGCCCACAGGACTGACAGCCCTCGCAAAGCATCACCGACAGAATGCCAACGCAGAGCATCGGCACGAGAGTCGACTGCTGATCAAAGCCCCAACATCAAACCACTCAGACGTTTGACCTTGCGGCGCAGAGCTTCTTCGAAGATGCCCTGGCGCGGTTCGATCAGGCTGAACCAGTGCTTGGCGCGGGTGATGCCGGTGTAGATGAGCTCCTTGGTCAGTACCGGGTTGAGCGCTTCGGGCAGGATCAGGGCGGTATGGGCGAATTCCGAGCCCTGGGATTTGTGTACGGTCATGGCGTACACGGTTTCGACCTCGTTGAGGCGGCTGGGCAGGACGAAGCGTACGCCTTCGCTGCCGTCGTTGCGGGGGAAGGCGACGCGCAGTACCTGTTTGCCCTCGCCGTCGCGCTCGGGCAGGCGCAAGGTGATGCCGATGTCGCCGTTCATCAGGCCGAGGCCATAGTCGTTGTGGGTCATCAGCACCGGGCGACCTTCGTACCATTGCTGTTCGCTTTCGATCAGCTTCGCGCTGAACAGCGCGTGAGTGATGCGCTGGTTCAAGCCCTCCACGCCCCACGGTCCTTTGCGTACGGCACACAGCAGTTGAAAGGCGTCGAAGGCGCTGAGTACCGAGCGCGCCCAACGGGTCCAGCACGCGTCGTCCAGTGCCGAATCGTCGGCGGGACGCTCGGCGGCGAGTACGTTCAGGTAATGCCGGTAACCCTGCGGGCCTTGCTCGCCCCTGCCAAGACCGTCGAGCACCAGGCGTTCGAACTTGAGGTCCTGCTCGCCCTTGAGAGCCAGGGCGAACAGGTCGTCATGACTGCCCGCCGCAAGCAGCGCGCGGGCCTGTTGGTCCTGTTGCTGGTTGACCAGCCGGGCCAACTGGCCGATGCCGCTGCCTTGCCCGAATCGACGCGAGTGGCGCAACATCACCACTTGCTGAGCCAACGGATGCTGCTGCGCATCGCCCTGGCGCAAACCGCCCTTGCCGAGGTCTTCGCCGCTGACGGCTTCCAGCCAGGCCTGGGTGTCGGGGCTGTAGAAACCTTCTTCGGCGTCGCGGCACAAATCCCCGAGGACCGCCCCCGCCTCAACGGACGCCAGCTGGTCCTTGTCGCCCAGCAGAACCATGCGTGCATGCGGCGGCAGTGCGTCGAGCAGATTGGCCATCATTTCCAGGTCGATCATGGACGCTTCATCAACCACCAGCACGTCGAGCGGCAGCAAATTGCCCGCGTGGTGGCGGAAGTGGCGGGTACCGGGCCGACTGCCCAGCAGACGGTGGACGGTGGTCACCTCGCTGGGGATTTTCTGTCGTACGTTGTCACTCACATCCAGGCTCTGCACCTGTTGGCTGATGGACTCGGTCAAACGTGCCGCCGCCTTGCCGGTGGGCGCCGCGAGACGGATACGCAGCGGCTGGCCATTCTGTACCGCCGGGGCTTGCAACAAGGCCAGCAGGCGTACCACCGTGGTGGTTTTGCCGGTGCCGGGGCCGCCGGTGATGATGCTGAAGCCCTTGCGGGTCGCCAGCGCGCAGGCAAGTTTCTGCCAGTCGATGACAGCTTGTGGCGAAGAATTGGCCGGGCCGAACAATGCGTCGAGCTGCTGCGGCAGACCCTCCGGCGGCGTTTCACGCTGGGCCAGGCGCTGACGCAAGGCTGCTGCGATACGCCGCTCGTAAGTCCAGTAGCGACGCAGGTACAGACGTCGCTCGGCCAGCACCAGTGGTTTTTGTCGCGCTTCGGCACTTGAATCGCCCACCTCGGCGACCAGCATGCTGCCTGCCAGCGCCTGGCACCAGGCGGCGCCATCCAGCGCTGCCAGCAGTTGTGAGGGCAGCAGCATCGGCGCGCTCTGCTGATCGCCTTCAGGTGGCAGTGACAGGGCGAAATCCGGTTCTTTGAGGGTCTCGTACAGATCAAGGCAGACGTGACCGTGGCCGAGCTGATGGCTGGTAAGCGCCGCTGCCACCAGCACCAACGGATCGGCCTGCGGATCGAGGTCACTGAGGAACGCGACGAACGCCTTGTCCAGAGCACGCAACCAGCCGCGCTCGACCCAGCGCTCGAGCAGGATCAGCAGATCGCTGACACGCGTCAGCGGGCTCAACTCAGCGAGGCTGATATCGTCCAGCGCGGTAGGCAACAGATCATCGAACGAGCGGCTCATGCCAATGCTCCCGGCAGGTCATGCGCTATCGGTTTGCCCTGAAACAACAGGTCCAGATTTTCGATCAGCTCACGTGGCGGACGGGTGAAGTACGCTCCCTGAGAGGCCGAACGACTGCCCCGCAGAAACAGGTATAGCGCGCCGCCGATGTGCTGGTCGTAATCGTAGTCGGCCATCCGCGTCTTGAGCTGACGGTGCAGAGCCAGAAGGTAGAGGACGTATTGCAGGTCATAGCGGTTGTCGAGAATGGCGGTTTCCATCGCCAGCTGGGTGTACGCACTGTCGTCACTGCCCAGCCAGTTGGACTTGTAGTCGGCCACGTAATACCGGCCCTCATGTTCGAACGTCAGGTCGATAAAGCCCTTGAACATGCCGTTGAGCGAGACCGTCTCGGTCGCAGCACGCGGCGCGTTGTCGTGGGTGAAGCGGCGCACGAGGGCGTCCATTTGCGCGACGTTGACGTTATTGCTGGCGAACCAGAATTCCATCTCCACACGGTACTGATTGGGCTGATCCAGTTCGCCCAGGGCCACCGGTGCGGCATCAGGAGACAAGCGCAACGGCATGTTCAGCATGTGCTGCAGCCAATCGCTCAGGGTATTGATCCAGCCTGACCAACCGCGTCGATTGCAGCGCCGGGCGACGGCGTCCTGCAGTTTCTCTGGCGCGTGCGCAGTCATCGCAAACCCTTCGTTGCCAGCCCATTCGAGCAGCCCGTGCAGAAAGGTGCCGGGATTGGGGCCACGCGGAAAACGATGGATATCGCCGCCGCTGGTCAGGATGTCGCGCGGGGCTTCGGGGTCCAGACGCTCGTCGTCGAACAGTTTCTGTGCCTGCGGGCTGTCAGGCGATTCATCGGCACCGGCCGTTACCGTGTCGCCGATACGCAGGGCACTGTAGGACGCGATCCACCAGTTCTCGGCAGCGCGGCGTTTGGGCACCAGCAGCTTGACCAGCGCCGCTTCGTTGCGCGGCGCACTGAAGCGCTCGTCGGTGGGCTCCGGCACAGGCTGCAAGGCAATCGCCTCACACCCCTGGGCCAGATCACGCAGCCAGAGGTTCAACTCCGCCGACTCGGCCAGCGCTGCGCCACCGCCCAGCAGGTAACCCAGTGCGGAACGGTGCAGCATCGAGGTGTTGGCATTGCCACGCTTGAGGTCAGCGACGCCCAGCCAGCAGGCATGTTCCGATCGGGTGAGGGCGACGTAGAGCAAACGCAGGTCTTCGGCCAGACGCTCATCATCGGCTTGCTGAATCAGCGCCTCGGTAGGCTGCAGGCTGATCTGTGACTTGCCGTCGGCGTCATGAAACTGAAGAGGCAAGCGACTGCCGTCAACCGGTTTCGAGGAGCAAATGAACGGCAGGAATACCAGCGGGTACTGCAGGCCCTTGGACTTGTGGATGGTGACCACCTTGACCAGTTGCTCGTCGCTTTCCAGACGCAGGATCTGCTCTTCCCCGGCCTGACCGGAGAGTGCCAGGTGGTCGCCCAGATGACGGATCAGCGCCTGCTCGCCATCCAGTTCGGCGGCGGCCTGCTGCAGCAGTTCCGACAGGTGCAGCAGGTTGGTGAGCACTCGCTCACCGTCATTGCGGGTCATCAAAGTCTGTGGCAGTGCAAAGTCGTGCAGCAGACGGCGCAGCATCGGCAGCACGCCCTGGCTGCGCCATATGGCGCGATAGCCACGAAACTGCATGACCCGCCGCTCCCATGCCAGCTCGTCCTGATTCAGGCGTTCCAGCTCGGCCAGCGGCAGGTCCAGCGTGATACACGCCAGCGCGGCACGCAGCGTGCGTTCGGAGTCCGGCTCGGCACAGGCCTTGAGCCAGGACAGCAGATCGTGGGCTTCCTGAGCGGCGAACACCGAATCCTTGTCGGACAGGTACACGCTGCGCACGCCGCGCGCGGTCAGTTGCTGACGCACCGCCTGCGCTTCCTTGCCGTCGCGGACCAGAATCGCAATGTCGGCCGGACGCAGCCCGCGCAGTGTGCTGTCGGGCGTGACAAAACCGGCACTACCCTGCTGACCGGCATTGAGCAGACGCACGATCTCGCTCGCGCAACTGGCTGCCAACTGTTGACGATAAACCACGCCGGACACCGGCTGGTCACTTTGCAGGTGCCAGACCGTCAGCGCCGTCAGGGGTGCACCGCCGACGTGCAGCGTCTCTTTGCGGCCTTGGGCCAGCGCATCGGAGAACGGCACCTGATTGCCGTGCTCATCACGAAACAGGAACGCACCGCGACCTTGCTCACGTTGCTCTGCCCGCGTGAAGACGTGGTTGACCGACTCGACCATCGCATGACTGGAGCGGTAGTTGGTGTCCAGCGTATGCCAACGGCCATCGGTAGCCTGTCGGGCACGCAGATAGGTGTAGATATCGGCGCCGCGAAACGCATAGATCGCCTGTTTCGGGTCGCCAATCAGGAACAGCCCGGTCTGCTCATCGTTGGCCTCGAGACGATAGATGCTGTCGAAGATCCGGTACTGCACAGGGTCGGTGTCCTGGAATTCGTCGATCAACGCCACCGGAAACTGCTCGCGAATCAGGGTGGCCAGACGATCGCCGCCAGCGCCATGCAAGGCAGCGTCGAGCCTGAGCAGCATGTCATCAAAGCCCATCTCGGCGCGGCGACGCTTCTCTTCTTCAAAGCGCGCGCTGACCCACTGCGCCGCATGCTGCAACACGGCAGCATCGGGTTTTGGCAAACCGTCGAGCGCCGCCTTCAACTGTGCCATGGCCTCGAAGGCCGGGTGCGCAGGTGGATCGCTCTTCCAGGCTTCGGCAATGCCGTCGGGGGTCAGGCGAGTGAAACCGGTGCCCAGATCCAGCGCTTCCTGTGTGTCGTCAGCGGCCCAGGCGGCAAGCTTTTCGAACCAGGGTTTGAAATAACGCTCCTGCATTTTGCGGCCGTCGACTGCCTTGCGGGCGACCGCGTCCTGACACAGCGCATACAACTCGTCGGCCCACACGGCCCATGGTGCTTTCAGCGCGGCAAGCGCTGCCCGGCGCTCTTGCAATGACGCCGCGATCAGTTCGGCCGGTTCCTGGGTGAGTGGGCTGCGATCGCGTCCGAACAGACCTCGCACACGCGGCAGCAACGCCGCCGGACCGCTTAGGTTTTCCCGCACCCAGAGCAATGCGTCGCCGCTCATGGGGTAGCAGAAGCGGCGCCAGTAATCACGCAGGACTTCGCCGAGCAAATCGCTGTGGTCGGTTTCCAGCGTCTGGGTGAACAGACTGCCGCTGTCGAATGCATGCTCGCGCAACATGCGCTGGCACCAACTGTGGATGGTCGAGACCGCGGCCTCGTCCATCCACTGTGCGGCGATGTCCAAACGGCTGGCGCAGGCTGGCCATAGCGACGCTTCGAACTGTTCACGCAGGTCGGCAATCAGGCCATCGGGGGCGGCGATCTCGTCACGGAAGAAGCGTGCAGCCTCCGCCAGCCGGGTACGAATTCTGTCACGCAACTCTTTGGTCGCGGCGTCGGTGAAGGTCACCACAAGGATCTGCGGCGGCAGCAGTTCGCGACCAAAGCCGGACTGTTCGGTGCCGTGGCCGAGCACCAGACGCAAGTACAGAGCGGAGATGGTGAAGGTCTTGCCGGTCCCGGCGCTGGCCTCGATCAACTGGCTGCCGCGTAGTGGAAAGCGCAGCGCGAGAGGAAGGGATTGCTCGCTCATGCGCCGCCCTCCCCGCCGGACAACGACTGCCAGGGCGCTTCGTAAATCGGTTTGTAGAGCGTCTCGCACCAGCCTGCGAATTCTTCACTGCCCATCAGTGCGTCAAAGTCCGGGAACTGCCGAGCCAGTGCCGTGCTTTCGCGACGCTCGCCATCGGTGGTCTGTCCGTCACCTTCGTAGGCTTTGCGGGCGGCCGCTTCGGCTTTGTCGGCAGGCTGGCCCAACCAGGCGAAGGCGGTTTTGACCGCGACCGGAAGGGGTTCCTGCATGCCGTGCAGCCAGGCCGTCAGCAAGTGATTGAGCGTGGTGACGGCACTCGCCTTGTCCAGCGGCTCCAGCATCAGGGTTTCATCACTGGCGACCAGTGCCGTGCTCAACGGCAGATCGCAGGCGCACGCCACCAGATGATTGACCCACGGCCGAATCAGCCGGTGCCACTTGCGGGTCTTTTTCGAGCCGATGCTGTTGGGAATGGCGGTGACCAGCAACAGCTCGCCACGGGCATTACGGTGCAATCCGCCCAGCCAGCCGTCGATGCTGACACCCGCATGGCTGAAGCTGATCGGTAAAGCGCTGCTCAGGGTCTCGGGCCAGAGGGTCAACAGATCGTGGTAGCGCCTGAGTACGTCCGGCAGCGGCTCGATCAGCTCGCTCTGCATCAGGGTGCCGAAACCTGCGAGCGGCAACAGGCCACTGGCTTGCAGTTTCAGCGCTTGAGTCTGCAGAGCAGCATCCATGTTGTCCGGCGAGGACATGCCAGCGCCAAGCAGGCTTTCACTCAGGCCGTAGCGCTCAAGGGCATCGAGCACGAACGGTTCTTCGTCGGCAAGCGGCGCTTCAGCGACTTCGAAATAAATCTTCAGGCGCTGGCTGAAAAAGTGCTTTACCGGATTTCGTAGGAAATCCTGTAGCTGCGCAATGGACAGCGGTTCGTCCTGTTCATGAGCGGGCAGTGCTTGAGGCACGGGCACCTGAATGTCGGTTTCATGCAGCAGGCGCCATTCGCGGGCGAAGCTGAAATACCCCGTGCCGGCGTGGAAATAATTGGCGCTGAAGGGTTGCAAGGGGTGATTCACAGTCAGGGCTTTCAGCAAGCGCTCATCATCCTGTTTAACGTCCGGGTCGGTCTCGCCGGCCAGCTTCCAGCCGCTGGCGAGGTGATCGCGAAGCTGACCGATGAGCACCGAAGCTGGACGCTCACTGTTGTCACGAATGCTGTGGCCAACCCAACTGACATACAACTGGTCCCTGGCCGAGAGCACGGCTTCCAGCAACAGGTAACGATCGTCTTCACGCCGGGAACGGTCGCCGGGGCGGTAATCGCTGCCCATCAGGTCGAAATCCAGCGGCGGTTGCGCGCGCGGGTAATCGCCGTCGTTCATGCCCAACAGGCAGACCACTTTGAACGGGATGGCGCGCATGGGCATCAGCGTGCAGAAGTTGACCGAGCCCGCGAGAAAACGCTGGGACAGGCGTCCTTGATCGAGCCCGGCCAGCCAGGCCTCACGCACAACGGTCAGCGGCAGCTCATCGGTCAGCCTTACCGTTGCACAGGTTTCCAGCCAGTTCTCGCGCAGTGTTTCCAACTGGGCAAGCAGGTAATCGTCATGCTCGCTGTCGGCGAGGAAGAACAACTGCAGCAGCGATTGCAGGCGGGCACCCCACGCTTCCGGAGTGGTAGGTGTCGACAACTCTGTGTGGGCGACCTGAAGGGCGTCAATCAGCGCGACCAGCGGACCGATCAACGCTGCATCAAGCCCGCCGATCTCATCGTAAGGTTCGATGCCGTCGTAAGCAGCGCCGGCACCCACGGCGTAACCCAGCAACATGCGACGCAGGCCGAAATGCCAGCTGTTCTGCTCAAGGGCATCCGGCAGCCCCAGACCAGCACGCTGCTGAGCATTAAGCCCCCAACGAATACCTGCACCTTCTATCCAGCGATGCAGCGTTGGCAGGTCACGCTCCTGAATCCTGAAGCGCGCTCGCAAGGCTGGAACGTCCAGCAGGTCAAGAATCTCGCTGACCGGGAAACGGCTGTCCGGGAGTTTGAGCAGGTGCTCGACGGCAATCAGCAACGGCTCGCGGCCGCGCTGGCCCTGGTCAGCCAGCGTAAAGGGGATGAAGCGACGATCTTCGCGTTCGATCTGCCCGAATACCGCGCGTATGTGTGGGGCATAGCTGTCGATATCCGGGACCATGACAATCACGTCACGCGGGCGCAGGCCAGGGTCTTTGCTGAATCTCGCCAGTAGCTGGTCATGCAGCACTTCCACTTCGCGCTGCGCGCTGTGGGCCACATGGAAGCGGATCGAGCGGTCCTCGAGAGGATCGACTGCCGGCCAGAGCTCACGGGTTTCATCCAGCGGACGCAGCTCGAGAATATCGTCCTGCAACTGGTTCAGTAGTGTGGTGGGCTGCGCTTCACTGAACAGATCAATGCGCTCGTCCTTGAACGAGGAGCGGTAGCTGCGTGGGTCGTCATGGCTGTCCAGCAGGTTGATGTAATCACGTCCCTGCTTGCCCCAGGCCGCGAGCAAAGGGTGAGCATGCTGATGCAGCGCTTGCGGGTCGAGGACCATCGGCATTCCGCTCTTGCGCGCCTGGCGTTTGTACTGATGACGCAGCAGGTCCTTGTCGGCGACGATGTCGGTCCAGTGGTGACGGCACGGATTGTGGACACAGAGCAGAACCTGACTGAACCTGGCCAGCCCTGCCAACGCCTCGAGTGCTTGTGCCGGCAGTGACGAAATGCCGAAAACGATGACCCGTGCCGGCAAGCCCGATGGCGCTTCGGTCATATTGCCGATGCGCTCGATGAAACGCTGATGCACGCCCGCGCGGCTCTGCGACATCCCCTCAGCCCCGACGTCGTCAAGCAGCGCGCGCCACAGTTCGGCTTGCCAGCAATTGGCAGCTGACAATGGTCTGGACTGACCGCGTACGTCGCGCAATTGATGACGGCCAGCGGCCCAGTCTTCCAGCCAGTCAGCGCGGTAAACCTGATATTGGTCGAACAGATCGGACAGGCGTTCGGACAATTGATAGCGCTTGCGCAGATCCGTGTCGTCGGTCAGGAAGCGCTGCAGGGGTTCGAAGTGTGGCTGATTGATCAGCGACGGCAGCAAGCGCATCAAGCGCCAGGTCAAAGGGGTCTTGTCGAGCAAGGACGTCTGGGGGATCTCGTCCGCACCCAGCACCATGCGATACAGCGTCCACATGAAACTGCCGGGCAACTGGACGTCTATGGCGGCGGCGATACCACAGCCACCGTTATCTTCATCCTGGGCATCTTCGGCCAAGGCCAGCTTCAGCCATTGTGCAATGCCGTTGCTCTGCACCAGAGCAATCTCGTTTTCCAGGGGCGCCAATGGATATCGCCGCATCCAGGAGACAACCAGACTGCGCAGTTCATCCGGGCGGTTGCCTTGAACCACCATGAAGCCTGCACTCAGAGAGGTTGTAACGGACATGCTTGCTTCCTTGACGGGTGCGTGGAACCTGATGCCGAACCATAAGGGCAAGCGCGCCGGATTGCCATAAGCACGTGGGTCTGGATGACTGCCGGAGAGATAGAGTTATGAGCTCAGGAGGATGCAGAGGTTTCTGGAACCCCAGACAAACAAAAACCCTCAACGCATAAGCGATGAGGGTTTCTGGAATTTAATCTTGACGATGACCTACTCTCACATGGGGAAACCCCACACTACCATCGGCGATACATCGTTTCACTACTGAGTTCGGGATGGGAT
>NZ_AWQP01000049.1:0-49202 GCF_000972175.1 Pseudomonas syringae pv. coryli str. NCPPB 4273 | reverse complement strand
GAGGGCGTCAACCGTTAATTTCAAAAATCTTCGCCCTGCTTTGCGACGCCCCTGTAAACACGGGAGATCCTCTTTAAAGACGATCTCCCTCCCGCAGAATTTACAGGCTCGGAAAGGCAAATTGCGACGCTTCGTGGCTAGCACGTTGCGGCCAGCGCTGAGTAATGGCCTTGCGACGGGTATAGAAGCGCACACCATCGGGACCGTACGCATGCAGGTCGCCGAACAGGGAACGCTTCCAGCCACCAAAGCTGTGGTAAGCCACCGGTACTGGCAGCGGAACGTTGACCCCGACCATCCCCACTTCAATCTCGTCGCAGAACAGACGCGCCGCTTCGCCATCGCGGGTAAAGATGCAGGTGCCGTTGCCGTATTCGTGATCGTTGATCAGTTGCATGGCCTGCTCAAGACTGTCCACACGCACGATGCACAGCACCGGCCCGAAAATCTCTTCTTTATAGATACGCATCTCTGGCGTCACGCGATCGAACAGGCAGCCGCCCATGAAGAAGCCCTGTTCGTGCCCGGCAACCTGAAGATTGCGCCCGTCGACCACCAGGGTCGCGCCCGCTTGTACACCGTCCTCTATATAGCCGCCGACCTTGTCGCGATGCTGCCCGGTGACCAGTGGCCCCATGTCCAGGCCACAGGTCGTGCCCGCACCAATCTTCAGGCTCTGGATTTGCGGAACCAGTTTGGCCACCAATGCATCAGCGATCTGATCGCCGACGCACACCGCGACCGAAATCGCCATGCAACGCTCGCCGCAGGATCCGTAGGCAGCGCCCATCAAAGCACTCACGGCATTGTCCAGATCGGCATCCGGCATCAACACCGCATGATTCTTGGCGCCACCCAGCGCTTGAACGCGCTTGCCCCGCGCTGCGCCTTCCTTATAGATGTACTCGGCAATCGGCGTAGAACCGACGAAGCTCAGCGCCTTGACCTCCGGCGCTTCGACCGCGACCTTGTCACCGTGAACCACATTGAGCACACCCTTCGGCAGCCCCGCTTCATGCAGCAGCTCGGCAATCAACAATGTGGAGCTGGGATCGCGCTCCGACGGCTTGAGGATGAAGCAGTTACCGCACGCAATGGCCAGCGGGTACATCCACAGCGGCACCATCGCCGGGAAGTTGAACGGGGTGATACCGGCAACGATACCAAGCGGCTGAAAGTCAGACCAGGCATCGATGTTCGGCCCGACGTTACGGCTGTATTCCCCCTTGAGCACCTCAGGCGCAGCGCAGGCGTATTCGACGTTTTCAATGCCGCGTTTCAGCTCGCCCGCCGCATCTTCCAAGGTCTTGCCGTGTTCTTCACTGATCAATTGGGCAATGCGTGCCTCGTTCTGCTCAAGCAGCTGCTTGAAACGGAACATCACCTGAGCACGCTTGGCCGGTGGCGTATTGCGCCACGCCGGAAAGGCGGTTTTGGCCGAGTCGATTGCCCTCTGGACTGTTTCGCGATCGGCCAGCGCCACGGTGTGGATAACCTGCCCGGTCGACGGGTTGAACACATTGGCGCTACGACCTTCAGCAGAAACGAACTCGCCGTGGATCAGGTGTTGAATGCTGCTCATGGAAAACTCCGGATAAAGGCAGCGGGCGTGAGTCAGCTCACACCCGATGCGATAAAGGCACGTATATAAGAAGAGAGCCTGCCAGCGCGGTCAGTCGATCAGGTTCAGGGTTTCGCCGACGGCATCGAACAATCGATCCAGATCCTGCGCCTGGCTGTTGAAGGTCGGCCCGAATTGCAGGGTGTCACCGCCAAAGCGCACATAGAAACCTGCTTTCCACAGCTTCATACCCGCCTCGAAGGGCCGCACGATGGCATCGCCGTCACGCGGTGCGAGCTGGATGGCACCCGCCAGACCGTAATTGCGGATATCGACCACGTTTTTCGCGCCCTTGATACCGTGCAGCGCACGTTCAAAATGCGGTGCGACGGCTGCGGCCTGCTGCACCAGGTTCTCGCGTTGCAGCAGTTCAAGCGCCGCCAGCCCGGCCGCACACGCCACAGGGTGGGCGGAATAGGTATAGCCGTGAGGGAATTCGACGGCGTACTCCGGCGTCGGCTGGTTCATGAACGTTTGATAGATCTCGCTGCTGGCGATTACCGCGCCCATGGGGATAGCGCCATTGGTGATCTGCTTGGCGATGCACATCAGGTCAGGCGTGACACCGAAACTGTCGGCGCCAAACATCGAGCCCGTACGACCGAAGCCGGTGATGACTTCATCGAAGATCAGCAGGATATTGTGTTGATCACAAATCTCACGCAGGCGCTTGAGATAGCCTTGCGGCGGAACGATCACACCGGCCGAGCCCGACATGGGTTCGACGATCACTGCAGCGATGTTCGACGCATCATGCAACTCGATCAGCTTGAGCATCTCGTCAGCCAGCGCGATACCGCCCGCCTCGGGCATGCCCTTCGAGTACGCATTGCTGGCCAGCAGGGTGTGCGGCAAGTGGTCGACGTCCATCAACTGGCCGAACATCTTGCGGTTGCCATTCACTCCGCCCAGGCTGGTGCCCGCCACATTCACGCCGTGATAGCCGCGTGCCCGACCGATCATCTTGGTCTTGGTCGCCTGGCCTTTCAGCCGCCAGTAGGCGCGTACCATCTTCACCGCCGTATCCGCGCACTCGGAACCCGAGTTGGTATAGAAGACGTGGTTGAGATTGCCCGGCGTCAGGTCGGTAATCTGTTCTGCCAGCTGGAACGACAGGGGATGCCCGAACTGAAAGCCCGGTGAGTAATCCAGCACACCCAGTTGCCGGGACACGGCTTCCTGAATTTCCTTGCGAGTGTGCCCGGCGCCACATGTCCATAGACCTGAGAGTGCATCGTAGATCTTGCGTCCCTTGTCGTCTGTCAGATAGCTGCCATGCGCGGCCACGACCATGCGCGGGTCGCGCTGGAAATTCCGGTTCGCGGTGTAGGGCATCCAGTGAGCATCGAGCTTCAACTGACGGGTGACAGGCACATCGGACACTTCGAACATATTCATGGGAGCAAGCCTCGCAGGCGCTAAACGAACGGTCATTGCAGCCAAGGTGCCACGCGGCTAAAGTTCATAAAACCCGATTTTTACGATCTTTGGTTTGGTAAGCACTAAACAATGAATATCCGTCGTTCCGATCCCGTGTCGCAGGTCAGTGATTTTGATATCCGCTTGCTGCGCCTATTCAAAAGCGTTGTCGAGGCGGGTGGCTTTTCTGCGGCTGAAAGCGTGCTCGGCATTGGCCGATCAGCGATCAGCCAGCAGATGAGCGATCTGGAACAACGCCTCGGCCTGCGCCTGTGCCAGCGAGGCCGCGCCGGTTTTTCGCTGACCGACGAAGGGCGCGAGGTCTATCAGTCGTCGTTGCAACTGCTCAGCGCGCTGGAAAGTTTCAGGACAGAGGTCAACGGCCTGCACCAGAACCTGCGCGGCGAACTGAACATCGGCCTGACCGACAATCTGGTCACCCTGCCCCACATGCGCATCACCCATGCCCTGGCCCGGCTGAAAGAGCGCGGGCCGGGCGTGCACATCAACATCCGCATGATCGCCCCCGCCGAAGTCGAGCGCGGTGTACTCGACGGCGGCCTGCATGTCGGTGTCGTGCCGCAGGCCAGTGCCTTGCCGGGGCTTGAGTATCATCCGTTGTACAGCGAGCGTTCACTGCTCTATTGCGCGGTCGGGCATCCGCTGTTTTACGCCGACAATGCTACGCTGGATGACGCACGCCTCGCACAACAGGAAGCCATCGCTCCGACCTTTCGCCTGCCCAACGATGTTCAGGACCACTATCAGGCACTCACCTGCACGGCCAGCGCGTCCGACCGGGAGGGCATCGCCTTCCTGATTCTGACCGGCCGCTACATAGGCTACCTGCCCGATCATTACGCCAACGCCTGGGTGCAGGAAGGCAGGCTGCGCGCATTGAAACCGGATTCGAAGTTCTACGACCTCAACCTGGTGACCGTCACCCGCAAAGGCCGGCGCCCTCATTTGGTGCTGGAGAGCTTTCTGGAAACACTTGCCGCTACCCGATGACACATTTCTGCACGGTAACTGGCCGCTTCGACGACGCTGCAGCGCGGGTTGAAAGCGCTATCAAGCTGATATTTATTGAAATAACCGGACTCAAATAAAAATAACCTGAGCAACTGGACAGTTTTTTGCAGTGGTCCCGAACAATGACACGCCAGCACATGGCATTTCCCCGTCCGAGACCTCGCCATGCAGCCTGAAACACTCGACAACGATGATCTGATCTACGGCCTGAACGATCGCCCCAAACCCTGGACGGCCATTTTGGCAGCGTTCCAGCACGTTCTCGCCAGCTTCGTGGGGATCATCACTCCGCCCCTGATCATCGGCTCGACCCTCGGCCTGACCCAATACATGCCATACCTGATCAGCATGGCCTTGATGGTCTCGGGCACCGGTACGTTCATCCAGGCGCGCCGCCCGTTCGGTATCGGCGCGGGCATGATCTGTCTGCAAGGCACCAGCTTCGCGTTCCTGGGCGCCGTGTTGTCCGCAGGCTTTCTGGTCAAACAGCGCGGCGGCAGCCCGGAGGACATCATGGCGATGATCTTCGGCGTGTGCTTTTTCGGTGCGCTGGTGCAGATCGCGCTGAGTCGCTGCATTAGCCAGCTGCGAAGGGTCATCACGCCGCTGGTGACCGGTATTGTCATCACGTTGATTGGTGTGAGCCTGATCAAGGTGGGCGTGACAGACCTGGGCGGCGGCTTCAACGCGCCGGACTTCGGCGCCCCGGTGAATCTGGCGCTGGGCGCGTTCGTGCTGGCCGTGATCATTGTGCTCAATCGCTCGACTACGCCCTGGGTACGTTTGTCAGCCATCATTATCGGCCTGGCGGTGGGCAGTCTGGCCGCGTGGTTCAGCGGCAAACTGGTGCCGCAACCCCTTCACGACCTGCCATTGATCAGCGTTCCGATGCCCTTCCGCTTTGGCTTCAATTTCGACTGGAGCGCTTTCCTGCCTGTCGCGCTGATTTATCTGATCAGCAGCATCGAGACGGTCGGCGACCTGACCGCCAACTGCATGCTCGCGCGCCAGCCCATCAGCGGCCCGAGTTACCTGGCCCGCCTCAAGGGCGGCGTACTGGGTGATGGTGTGAGCTGCATGATAGCCGCGACCTTCAGCGCATTTCCCAATACCACCTTTGCGCAGAATAACGGCGTGATCCAGTTGACCGGCGTTGCCAGTCGCTACGTCGGGCTGTACATCGGTGCGGTGCTGTTCGTGCTCGGGCTGTTTCCGCACATTGGTGCCATCGTCCAGCAGATTCCAAAACCGGTGCTCGGCGGCGCAACGCTGGTCATGTTCGGCAGCGTCGCGGCGGCCGGTGTACGCATTCTGGCCCAGTCGCCGCTGGACCGACGCAGCATGCTGATCATTGCGACGTCATTGGGTGTCGGTCTGGGCATTGCGGCGCAGCCTGCGCTGCTGCATCAATTGCCGAAACTGGTGCAGAACCTGTTCGATTCGGCCATCACCAGCGGCGGTATCACGGCCATTGTCATGTGCCTGCTGATTCCGGAAAGCAAAGTCGCCGCCGTTCCGACCGCCGATGCGGCGGAACCCGAACCTGTGGAGCAACCACGATAACTTTGCATGCCGCGCCCGCACCGACGCTTGCGAGATGCTCGCCGGTGCGCTATCTGTTCATCCGTCGCGCCCTACGACCTGTCCGGAATTGCCCATGACCCTTGAAGTCCCCGCACACAGCGCTCACGTCACCAAGCCTGCAAGCCGTATTCGTCAGAAGAACGAAGAAGCGATCATTCAGGCGGCCGAAGATGAATTTGCCCGCCACGGTTTCAAGGGCACCAGCATGAACACCATCGCGATCAAGGCCGGGCTGCCAAAAGCCAATCTGCATTACTACTTCACCAACAAACTCGGCCTGTATGTCGCGGTGCTCAGCAACATCATCGATTTGTGGGACAGCACCTTCAACCACCTCAGCGTCGAAGACGACCCGGCAGAGGCGCTGGCCCGCTATATTCGCGCCAAGATGGAGTTCTCGCGCCGCCAGCCACAGGCCTCGCGGATCTTCGCCATGGAAATCATCAGCGGTGGCGAATGCATGAGCGAGTACTTCAGCCAGGATTACCGCCTGTGGTTCCAGGGCCGGGCCGCGGTCTTTCAAGCCTGGATCGACGCCGGCAAGATGGACCCCGTTGACCCGGTGCACCTGATCTTCCTGCTATGGGGCAGCACCCAGCACTATGCCGACTTCGCCTCGCAGATCTGTCGCGTCACCGGTCGCTCCCGACTGACGCGCCAGGACATGGATCAGGCCAGCAACAATCTCATTCGGATCATCCTCAAAGGTTGTGGGCTCACGCCGCCAGCCTTGTAGAATCGTCGCCTTGACGTCAGCTGGACACACGCATGCCTTTTACCCTGGTCGGCCCTTGCGAGTTTCGTGAAGAAATTCGCAAGAGCCGCTTCATCACCCTCGCCGCCCCCATCGCCAGCCCGGCCGACGCACAGGCGTTCATCGAGCAGCACAGTGACCTGAACGCCACTCATAATTGCTGGGCCTGGAAGCTCGGTGGTCAGTATCGCAGCAACGATGACGGCGAACCGGGCGGTACTGCAGGCAGGCCGATTCTGGCCGCCATCGAAGCGCAGGCGTTCGATCAGGTCGTGGTGCTGGTGATCCGCTGGTACGGCGGCATTCAACTGGGAACCGGCGGCCTGGCCCGCGCCTATGGCGGCGGTGCCAACAAATGTCTGCAGCAGGCCGAGCGTCTGCCGCTGATCCAGCGCGCCTCGTTCCACCTTGAATGCAGCTTCAGTGAGCTGGCGCTGGTCAAGCTGCGTCTCGGCGAATTGAACGGGCTGGTGGAAAGCGAAAACTTCATGGCCAACGGTGTACAGATGTCCATCGCCATCGGCCCCGAGCACACCGACACCCTGCAGCGCCAACTGGCCGATCTGAGTCGCGGCAGAATCCTTCTGCACGCAGCGCCGGAGCAATAGCCGGAGCTTTTGCGCAACATGTCACAATTGCCCACATCTACTGTGCATCCGGCTGTGGATAAGCTGAGCACACTCCATCGCGAGCCTTGCCGGGCTTGCGTTTCAGGCGAATGATCGTTTTTTGAGCAATTGCCGTACGTGGATCCATAAAGAGTGCAAAAACAGCCTGTTAGCGCTTCTTAGTGCCTTTGGATGTTAACCGCCGCCGTATTATTCTCACTCAACCCGCTTGCGCACAGTATCTGTGGAAGAACCTGTGGATAACAGGTGCAAGGGTCGCGCATTGGTTCAGCGCACCGCCCTCCATGTCCGCTGTACATTTTTTGCTCAAATCAAAGGGCCACATTGGCACGCGCCAGGCAAGCACGCCCCGAACTGGTGCTGAAACGAGCGCCGTCGATGGGCGAAGGCCGGTGACAGGGCCGAAAACTCCGTGCCTGGCCTTGATTCAGCGCACCGGACGCGAATCCTGACTCCTTGGCCAGGTTTTTGCTTTATCCACACGCGACCCACTTCTGCCTCAGAGCCTTTCATGTCAAACCACGCGATACCTGCGCGCCTGCAACTGCGCCACATCACCAAACGGTATCCCGGCTGCCTGGCCAACGACGCTGTCGACCTGACGATTCAGCCCGGAGAGATTCACGCCCTGCTGGGTGAAAACGGTGCAGGCAAAAGCACGCTGATGAAGATCATCTACGGCGTGACGCAGCCCGACGCCGGGACGATCATCTGGCAAGGCCAGGCGCAGACCATGCGCAATCCGGCACAGGCCAGAAGCCTGGGCATCGGCATGGTGTTCCAGCATTTTTCACTGTTCGAAACCCTCAGCGTCGCGCAAAACATCGCGCTGGCCATGGGCGCAGCGGCAGGCACGCCCAAACAACTGGAGCCGCGCATCCGCGAGGTCTCTCAACGCTACGGCATGGCGGTGGAACCCCAGCGGCTGGTCCACAGCCTGTCGATTGGCGAGCGGCAGAAAGTCGAGATCATTCGCTGCCTGATGCAGGACATTCGCCTGTTGATCCTCGACGAACCCACGTCAGTATTGACGCCCCAGGAAGCCGAGGAGCTGTTCGTGACCCTGCGGCATCTGGCCCGGGAAGGCTGCAGCATTCTGTTTATCAGTCACAAGCTGGGCGAGGTGCGCGCGCTGTGTCACAGCGCAACCGTGCTGCGCAACGGCAAGGTCTCCGGGCACTGCATACCCGCTGACTGCTCCGATCTGGAACTGGCGCGCTTGATGGTCGGTGATGCCGAAGGGCTGACCGCTCAGTATGAGAAAGTCAGCGGCGGCACAGCCTTTTTGCGCATCGACAAACTGTCCTGGCACAACCCGGACCCGTTCGGCTGCTCGCTCAAAGACCTCAGTCTGGAAGTACGCAGCGGCGAAATCGTCGGTATCGCAGGCGTAGCCGGGAATGGTCAGGATGAATTGCTGGCGCTGCTCAGCGGCGAACAAACCTTGCCCCACGCCCAGGCGGCAACCCTGCGTTTTGAGGATGCCCCGGTCGGCAACCTGCGCCCCGATGCGCGGCGCAAGCGTGGCCTGGCATTCGTCCCGGCCGAGCGCCTGGGACATGGCGCAGTGCCGGAACTCAGTCTCGCCGACAACGCGCTGCTTACCGCCTTCCAGCAAGGGCTGGTGAGCAATGGCCTGATCCAGCGCAGCAAGGTGCGCGCACTGGCTGACGAAATCATTCGGCGCTTTGCAGTCAAGACGCCGGATGCACAGGCCCCGGCGCGCAGTCTGTCGGGCGGCAATCTGCAGAAATTCATCCTCGGTCGGGAAATCCTGCAAAAGCCGAAACTGTTGATTGCCGCGCATCCCACCTGGGGCGTGGATGTCGGCGCTGCGGCGGCGATCCATCGGGCGCTGATTGCCTTGCGCGACGCGGGGGCCGCGATTCTGGTGATCTCCGAAGACCTGGACGAATTGTTCCAGATCAGCGACCGACTCGCCGCCCTGAGCGGCGGTCAGCTTTCCGACCTTATCCCTACTGAACAGACCAGCACCGTGCAAATCGGCGGCTGGATGGCGGGACAGTTCGATCATTCTCAAACCCAAGCCCACGTGCCTGGTTAACGGAGCAAAACATGCTGCTTTCTCTGGAACCGCGCGGCCAGCAATCGCGCGCGATGTTGTGGTGCTCCCCTTTACTGGCTGCGGTGCTGACCCTGGTCTGCGGTTCGCTGCTGTTCATCGGCCTGGGCCTGAACCCTGTAGTGACGCTGCACACCTTGCTGATCGCGCCGGTCAGCGACTGGTATGGCCTGTCGGAATTGATGGTCAAGACCCTGCCGATTCTGCTCTGCGCGCTGGGTCTGGCGGTCGCCTATCAGGCGCGCATCTGGAACATCGGTGCGGAAGGCCAGTTGCTGCTTGGCGCATTGGCGGGCAGTGCCGTGGCGGTGAATATCATCGAAATGGAGAGTCGTTGGGCGCTGGTCATGGTGTTGCTGGCCGGCACCCTCGCCGGTGCGGCCTGGGCGGGCGTGACCGCCTGGCTGCGCACGCACTTCAACGCCAATGAAATCCTCACCAGCATCATGCTCAATTACATCGCCCTCAACTTGCTGCTGTACTTCGTCCACGGGCCGCTCAAGGACCCGGCCGGCATGAACTTCCCGGAGTCAGCGACCTTTGGCGACGCCAGCCGTCTGCCACTGCTGATGGAGGATGGCCGCGCGCACATTGGCGTGTACTTCGCCCTGTTCGCGCTGGTCGCGGTGTGGGTGTTGCTGCAACGCAGTTTCGTCGGTTTTCAGATCAAGGTGCTGGGCCTGGACAAGCGTGCTGCCGGGTTTGTCGGCTTCCGTGAAAAACGCCTGGTCTGGCTGGCCCTGTTGATCAGTGGCGCGCTGGCCGGGCTGGCGGGCGTATCGGAAGTGACGGGGCCGATCGGCCAGTTGGTGCCGCAGGTCTCGCCAGGTTATGGCTATGCCGCGATCACCGTGGCCTTTCTCGGCCGCCTCAACCCCATCGGTATTCTGTTCTCCAGCCTGTTGATCGCCCTGCTGTATCTGGGTGGGGAAAGCGCGCAAATGACCTTGAACCTGCCGTTGGCAATCACGCAGTTGTTTCAGGGGATGATGCTGTTTTTCCTGCTGGCCTGTGATGTGCTGATTCTCTATCGCCCACGTCTGAAACTGCACTGGGCCAAGCGCCAGATGACACCCGTCACAGGAGCCGCATGATGGATATCGACCTGCTGAGCAATATTTTCTACGCCATGGTCCGTTGCGGAACGCCCCTGCTGCTGGTGGCGCTGGGCGAGCTGATTTGTGAAAAAAGCGGCGTCATCAACCTCGGTCAGGAAGGCATGATGCTGTTTGGCGCAGTGATCGGTTTCATCGTCGCCCTGAACACCGGCAACCTCTGGCTCGGCGTGCTGCTGGCGATGCTCGCCGGCATGCTGCTCTCGGCGCTGTTTGCCCTGGTGGCGCTGGTGTTCAACGCCAATCAGGTCGCGACCGGGCTGGCGCTGACCATCTTCGGCGTCGGCCTTTCCAGCTTCGTCGGGGCCGCCTGGGTCGGCAAACCGTTGAGCGGTTTCGAGCCGGTCGCCATCCCGCTGCTCAGCGACATTCCGCTGATCGGCCGTATGCTGTTTGCCCAGGACTTGCTGGTCTACCTGTCCTTCGCCTTGTTCGCACTGGTCGCCTGGGCCCTGCTGAAAAGCCGCGTCGGGCTGATCATTCAGGCCGTCGGCGAAAACCCCGATGCCGCCAGCGCCATGGGCTTGCCGGTGTTGCGCGTGCGCACCCTTGCGGTGCTGTTCGGCGGCGCGATGGCCGGGCTGGCCGGGGCTTATCTGTCACTGGCCTACACGCCGATGTGGGCAGAAAACATGAGCGCCGGGCGTGGCTGGATTGCCCTGGCACTGGTGGTTTTCGCCAGCTGGCGCGTCTGGCGCCTGCTGCTGGGTGCCTACCTGTTCGGTCTGGCCAGCATTCTGCACCTGGTCGCGCAGGGCATCGGCCTGGCCATCCCATCCAACCTGCTGGCGATGCTGCCGTATGTGGCCACCATCATCGTCCTCGTCCTGCTCTCCCGCGACGCCCTGCGCACCCGGCTGTATGCGCCGGTATCGCTGGGCCAGCCATGGCGGGCGGGGCATTGATAGGCGGATTTCAAAAGTGGCGAGGGGATTAGCTTCACTCGCCAAGGTCGTGCCGAACACGACAGATGATAGAAGAGCTAGACGTTGATTCAGCAGAGGCAACAGCGTGCAATGTTATCCAAACACGGCCTGTTGCCAATGTCCCTCGCTCACGATAGCAATAGGCACTCCCGCCTCCCTTAGCTCAACAGCCTTTTTGATCTTTAGACCGTAACTGCTATGTAGCCATTGGTCATTCCCCAGGCTTCCAACGATCAGAAAGCTGGTTTTTTTTGTGAGACCGCTACAAATCTGGCCGCCTCGCTCAAGGACGAGTTCTTCGCAATGCTTTCGGGGCCCATATGCCATTGTTCCGGTGAACATGAAAAGACGGTCGTTCCAGTCAAGCACCGGTGCCGGATTATTTAGCGGTAACGTGCCCGGGATTGAAAAACCATCAGAAGAGAGGCTCTGGCCTCCACTAAACTGCTTAAGCAGGCTGAATAGCTCTATGGACTCCTCTGCATCAAGCACGCCGTCACTCAGCATATTGTTCAGTCGGCGATACAGGAGATTGACGACAGGATCGTCAAGATGGGTGAGATTTCCCTCAACCCATTCTTTGAGAAAAACGGCCTCCGCTTGATTGATAGAGCCATCCGCACACAATCCTGCGCTTATTCCAATCAACGCATCCACGGATCGCCTGTCTATGCGTGCCTCGTTAAAAAAGCGACTGCTCTGAAACTCCTGATGCAAGTCGACCATTGATTTTTTCTCCTGATTTGTATGACTCAACAGCCTTGTTGACGTATTTCGACCGATTCGGCGTGAACGTCACGACAATTTTGGTCAATGAGCACACAAGCTGATATTTTTTTGTACGATCAATATCCAGGTCCTCGCCTCTCAGTCCCTGCCACTGGGCCAAGTACTTAAAAGATCCAGGCTTTTTACGTAATTTCATGTTGCTGGAAACTCCGCCTTTCCATGACAGAATCGGCAGCTCGTTTTCCAAACATCTTTTGGCCAAATCTGGCGACGTGATTGCGAGTTCACGTCCGTTTTCCCAGCACTGGATTATGCCCTCGTCCTCTGCATCCCATATCTGAGCATGCGTTAGCCCAACTCTTAGTGGCGTATCATTTTCACGAAAGATACGAGTCATGATCCGCACTCCTGCCGGTCACTGGGCGGAGGAAAATCTGTTCCGTATCGGAGATAGGCAATGACGGCACTCTGAGTCGTTTCCAGAATCCGATTATTCACAAGGCGTGATCGAGCGTCATTGAGGCAGTAGAGCGTTACCAGCGCATAGCCATCCTTCCCTTTGGAGGCGCTAGATATCTGTATCGCACGCAGATCAGTTTTCAGAGCTGCGTTCGAGTCACTGGTTGCAAGTGGGGTATTAAAGATAAGTGACCGGCTGGACAAACGGACTCCATCCTCGCTCAGCAGATGGTTGTAGCCTTTCACCCCAGCTTGGGCTTGAGGAAGAAGACTGTAGCCAAGCGCAGAAGCATGAACACGGTGCACTGCAAAGTGCCAACCACGCAGAAAATCTCCTTCATAGAAATCATCGTGAGATATCCACACGTGCCTGGTTTTCTTCGTTAACAGGCTAGAGCGATCTTTAGTTTTTGGTTTCGACATCAGCCTCTCCGTGGCTTGGATCATCCGTGCTTGTACCGGTGGAAACAGATGATGTCAATATGACTCTTCATGGCTGCGAACCAGACAGAGCAGCACCACTGCCCAGATAAATTCCTCAGCATAAAGCCAGTAGCAGAAAGATGTGACGCGAAGCGCCACGAGCTGTATGTCGATGCGGAACATCAGCACGATAGCCATAATCCCGACTATCGTGCCAATGCTCAGCGTCAGGGATCTACCTTGAACGTTTTCGGCTCGCGAAGATTCCAACAGGTCATGGGCAGGAGTACGCTGCAAGGTCGAAACTTTCGAGAGGCCTTGCTGGCACTGCCATGGAGTCTGTCTCTCAATCTGCCAAGGAATCATTCATGACCACTACCAAGAAAACCGCTCTGATCATCGGTGCTTCGCGTGGCCTGGGGCTCGGGCTGGTGCAGCGCTTGACCGAACAGGGCTGGCACGTCACCGCCACCGTACGTGATCCGCAAAATGCCGAAAACCTGAAAGCAGTCGAGGGCGTGCGCATCGAAGCGGTGGATCTGGACGAAACCGCCTCGCTTGAAGTGCTGATCCAGAAGCTGCGCGGTGAGGTGTTCGACGTGCTGTTCGTCAATGCCGGCATCAGCGGCGCGGCACACCAGAGCGCTGCGAAGTCGACCGCTGCTGAACTGGGGCAATTGTTCCTGACCAACGCTGTGGCACCGATTCGTCTGGCCGAGCGCTTCGTCGATCAAATTCGTCCCGGCACGGGCGTCCTGGCGTTCATGAGTTCGTGGCTGGGCAGCGTCACTTGCCCGGATGGCGCCAACCTTGCGCTGTACAAGGCCAGCAAAGCCGCGCTCAATTCGATGACCAATACCTTTGTCACCGAGCTGGGCGAGAACCGTCCTACCGTGCTGTCGATGCATCCGGGCTGGGTGAAGACCGACATGGGCGGCGAAAATGCCGCCATCGACGTCATGACCAGCACCACCGGGCTGGTCGAACAGCTCAATGCCTACGCCGGCAAAGGCGGCCATCACTTCATCGACTACCAGGGCAAGACGATTGCCTGGTAACCGGCCGCTCGACTAGAATCGCCGTCCTTCGCCGGGGCGCACCTGCCCCCGGCGACCCTGGATCAGCAGACAGGGCAACACTGAGCTGGCTAACCTGAACCTGTCTTTCAGAGGAGCCGGCCCATGCCCGCGATCCGTATCTGGTTGAAAAATCCCCTTGCCGTGTTCACCGCCAATGACCTGGACGCCCGTGGCGGTCTGGTGATCGAAGGCGGCGTCATCACTGAAGTGCTGGCCGCCGGGCAGCTCCCGTCAAAGCACTGCAATCAAACGTTCGATGCCCGTGAGCATGTGTTGCTGCCGGGGTTGATCAACACGCACCATCACTTCTATCAAACCCTCACGCGGGCCTGGGCACCAGTGGTCAATCAGCCGTTGTTCCCGTGGCTGAAAACCCTGTACCCGGTATGGGCGCGCCTGACACCGGACAAGCTCGCGGTCGCCAGCAAGGTGGCGCTGGCCGAGTTGTTGCTGTCCGGGTGTACGACCGCTGCCGACCACCACTATCTGTTTCCCGACGGGCTGGAACACGCTATCGATGTTCAGGTGCAGAGCGTTCGGGAGCTGGGCATGCGCGCGATGCTGACGCGCGGTTCGATGAGCCTGGGCGAAGCGGATGGAGGCTTGCCGCCGCAGCAAACCGTGCAGCAGGGCGAGGTGATTCTGGCCGACAGCCAGCGCTTGATCGAGACCTACCATCAGCGTGGCGACGGCGCACAGATTCAGATCGCCCTGGCGCCCTGCTCGCCGTTTTCGGTCACGCCGCAGATCATGGCCGAGAGTGCAGCCATGGCCGAAAAACTCGACGTGCGCCTGCACACCCATCTGGCCGAAACCCTCGACGAAGAAGACTTCTGCCTGCAACGCTTCGGCCTGCGCACCGTGGATTATCTGGACAGTGTCGGCTGGTTGGGACCACGTACCTGGCTCGCCCATGGCATCCACTTCAACCCCGACGAAATCGCTCGTCTCGGCGCAGCAGGTACGGGTGTCTGCCACTGCCCGAGCTCGAACATGCGCCTGGCCTCCGGTATTTGTCCGACCCTGGACCTGCTCGCTGCTGGCGCGCCGTTGGGGCTTGGGGTCGATGGCTCGGCGTCCAACGACGCATCGAACATGATCCTCGAAACCCGCCAGGCGCTTTATCTGCAACGCCTGCGCTACGGCGCCGAAAAAATCACCCCACAGCTCGTGCTGGGCTGGGCCACCAAGGGGTCGGCGCAATTGCTCGGACGCACTGACCTCGGTGAACTGGCGGTGGGCAAACAGGCTGATCTGGCGTTGTACAAGCTGGATGAACTGCGCTTTTCCGGCAGCCATGATCCGCTGTCAGCCCTGCTGCTGTGCGGCGCGGACCGTGCCGACCGGGTGGTGATTGCAGGGCAATGGCGAGTGATCGACGGCCAGGTCGAAGGGCTGGACATCAAGCAACTGATTGCCGATCACAGCCAGGCCGCGCGGGAATTGATTCACGGCTGAACGTGCGGAGCGATACTCTCGACTATCGTGCGACGCTCCGCGTCGGCATGCCGTTCAGGACGCTCTGCGTCCTCTTGCGACGCAGAGCGTGGGAGCGATAGGCCCTAAAGCCCCAGACACGAGAGCATGATGAACGTCGCGAACAGCACGAAGTGGGTCATGCCTTCGATGGCGTTGGTTTCGCCGTCGTTGAGGTTGATGGCGGACACCAGCAGGGTGATGAGGATCATCACGGTCTGCACCGGAGTCATGGCCATCTGGAAGGGCTGGCCGCTGTAAAGTGCCATGGCTTCCATGACCGGAACGGTCAGGATCACGGTCGACAGCGACGCACCCAGAGCGATGTTGACCACCGACTGCATGCGGTTGGCCAACGCGGCACGCAGGGCCGTGAGGATCTCGGGCGCGGCAGAGATGGCGGCGACCAGGATGGCAGTCATCACCGGCGGTGCACCGGTGCCTTCCAGGCCCAGGTCAACCGTCTTCGACATCACTTCGGCCAGCGCACCGATCACCACCACGCCGACAACCAGTGTGGCAATTGAGCGGGTCAGATTGACCGGCTCTGCGTGCTCCTCAGCCGGATTGGAGCCCTGGCTCTGACGCTTCTTCTTTTCCGGGTAGCTGTAGCTGAAAAAGTAACTGTGCGGCCCGACCTGCATGCGCAGGAACAGGGTGTAGAGCAGGATCATCGCGCCAATGGTAAACGCCGAATAGATCTTCCAGTCACCCTTGGGAATGAACTCGGGTACGACCATCGACACCCCCATCGCGGTGAGGATCATCACGCTGTAGGTGCGCGCCGAATCATCGTTGTACGACTGCTCGCCGTGCTTGATACCGCCCATCAGCGCCGCAAGACCGAGGATGCCGTTGATGTCGAGCATCACCGCCGAATAAATCGTATCGCGCACCAGCGTCGGCGACGGCTCGTTGCTCATCATGATCGCCAGGATCACCACTTCGACCGTCACCGCCGACAGCGTGAGGATCATCGTGCCGTAAGGATCGCCGACCTTTTCCGCCAGCATCTCGGCGTGATGCGCAACGCGCATCGAGGCGCAGATGATGAACGCGACCAGCGCCAGCCCCGACACCAGCGCAACCACCTGACCATTGCCTACCAGCACATGCTCCAGTGGATAAGCGACGAACATGGCAATGATTGCCAGCAACAGAAACTTTTCTTGCTTGAGCAATGCGCCCATTTTTATTCCCCAAACCTTGCGACATCGCCGCGGATGTACATGAAGGTGGCCAACAGTGAAGGCTGTCAGAGTAGCGTGTGTGACAAAAGGTTTCATAAAATAGCCCGAATGAGAACGGCACTCACGCGTAAATGACTTTTGATCCCGTCGCCGCGATGTGAAATAGTGCCCGCCGTTTTCAACAATAGTGCCCGCCGTTTTCTTCGCGGCCTTCAGGGCGCGCCTGTTTTTCATGATTCCGCTTTGTTAGAAAGGACCTTTGCCATGCGTGCTTTTCGACTTCCGCATCTGCTGGCTTGCGGCCTGCTGACCCTGATGGCGAGCGTCGCCCAGGCCGCGCCTATCGACATCGATGACGGCCAACACAAAGTCCACCTGCCTGACACCCCCAAGCGCGTGGTCGTACTGGAGTTTTCGTTTCTCGACGGGCTGGCTTCGGTCGGTGTCACACCCGTCGGCGCGGCGGACGATGGCGATGCCAACCGCGTGCTGCCCAAGGTGCGCAAGGCCGTCGGCGAATGGCAATCTGTAGGTCTGCGTTCGCAGCCCAATATAGAAGTGATCGCGCGGCTCAAGCCGGACCTGATCATTGCCGACCTCGGTCGCCATCAGGCGCTGTACAACGATCTGGCCAGCCTGGCGCCGACGCTGATGCTGCCGTCACGCGGTGAGGATTATCAGGGCAGCCTGAAGTCTGCCGAACTGATCGGCCTCGCGCTGGGCAAGGGGCCGCAGATGCAGGCGCGTATCGCGGAAAACCGCCAGCACCTGAAGACTATCGCCGAGCAGATTCCGGCCAACACCAACGTGCTGTTCGGCGTCGCCCGCGAAGACAGCTTCTCGGTACACGGCCCGCACTCTTACGCAGGCAGCGTGTTGCAGGCGATTGGTCTGAAAGTCCCGGAAGTACGCAAAAACGCCGCGCCCACCGAATTCGTCAGCCTCGAGCAACTGCTGGCCCTGGACCCGGGCTGGTTGCTGGTCGGCCATTATCGCCGTCCGAGCATCGTCGACAGCTGGAGCAAGCAGCCGCTGTGGCAGGTGCTGGGCGCGGTGCGTAATAAGCAGGTGGCTGAAGTGGATGGCGACAGCTGGGCGCGCAATCGCGGGATCATGGCCTCCGAGCAGATCGCCGACGATGCGCTTGCCGTGCTCAAGGGCGGCAAGGCCGTGCTGAACCCGTAAATGCGCCGCTGGCTGATGGCGGGCGTAATCATCGCAGCCTGCCTGGGATTGTTCTGGGTGTCGCTGTTCGCCCTGTCGTCGTTCAGCATTCGGCAGGTAGATGCCTGGAACGGACTGATCACACAGGGCCGCGAGGGTGGCAATATCGCTTACATCGTCGCGCAACTGCGCGTGCCTCGTGCCTTGTGCGCGGCATTGGTCGGTGCCTGCCTGGGCGTGGCCGGCGCGCTGATGCAGGGCATCACCCGCAACCGTCTGGCCTCCCCGTCATTGTTTGGCGTTACCGCAGGCGCAGCATTAGGGCTGGCGCTGTTTTCCACCGGTCTGGTCGCCCTGCCTTTCCCCGGTGGTGCGCTGCTGATGACCTGCCTTGGCGGTGCGCTGGCGTGGATCACCGTGTTCAGTCTTGGCGGTGCCTGGTCACCTGCCACGGCTCAAGGCCGATTGGTGCTGGCAGGCGTTGCCGTCGCAGCACTGTGCGCTGCATTGACCCGCCTCACGGTGATTCTTGTCGAGGCGCAGGCGCAAAGCGTGCTCAACTGGCTGGCAGGGTCGCTGGCCAATGTCGGCGCCGCGCAATTGCAACTGCTCTGGCCCTGTACGTTGATCGGCGTAGTGATTGCGATGGCCTGTGCGCCGCGCCTGAACCTGATCAACCTCGGCGAAGACGCCGCGCGTTCGCTGGGCGTGCGTATCGGCGCGTTGCGCCTGCTGGTATTCGTGGTCAGCCTGCTGCTGGTCGGCGCCAGTGTCTGTGCGGTCGGGCCGATCGGCTTTGTCGGCCTGATCGCGCCGAACATCGCTCGCCAGTGGCTGGGCAATGACTACCGCTGGCTGATCCCGATCAGCGCCGGCCTGGGCGCGGCCATCGTGCTGGCCTCGGACCTGATCAGCCGTGCCGTGGCCTTCCCCGTGGAAACACCGGCCGGGGTGGTGACGGCATTGATCGGCGCGCCGTTCTTTCTGTTTCTGGCGAGGCGTGCGCTATGAACCACCCGCGCGCAAGACTGTTGCTGCTGATGACCCTGCTGGCACTCGCCCTGCTGCTAAGCCTCAGCGCTGGCACCGTGTGGCTGACACCCGGCGCCGTGTTCGATCACCTGATTGCCCACGACAGCAAGGACTTCGAGGTCTGGAATCACCGCCTGCCACGTGGCTTGATCGCGATCATGACCGGCTGCGCGTTCGGCCTGGCTGGCGCCATCGTGCAAGGCGTGATTCGCAACCCGCTGGCCTCGCCGGAAATCCTCGGCGTCACCCAAGGTGCCGGGCTGGCGCTGACCATTGCGATTATCGGCCTGCCGCAGTTACCGGTGTCGGCGCTGCCGTTTGTGGCGTGTCTGGGCGGGGCGGCGGGTGCGCTGCTGCTGGCGTTGTACAACACCGGCGTGCAGTTTTCCGGCGTGCGTTTCGCGTTGTCCGGGGTCGCGATTGCAGTGACGCTGTCGAGCATCACCGAGTTCCTGATTCTGTCCAACCCGCTGGACATCAACACCGCCCTACTGGCGCTGACCGGCAGTTTGTGGAGCCGCAACTGGCACCACGTGTTGCTGGCCACGCCGCTTCTGCTGCTGATCCCGCTCAGCCTGCTGCTGGCCAAACCGCTGAACCTGATCGGCCTGGGTGACGAGGCCGCGCAGAGCCTGGGCACCGGCCTCACGCGTACGCGTTGGCTGGCGATGGGCAGTGCCGTGCTGTTGACCAGCCTGGGGGTGGGCATTATCGGCCCGGTGAGCTTCGTCGGTCTGGTCGCACCACACATGGCCCGCCGTCTGGTCGGCGGTCATCATCAGTACCTGCTGCCCGCCTCGATGGTGCTGGGTGCGTTATTGCTGGTGCTCGCCGATACGCTAGGCCGCACGCTGATCGCGCCCAGCGAAATTCCGGCCGGGATTCTCACGGCAGTGATCGGCGCTCCGTATTTCCTCTGGCTGCTGGCCCGATTCAAAGGTTGATCCCATGACTATTCTGAAGGCGCAGCACCTCGACATCGGCTACGGCGCGACGCGCATCGTGCAAGACCTGTCGTTCAGCCCGCCGCCTGCGCAGGTCACTGCGCTGATCGGCCCCAATGGTTGCGGCAAATCCACCCTGCTCAAGGCCTTCGCCCGAATTCTCACCCCGCAATCGGGCAGTCTCAGTCTGGACGGCACAGCCTACGGCAAGCTGTCGGCCAACGAGCTGGCGCGCAAGGTGGCTTTTCTGCCGCAAGTGCTGCCAATTCCAGAAGGCGTCAGCGTACGCCAGTTGGTGGCGTACGGTCGCAGTCCGCACAACAGCCTGTGGGGACGCCTGAGTGGCGCCGATCAGCACAGTGTCGATCAAGCCTTGCAGCGCATGGAACTGGACACGCTGGCCGAGCGCCCGCTGGCCGACCTGTCCGGCGGGCAACGACAACGCGCCTGGCTGGCGATGATCCTTGCGCAGGACGCGGCCATCGTCCTGCTCGACGAGCCGACCACCTATCTGGACATCAGCCACCAGGTCGAATTGCTGGACCTGATGCGCGAACTGAGTGCCGAAGGCAAGACGGTGATTACCGTGCTGCACGACATCAATCAGGCCTGCCGCTACGCCGACCATCTGGCGGTCATGCAGGGCGGACGCATGGTGACCTGCGGCGCGCCGAGCGATGTGCTGACGGCCGAGCTGGTCTGCCAGGTGTTCGATGTACAAGTGCAGATCATGCGCGAACCCGTGGCAGGCACGCCGATGTGCATCGTCGAGCGCAGCACGCGCTGCACCAGTTAGCGGCGTAACCCGCCGCGTCTGCACCTTCCCGCTGCACTCTGGCTATACACAAAACTGCTCTTGATTCTGGCCGAAGGCCGTAGGAGCGACCGGGGCGGCGATCCGCATTGTTCGCGAAAGGGTCGGCATATTCTCCGATCGCGGACAAGTCCGCTCCTACACACGCACTATTGCTACAGGGTGAAGCAAGCCCGCATCGTAAGTTGTCCTGTTGGTCAGTTAATTGCATTGCTCGGGTAGGCATTCCAACAAGACCGCAAGGAGCTAGACCCGATGCACCTGACCAACCCACGTCGTCCCCTGAAAAAACTGCTGTGCGCCGTCGCCGCCGTTGTCGGCCTCGGCTCCAGCCTGCTCGCCTCGGCAGCCGATCCGCTGAAAGTCGGCTTCGTCTACATCGGCCCTATCGGCGACCACGGCTGGACCTATCAGCATGAACAGGGCCGTCAGGCGATGGTCAAGGCGCTGGGTGACAAGGTCACCAGCAGCTACGTGGAAAACGTGCCGGAAGGTGCAGACGCCGAGCGGGTTATCCGTAACATGGCCAAGGGCGGTTACGACCTGATCTTCAGTACCTCGTTCGGCTACATGAACCCCACGCTGAAAGTCGCCAAGCAGTTCCCCAAGGTGAAGTTCGAGCACGCGACAGGCTACAAGCAGGACAAGAACATGGGCACTTATCTAGCCCGTACCTATGAAGGTCGCTACGTGAGCGGTTACATCGCGGCGAAGATGACCAAGACCAAGAAGATCGGTTATGTCGCCTCCTTCCCGATTCCTGAAGTGCTGCGCGACATCGACGCCATCCAGCTGGCGCTGAACAAGTACAACCCGGGCACCGAGATCAAGGTGGTGTGGGTCAACTCCTGGTTCGATCCGGGCAAGGAAGCCGATGCGGCCAACGCGTTGATCGATCAGGGCGTGGACGTGGTATTCCAGCACACTGATAGTCCTGCGCCGATCCAGACCGCCGAGCGTCGTGGCGTGTACGCCGTCGGCTATGCCTCGGACATGGCTCACTTCGGACCAAAAGCAGTGTTGACCTCCATCGTCAACAACTGGGGCCCGCACTATATCCAGGCGGCCGAAGGCGCCATCGCGGGCACCTGGAAACCACAGGATTACTGGGGCGGCCTGAAGGAAGGAACGGTCGAGTTGCCGATCAGCGACGTGGTGCCTGCTGACGTGAAGGCCGAAGCGCAGAAGATCATTGCCAGCATCGAAAGCGGCGAATTCCACCCGTTCACCGGCCCGATCAAGGACCAGAACGGCACCGTGAAAATTGCTGACGGTGTGGTCGCGACCAACGCCGAGCTGGCATCGATGAATTACTACGTCGAAGGCATCAAGGCCGAGCTGCCGAAGTAATCCGGCCGCCGACTGCCTGACCATCGTGCCTGCTGCGCCAGGCACGATCATCGACACCCGACACTTCCCTTTCAGGATCGGTTAATGGACCAGCTTCCCGTCATCGACATCGCCCCGCTCTACAGCACGGACACTCAAGCCTGGCAGGATGTCGCCCGACAGATCGACAGCGCCTGTCGGGAATGGGGTTTCTTTTACATCAAGGGCCACCCGATCAGCGCGCAACGCATCGAGCAAGTGCAATCGGCAGCGAAGGATTTCTTTGCCCGGCCGGCAGCTGAAAAGCTCCTGATCGACATCACCCAAAGCACGCACCATCGCGGCTACGGCGCCATCGCCACCGAACAACTGGACCCCAGCCTGCCGAGCGACCTCAAGGAAACCTTCGACATGGGCCTGCACCTGGATGCCCGTCATCCCGACGTGCTGGCGGGTAAACCGCTGCGTGGGCCAAACCGGCATCCGGACATTCCCGGCTGGGAAGCCCTGATGGAACAACACTATCTGGACATGCAGGCGCTGGCGCAAACCCTGCTGCGCGCCATGACCCTGGCACTGGGCATCGAGCGCGATTTCTTCGATCAGCGCTTCAAGGACCCGGTCAGCGTACTGCGCATGATTCATTACCCGCCGCGTGATACGGCGACCTCGGCCGAGCAACAAGGCGCAGGCGCGCATACCGATTATGGCTGCATCACCTTGCTGTATCAGGACATGGCGGGCGGCTTGCAGGTGCGTGATGTGCGTGGCGAATGGATCGACGCGCCACCGCTCGACGGCACCTTCGTGGTCAATCTGGGCGACATGATGGCGCGCTGGAGCAACGATCGTTATCTGTCCACGCCGCACCGGGTCATCAGCCCGCTCGGGGTTGATCGCTACTCCATGCCGTTCTTCGCCGAACCGCACCCCGACACGCGCATCGAATGCCTGCCCGGCTGCCAAAGCGACGGTCATCCGGCCCGCTATCCGGTGACCACCTGCGCCGAATTTCTGCTGTCGCGCTTCGCGGATACCTACGCTTATCGCCGCGAACAGGAGGCAAGTTGAACGTTCGGTCAGGTTTTACCCTGCGCAGCGACGTGCATCTGTAGAATGCCCGGGATCTGCACCTGATGAGAAAAGAATATGTACGACTGGTTGAACGCCCTGCCCAAGGCAGAACTGCACTTGCACCTCGAAGGCTCGCTGGAACCCGAGTTGCTGTTCGCCCTGGCCGAGCGCAACAGGATTGCCCTGCCGTGGGATGACGTCGAAACCCTGCGCAAGGCGTATGCCTTCAACAACCTGCAGGAATTCCTCGATCTGTATTACCGGGGCGCGGACGTATTGCGCACCGAGCAGGACTTCTACGATCTGACCTGGGCTTACCTGCTGCGCTGCAAGGCACAGAACGTTGTCCACACCGAACCGTTCTTCGATCCGCAGACCCACACCGACCGTGGCATCCCGTTCGAAGTGGTGCTGGCCGGGATTACCGGGGCGCTGAAAGACGGCAAGTCGAAGCTGGGTGTCGACAGCGGCCTGATCCTGAGCTTCCTGCGTCACCTGTCCCAGGAAGAAGCCGAAAAAACCCTCGATCAGGCGCTGCCGTTCCGTGATGCGTTCGTCGCCGTGGGCCTCGACAGCTCGGAGATGGGCCACCCGCCGAGCAAGTTTCAGCGTGTGTTCGATCGCGCGCGCAACGAGGGCTTCCTGACCGTGGCCCACGCCGGGGAAGAAGGTCCGCCGGAATACATCTGGGAAGCACTGGACCTGCTGAAGATCGAGCGCATCGACCACGGTGTGCGCGCCATCGAAGATGAGCGGCTGATGCAGCGCATCATCGACGAACAGATCCCGCTGACCGTCTGCCCGCTGTCCAACACCAAGCTCTGCGTGTTCGACGACATGGCCCAGCACAACATCCTCGACATGCTCGAGCGCGGCGTGAAGGTCACCGTCAATTCAGACGACCCGGCTTACTTCGGTGGCTACGTGACCGAGAACTTCCACGCGCTGTACACCCACCTGGGCATGACCGAAGATCAGGCCAAACGCCTGGCGCAAAACAGCCTGGATGCACGACTGGTCAAGCCCTAAAGAGGGATTGAGCAGCTACTGACGCTCCGCGCCGCAGAGGACGCAGAGCGTCCGGAACTGCATGCCAACGCGGAGCATTGGCACGATAGGGGTGGCGCGGGCATAACCATCGTTCCTCACGCTCCGCGTGGGAATGCCTGTCGCTCCCGTCAGGCCGCCGCCGCGATCTTGCTGATTTCCCGCTGCCCACTGGATGAGACCTGCAAGGTGCTGGACTCTTCAGTGGTGCGCAGCCAGCCCATCTGAATGAACAGCTGCAACAACCCCGCCCCCAGCGCGCCACCCAGATGCGGGTTGCGATCGTTCCATTTCGGACAGACACACACCGTTTCACGCTTGCGTTGCGCCAGTGCGGGTATGTAGATGCCGCGCTCGGCAAATCTGGCCACGCCCTTGCTGGTGACCTCGACGCGCTTTTCCTGCTGCTCTATCCAGCCGGCTTCCAGCAGGCGCTGATAAAGCTCGGCAGCCATTTCGCCACCCAGATGATCGGAGCAGATTCTTGCGCGGCGCAGCGGCAAAGGCGGCGTAGGCTGGGCAAAGCGACGATTGATCTGTTCAGCACTGGCCAGCGAAGCACAGGCCAAGGCCTCGACCGCCGCCCCCACTTCCGGCGCAGCGAGGCGAAAGAAGCGCTTGCGGCCGCGGACCTCCTGTTTCAACAGACCGCCACTGGTCAGCCGCGCCAGATGGGCGCCGGCTGAAGAAGTCGAGAGTCCCGCCAGGATTGCCAATTCATCGGCAGGGCGAGCAGTACCATCCATCAGTGCCCAGATCATTGCGCTGCGCTTGGGGTCGGCCAGCAAGGTTGCGATCTGGCTGATGCAAGGTCCGTATTCCATGTGTTCACTCCCTGTTGAAACATTCATCTATGGTGATGACTGGGTGAAAGCAATCACGCCTCGATAGAGTTGAACGTGGCTCTTATATGTCATGACAAGTATAAACTCTATGCCCTGCGCCCCCGCGGGGTGAAAAACGCCTCTTACACACCGTGGATGCATCACGACGCAAAAAATCGCCCAACTGTGGCGCGTTCCCTGAACACCAAGTTGTTCCCACAGCTACGCCGCAACCCCTCTATCCAAGGGGTTTGCAGCGACACTTCAAAAGGGGATTAAAAAGACAAGCGTAATGGCTATGACAAAAATGCCAAATCCACTCAACAACAGTCAGTTTCAACTTTGTTCCAGCAGCGAAACTTCGCGTTATTGAACGGCCTTCGAAAATTATATTTTCCGACACTTCCGAAGGCCATTTCCTACTAGAACGCGGCGATTAAAACACGCTTGCGGACGACAGACTTACAGCATGTTGCTTACACCGTAACCTGAGCATTTCCAGTAACAGAATGACAGGCTTGCTGAGTTGCGCCCGATGCGCGCACAACAGGTTCAATGGCGCCCGCTCCCCGATCAGGTCAGGCATCAACACTTTCAGGTGCCCGGCCCGCACATCTGCGGCCACGTCCAGCCAGGATTTGTACGCCACACCTTCGCCCGCAACCGCCCAGCGGCGCACGACGTCGGCATCGTCGCTGAACCGGTTGCCGCTGACCGTCAGACTGATTTCGCGCTTGCCGTCGTTCAGCGTCCAGCGGTCATGAACACGATCACCGAGCATGAACAGCAGGCAGTTATGCTGCGCCAGTTGCTCGACCTGATGCGGCTCGCCATGACGCTGCAGGTAACTCGGCGCCGCACACAATACCCGGCGGTTGTCAGGCAACACCGGCAGGGCGACCAGGCTGGAATCTTCCGGCTCGCCGTAGCGTAGCGCCACGTCGACAGGCTGGCGGAACAGATCGGCAATACGATCACCCAGCAGCAGACGCACAGTCAGTTGCGGGTGCTGCTGTTGAAATTCGTCGAGCCACGGCAACAGCACGTTGCGCCCCAGATCCGAAGGTGCCGAAAGTTGCAGCACGCCCTCGCAACGGTCCTGGCTGCTGGCCAGCAAGCGCCGCCCCTCCTCGAGGCTGCCCAGTGCTGCACGCGCGTATTCCAGAAACCCCTCGCCTTCGGCAGTCAGGCGCAGGCTGCGCGTCGAACGGGCCAGCAAGCGCGTCCCCAGCTGCCGTTCGATACGCTTGAGCGCCGCGCTGGCAACTGCCGCAGACATGTCCATGACCCGCGCTGCGGCAGAAAGGCTGCCCAGATCCGCCGCACGTACGAACAACTGCAAGTCATCAAAACGCAGCATCAAGGCCTCGTATTATCAAAATAAAATTGAAAGAGCCTGCCGTTTTAGCGGGTTTTATCTTTACTGGAAATAGCCAATGATTCTATTCATCATTTTCTTTCGGAGAGGCACCTGACATGAAAGCCATTGCGTACTACCAGTCCCTGCCCATCAGCGACGTAAAATCATTGCAGGATATCGAGCTGCCCGAGCCGACTGCTGGCGCTCGCGATCTGCTGGTCGAGGTCAAGGCCATCTCCGTCAACCCGGTGGACACCAAGATCCGCCAGAACGTCCAGCCTGAGGACGGTGCAGGCAAGGTGCTCGGCTGGGACGTGGCGGGTGTGGTGAAGGCCGTCGGCAGCCAGGTCACCCTGTTCAAGCCGGGCGACAAGGTGTTCTACGCAGGTTCCCTGACCCGGCCGGGTGCCAACAGCGAGCTGCACGTGGTGGATGAACGCATCGTTGGCCACATGCCCAAGAGCCTGAGCTTCGCCCATGCGGCGGCGCTGCCGCTGACAGCCATCACCGCCTGGGAACTGCTGTTCGAGCGACTGCAGATCCCGCAGCAGAAAGGTGAAGGCGCACACAGCCTGCTGATCGTCGGCGCCGCCGGTGGCGTGGGTTCGATCCTCACCCAACTGGCGCGCAAACTGACATCGCTGAAAGTCATCGGCACCGCCTCGCGGCCCGAGACCGAAAGCTGGGTCAACGAACTGGGGGCACACCATGTGCTGGATCACAGCAAGCCGCTGAGCGAAGAACTCAAACGCATCGACCTGAAACACGTGACCCATGTGGCCAGCCTGACCCAGACCGAGCAGCATCTGGATCAGCTCGTCGAGGCGCTCAAGCCTCAAGGCAAGCTGGCGCTGATCGACGATCCCAAGTCGCTGGATGTGTCGAAGCTCAAGCGCAAGAGCCTGTCGCTGCATTGGGAGTTCATGTACACGCGGTCGATGTTCGAAACCGAGGACATGATCGAGCAGCACAATCTGCTCAACCGGGTTGCCGAGCTGATCGACGCCGGAACGTTGAAAACCACCTTCGGTGAGCACTTCGGTACCATCAACGCCGAAAACCTGCGCCGCGCTCATGCCCTGCTGGAAAGTGGCAAGGTCAAGGGCAAGATCGTACTGGAAGGTTTCTGAGTCGCAGAGGCCTGCGCCTTACGAAGTCGATGACGTCAGTCACGCCCGGCGCGACTGACATCATCGCTTTGGCGATCAGGCGGTCTGGAGCGATGCGTCGCGCCGGGCCTGCGCACGGCGCGTCAGCACCGAGAGCCCCACGGTCAGCACGCCGCACAGGCTGATGACCAGCGCCATCGGCGTGGCCGTGCCGTCATGCAGCACGCCCACCAGACTGGCGGCGACGGCGGCCACGCTGAATTGCAGACAACCCAGCAACGCCGAAGCACTGCCCGCGCGCGCCCACTGGCCATTCATGGCGCAGGCCGACGCATTGGGGATGATGCACCCCAGGCTTGCCACACAGATGAACAGCGGCACCAGCAGCGGCCAAAGCGCCTCGGTGCGCAGCAAGCTGATCGCCAGCAACACCAGCCCCGCAGCCAGATAGATCCAGACCGTGCGCGACAGCAAAAACGCCGGACCGGTCTTGCGCAGAATACGCGCGTTGATCTGCGCCGCCAGAATGAAGCCCGCCGCATTCATCCCGAACAACCAGCCGTAGTGCTCGGCAGGTACGCCATACAATTTGATGAACACAAACGGCGAGCCTGCGACGTAGGCGAACATCCCGGCCATGGCGATGCCGCCGGTCAGCGCATGACCGATGAACACACCATCCTTGAACAGATTGATGTACTGCCCAGGCGCGCCGCTCAACGGCTGGCGCGGTGTAGTGGCCGGCATGCTTTCCGGCAACCCCAGTGCAACCGCCGCCAGACAGGCACCGCTGAACAGGGCGAGGCTGACGAAGATCGATTGCCAGCCAAAGGTGCTGACCAGCACGCCGCCCAGCATCGGAGCCAGTATCGGTGCCAGACCCATGACCAGCATCAATTGCGAGAAGACCTTGGCCGACTCGACGGCGTTGCACTTGTCGCTGACGATGGCTCGTGACAAGACCATCCCGGCACAGCCGCCCAGCGCCTGCACGAAGCGTGCACCAATCAGCCATTCAAGACTCGGCGCAAAGGTACAGGCGACCGAGGCGAGCATGAACAGGGTCACGCCGACCAGCAGCGGAATGCGCCGACCGAACCGGTCAGCCACCGGGCCATAGGCCAGTTGTCCCAGGGAAAGCCCCAGAAAGTAGGCCGCCAGGGTCAGTTGTACGTGTTTTTCATCGGTCCCGAAATACGAGGCCATGGCTGGAAAGCCAGGAAGATAGAAGTCGATGGCCAGAGGGCCGAAGGCGCTCAATGAGCCAAGGATAAGGATCGTTCGTAGATTCATCGGGTGTCCATTAACGGATGCAGAGCAGCGGTCTAGTTTAACCGGCTTACCTTGCAGAGAACGACGGACGGGGAAATTAATTCAAAACTTTTCAATATTTACAGACCGGGAGACCGCATCGATCTCCCGGGCCTTGATCATGCCGGCTGCGCCTGATAACCCTCTTCGCTGATCAAACTGACAATCCGCTCGGGCGACAGGCTGCTTTGCACCTTGACCTGCTTGCTGGCCAGTTCGACCTGAACATCGGCACTCGGGTCGTCATTCTTGATTGCCTCGGTCACTGCGCGAACACAATGCCCGCAGGTCATGCCTTGAACGTTGAATAACTGCATGGTGTCACTCCTTCAGTGATGAACAGCGAGCATCTTCAACCTTGTCATCATGGCAAGGTCAAGTTTCTGCCATTGCTGCCGGGCTGGCATTCGGCGTAATCGTGAGCCAAGCTGGGATATCGACACCTATACCGTCACCGTCAGCCACATTTACATCAGGAGTATCAGCGATGCGCTGGTCAGCAGTCAGCCTCTTCAGCATTCTCGGTTTCCTGGCTATCACACCTGCCACTCAGGCAGCTCAGGACTACGGCATCCTGATCATTTCCCGAGAGCGCCTGGAAGTCGCGACTTCCTGCGAGATCGGCATCTACGTGCAGGACCGTCTGGCCGGGAGGCTGTATCAGGAGGACTCGGTGTCCTTCAACCTGCCTGCCGGTGAAGTCTCGGTGCGGCTGAGCACTCTGCGCGGCAATGTCGTGGGCTGTGAGCCCGGCATGGAAGCGCCGCGCAGCACCAAGATCCAGTTGCGCGCGGGGGATATTCTCAAGTACCGCATCGCCGCCGACCTGAACGGAATGTACCTCAAGAAAGCTGACCTCAACTATTGATTCGCGCTTGACCTTGCCCGTATGGCAAGGTTGATCCTTGCAGGTAGCCAGCCTCAGGGAGTGATTCACATGCCAGACACCACCACCTTCGACCTGCCGATCAGCGGCATGACCTGCGCCAGTTGCGCAGGTCGGGTCGAGCGTGCCCTGGCCAAAGTGCCGGGGGTCAACAGCGTGACGGTCAACCTGGCCAATGAACGCGCCCATGTAGACACCGCAGCGCACACCGATCCGCAAACCCTGATCGACGCCGTCAGCCGTGCCGGTTATGGCGCCACGCTGAGCCAGGATCGTCACGCCGAAGCCGACCAGAAAGCCCGTCACCTGCACCACGAGCGCTGGGCCTTGCTGCTGGCCATCGTGCTGGCGCTGCCGTTGATCCTGCCGATGTTGTTGTCACCGCTGGGCGTGCACTGGATGCTGCCTGCGTGGGTGCAATTTGCACTGGCGACGCCGGTGCAGTTCATCCTTGGCGCACGCTTTTATGTGGCCGCCTGGAAAGCCGTGCGCGCAGGTGCCGGCAATATGGACCTGCTGGTCGCGATCGGTACCAGCGCCGGCTACGGCCTGAGCGTCTATCAATGGCTGCACGCTGCGCCCGGAACGACGCCGCACCTGTATTTCGAAGCATCGGCGGTGGTGATCGCACTGGTGCTGTTGGGCAAATACCTGGAAAGCCGCGCCAAGCGCCAGACCGCCAGTGCCATCCGCGCCCTTGAAGCACTGCGCCCGGAGCGCGCCCTGCGGGTGGTCGACGGCCTTGAACAGGACGTGGCGATCAGCGCGCTGCAGCTCGATGATCGGGTGCTAGTCAAACCCGGCGAACGTTTTCCGGTGGACGGCGAAGTGGTCGAAGGCCGCAGCCATGCCGACGAAGCGCTGATCACCGGTGAAAGCCTGCCGGTGGTCAAGCAACCGGGCGACAAGGTCACCGGTGGGGCAATCAATGGCGAAGGCCAGTTGCTGATCAGGACCACGGCGCTGGGCGCGGAAACGGTGCTGGCGCGCATCATTCGTCTGGTCGAAGACGCACAGGCAGGCAAGGCTCCAATCCAGAAACTGGTGGATAAAGTCAGCCAGGTGTTCGTGCCCACAGTGTTGGTGATTGCCTTATTCACACTGGCCGGCTGGCTGCTGGTCGGTGCCTCGCTTGAAGTTGCGCTGATCAATGCCGTCGCCGTACTGGTGATCGCCTGCCCTTGCTCTCTGGGCCTGGCGACTCCGACAGCGATCATGGCCGGGACCGGCGTGGCAGCGCGTTACGGCATTCTGATCAAGGACGCCGAGGCATTGGAGCGGGCTCACGAGGTTGATGCAGTGGTGTTCGACAAGACCGGCACGCTGACTTCCGGCACGCCGCGTATCACCAACATGAGCGCGGTGCTGGGCAATGAAGAACACCTCTTGCAACTGGCGGGCGCACTGCAACGCGGCAGTGAACACCCCTTGGCCCGAGCGGTGCTGGATGTCTGTCATGAATGGCAACTCACGCCTGATGCCGCGCAAAACAGCCGCGTCCTGAGCGGTCGGGGCATCGCTGGCACCGTTGAAGGCCTTGAACTGGCGCTGGGCAATCGACGTTTGCTGGAGGAAAGCGGCCTGCCAATGGGCGATCTGGCCGAGTCCGCGCGCATCTGGGAAGCCGAGGGGCGCACGCTGTCGTGGCTGATCGAGCAGGCTCCGGAGCCGAAGGTGATCGGTATGTTTGCCTTTGGTGACACGCTCAAGCCCGGAACCGATCAGGCGATCAAAGCGCTGAATGCGCGGGGCATCAGCAGCCATCTGCTGACCGGCGATAACCGTGGCAGTGCTCAGGTGGTTGCCAGGGCACTGGGAATAAACGACGTGCATGCCGAAGTATTGCCTGCTGACAAGGCGGCCACTGTCACTCAACTGAAAAGCCACCATGTGGTGGCGATGGTCGGTGACGGCATCAACGACGCGCCGGCGCTGGCGGCGGCGGATGTCGGTATCGCGATGGGCGGCGGGACCGATGTCGCCATGCATGCAGCGGGTATCACCCTGATGCGCGGCGACCCGCGACTGGTTCCGGCGGCACTGGACATCAGCCGAAGGACCTACGCGAAAATCCGCCAGAACCTGTTCTGGGCGTTCGTCTACAACCTGATCGGCATTCCCCTCGCGGCGCTGGGCTATCTCAATCCGGTATTGGCGGGCGCGGCCATGGCGCTGTCGAGTGTCAGCGTGGTGAGCAACGCGCTGCTGCTGAAAACCTGGAAACCCCGCGACCTGGAGGACGCACCATGAATATCGGTCAGGCGGCGAAAAGCAGTGGCTTGAGCGCGAAAATGATCCGCTATTACGAGTCCATCGGCCTGCTGCAGGCAGCGCATCGCAGCGACAGCGGCTATCGCCTGTACAGCGCGGACGATCTGCACACGCTGGCGTTCATCAAGCGCTCAAGGGATCTGGGGTTTTCGCTGGAAGAGGTCGGCAAACTACTGACCCTCTGGCAGGACCGCCAGCGAGCCAGCGCCGACGTCAAGGCACTGGCCCGTCAGCATATCGCCGAGCTGAACCGCAAAATCGACGAACTGGCGAGCCTGCGCGACACGCTTCAGGAACTGGTGGAACACTGCCAAGGCGACGACCGCCCCGACTGCCCGATCCTCAAGGACCTGGCGTCAGGCGGGTGTTGCTAGCCACTTCCACAAGGGTCTCACCGCATCCACTCGATGGAGCGCCTGTACGCGCTCCGTGGGAGCAAGCTTGCTCGCGAAAGGGCCGGTACAGGCTCCGAAAACAGTGCGTCTGATCAATCGCCTTCGCGAGCAAGTTGGCCCCCACAAGGGGCTTACTGCATGCAATCGGCGGAGCGCCTGCCACACGCACTCACTGTGGGAGCGAGCTTGCTCGCGAAAGGGCCGGTACAGGCTCCGAAAACAGCGCGTCTGATCAATCGCATTCGCGAGCAAGCTCGCTCCCACAAGGGTCTTACTGCATTCAATCGACGGAGCGCCTGCCACACGCACTCCCTGTGGGAGCGAGCTTGCTCGCGAAAGGGCCGGTACAGGCTCCGAAAACAGCGCGTCTGATCCATCGCATTCGCGAGCGAGCTCGCTCCCATAGTGGTCTTACTTACTGAATCACTCGACGGAGCGCCTGACACACGCACTCACTGTGGGGGCGAGCTTGCTCGCGAAAGGGCCCGTAAATGCTCAGAAAACAGCGCGCCTGATACATCGTCTTCGCGAGCAAGCTCGCTCCCACAAGGGTCTTACTGCATTCAATCGGCGGAGCGCCTGCGACACGCACTCACTGTGGGAGCCAACTTGCTCGCGAAAGGGCCGGTACAGGCTCCGAAAACAGCGCGTCTGATCCATCGCGTTCGCGAGCGAGCTCCCACAGCGGTCTTACTTACTGCATCACTCGACGGAGCGCCTGCCAAACGCACTCACTGTGGGAGCGAGCTTGCTCGCGAAAGGGCCGGTACAGGCTCCGAAAACAGCGCGCCTGATCAATCGCCTTCGCGAGCGAGCTCGCTCCCAGAAGGGCCTTACTGCATTCAATCGGCGGAGCGCCTGCCACACGCACTCACTGTGAGAGCGAGCTTGCTCGCGAAAGGGCCGGTACAGGCTCCGAAAACAGCGCGTCTGATCCATCGCATTCGCGAGCGAGCTCGCTCCCACAGTGGTCTTGCTTACTGCATCACTCGGCGGAGCGCCTGCCACACGCACTCACTGTGGGAGCGAGCTTGCTCGCGAAAGGGCCTTACTGCATCCACGGCGGTGGGGGTTCTTCGGTGGATTTGCTCGGCGGCGCGTCGTCTGCCGCGCGAGCTGCCTGGCGGCGGGCTTCGTCGAGGCGGGCGGCTTCGATTTCGCGCAGTACGCCGCCTACATCGGCTTCGTCCTCCGGCTCATCGAATTCACCGGTCAGCACCGTGGTAGGCGACAAGGTGCCTGCTTCGTAATACGACCACATTTCCTTGGCGTACTTGGTTTTTCTGAGCTCCGGCGCGAAGCGGCCGAAGTACAGCGCCATGTTGCCGACGTCGCGCTCCAGCATGCTGAACGCGTGGTTGTTGCCCGCGGCATCGACCGCTTGCGGCAAGTCGATGATGACCGGACCGGAAGGCGCCAGCAGCACGTTGAACTCGGACAGGTCACCGTGCACCAGACCGGCACACAGCATCAGCACGATCTGCTCGATCAGGAACGCGTGATACTCGCGCGCCTGATCCGGCTCCAGCACGACGTCGTTCAGACGCGGCGCTGCATCGCCATACTCGTCAGCCACCAGTTCCATGAGCAGCACGCCTTCCAGGAAGTCGTACGGCTTGGGTACACGGACACCTGCGCCAGCCAGACGAAACAGCGCAGCCACTTCGGCATTCTGCCAGGCGTCTTCGGTTTCCTTGCGCCCGAACTTCGAGCCCTTGGCCATGGCGCGGGCCTGACGACTGTTGCGTACCTTGCGACCTTCCTGATACTCGGCCGCCTGACGGAAACTGCGTTTGTTAGCCTCCTTGTAAACCTTGGCACACCGCAGCTCATTGCCGCAACGCACCACATAAACAGCTGCCTCTTTACCACTCATGAGCGGGCGCAGCACCTCGTCGACCAGACCGTCTTCGATCAGGGGTTCAATGCGTTTAGGAGTTTTCATCAGCTTTTATTGTGGGTCCTTTGTTGCCAGATACGCGATTGTTGCCGTTATACGGCAATCCTCCGCCAGCGAGTAGGGGTAACCCCCTGTGGATTGAAAGGTTTTTTAAGAAAAAACCACGCAATCCCCCGGTTTAAAGCACCTTTCGTGCCGTACAGCCGGTGAAAGATATTCCGGGACAAAACATGTAAAAACAGAAAAAACAGCGCTGGATGCACTCGTTAGTGCACAAGGCATCCAGGCCTTACTTGAACAAGTCACCGGGGGTATGGCCGAACAAACCCTTGAACGCGGCGATGAACGCCGACGTCGAGTCATAACCGCAGGCCAGCGCGGTATGCGTCACACTAGCGCCCTCTTCCAGTGCAGACAGCGAAGACAGCAGCCGTGCCCGCTGCCGCCAGCCGCGAAAGCTCAATCCGGTTTCGCGCTGAAACATTCGCATCAGGGTTTTCTCGGAGGTCCCGAGACGGGCAGCCCAGTCATGCAGAGTGATCAACCTACCCGGCTCCTCGATCAACTCGTTGCACAGCCCCAGCAAACGCGGATGACGCGGCAACGGCAGTGAAAAGCCGACTTCGGGCAGTTGCGCCAGCTGATCCAGCAGGACCTGCACCAGCCGCGCCTCATGACTGTCCTGCTCGGGATAATCCACGGGCAATAGGCAGAAGCTCTTGATCAGCTCGCGGGCCAGTGGCGTGACTTCAAGCACCCGGCAGCGCGGCGGTGCCCACCGCGAATCTGCCGTGCGAATGTACAGGCTGCGCATTTCGGCACGCATGGAGGTCACGACCTCATGCTCAAGCCCGGCAGGCACCCAGACGCCCCACTGCGGCGGCGCAAAGAAACTGCCCTCGGCGGTATGCACACCCAGAACCCCGCTGATCGCATAGGAAAACTGCACCCAGTCGTGGCAATGGGGCGGCGTCCACGAACCGGCGCTGAGGCTTTCGGCACGGGCATACAGCGGGCGCGGCAGGCCGGACAATTCCGGTATCCGCCGTTCGCCCGTGGGCTGCTGCTGATTGATCTGTCCGTTACTCGGCATCTTATGGCCTTATGTCGCAAGACGGCTATGGAGCAACAGAGTAGCCTGCACGCATCTCTGTTTACAAAAGTTCTACGGGCCCCGCATGCAATCACTCAAACACTTCAAACGCGTCGCCACCGACTGGTTCCTCTGGGGCATGGTTCTGGCGACGGTGCTCGCCTACTTCTTTCCGCGTTTCGGCGCTACCGGCGGCAACATGCACGCTGAATACGTCATCAAGGTCGGCGTGTTCGTGGTGTTCTTTCTGCATGGCGTGAACCTGTCCAGCGAGCAGATCAAGAAAGGCCTGACCAACTGGCGCCTGCACGTGATGATCCAGGTTTTCACGTTCGTGGTGTTCCCGCTGATCTGGCTGGCGTGCAACAAGCTGCTGGGCTCACAGGTGCCGGCGCTGCTGATGCTGGGCTTCCTTTACCTGTGTGCCCTGCCCTCGACCATTTCCTCCTCGGTGGCGCTGACCGGCAGCGCAGGCGGCAATGTCCCGGCAGCGATTCTCAACGCCAGCATGTCCAGTGTCATCGGGATTTTCATCACTCCGTGGCTGGTCAGCCTGGTGGTCGGCACCGGCGCTGGCGGGATCGATCTGGGCGATACGCTGCTCGACCTGTGCGCCATGCTCCTGCTGCCACTGGTGCTTGGCCAGCTAATGCGGCCGTTGCTGGGCAAGTTCTTCGCCCGTCACAAGAAATACACCAACCTGATCGACAAGCTGGTGATTCTGCTGCTGGTGTATGCGGCGTTCTGCAACTCGATGATCTCCGGCATGTGGCAAAGCCAGGGCAATAGCGTGATCCTGACGGCGTTCATCGGCACCGCGCTGCTGCTGGCGGTGATCCTGTTGATGACGACCCGCACGGCGCGGGTGCTCAAGTTCGATCATGCCGACAAGGTCGCGGCGGTGTTCTGCGCCACCAAGAAGTCCCTCGCTGCGGGCGCGCCGATGGCCGCACTGATTTTCGGCAGCAATCCGGGGCTTGGCCTGATTCTGTTGCCGATCATGATCTACCACCCGATGCAACTGATCGTGTGCTCGATCATCGCCGAGAGCTACGCCAGTCGCCATCGCCAGCAGCTTTCGGCCGCCGCGCTGGAAGAAGCTCGCGCCGCGTGAATGCGTCTTACATCAGCGCGTCATCATCCAGCGTGACGCGCGCGTAGAAGACGATCGCCACCGTTGGGATCAGTGCGGAATAACCCGGCCGCAGCGCAGTGCCGAAGTGCGTCAGCAAGCGTTGCACCGGGGCCTGGCGAATTGCACCGAGCAAGCCCTTGACCGCGCCGGGCGCCTCGTCGGGCTGCGCGGTCTTGAAAAACGCTGCCACGGTCAGGCGCTCGGCCAGTGCATCGACATGCGCGGCATAGATGTCCCAGCTCATCGCGCGGACACTGGCGCGCGGCATCTGCACCAGCGGGTGCGCGCTGTTGAACGCATGGCGAAAGAACGTTTTGAGCAGCAGCTCTTCCACTTCGACCACCGTCGCGCACTGGTGCAGCGCATCGCCCAGACCGTATTGGCGCGCCAGCATGCCCAGCACTCGCGTATAGGGCACGCCACGACGCCGGGCGGCATTGATCAGAAAATGCCCGGCGACCAGCTGGAATTCGCGCACGAAGGCGTAAGTGCGGTCCGCTTCAGTGGCCTTGAGGCGCGTCCAGCGGCTGCTGCGCAAATGCTTGATGGCCGCCTCCAGCACGTAGTCCGGCGAACGGGCCAGAACGCTGTGCAGCCAGACGTCCTGCAGGACCGGGTCGCGGGTCATTGTCGGTAGCACCGTAATGCCGGTTTCCAGCCCTTCACAGCCACTGAAGCGAGTGGCAATCAATACTTCCTGCAAGCGCTGCCAGTAATGGTGATGGCGATAACCCTGCATGCGCACGTTCTCAAAGTGCTCGACCGGCGTGCGCCCCAGGCTCTTCTCGCCCAGATTCAGCAACAGCACATGATCTTCCGTGGAATACGCATTGATCAGCCGTCCGCTGATTCTCTGCTTGAGCAGCTCGGCCTCGGCAGCATCGATACGCACGGCAGCGGCCATCAGCAATACATCGCCCACCACCAGCCCGTGCTCGGGCGTCTGCTGCAGCTCCTTGAGCGCGCTGACCAGCAGCCGGCCGCCCAGTGAATGGCCGATCAGGTTGACTTGCTTGACGTCGGGATGATGCTCGAACAGGTAGCGATCCAGTTGCGCCAACAGCACCTTGCCCATGTCGCGGGCACGGTTACGGATACGCGCAAAGTGAACGACACGGTCTCCCGCCAGCGCCGCCGCGCCCGCGAGCGGGTGCACACGGGCAGCCGCCATCAGCAAGCCACGGGAACGGTTGTCCATCTGAGTGAAATGGCTGGATGGCCAGAACGCCAGAATGTTCACACTCTGGCGCAAGGCGCCGGGGATGCTGTTGGCCAACAGGCGTCGGTCATCCAGATCATGCCCTGACGAATAGCCGTGAATGAAGACGTTGGCGACCTCGCCCGAGGTCTTGGGCAGGGTCAGAAACTTGAAGTGATTTTCCACGTTGTCCTGTCACACATGGGCGGATTGCACGCTCAATTTCTGGCGATGAAGCGCTTGGCGATCATTACGATCAGTCGCAGGCAGAACATGATACCGGTCACCGCGATGACCCATTTGGCCACCAGCAGGAAATAAACCTCTATTTCATCGGAGACCAGCCCCACCAGCAAGCCCATCCCGCCGATCAGCAAACCGATCAGCATCAGCCCGATATAAGGCCTCAGCCAGCGAGTCCGCGCGCCTTTGTCAAACAGATAGAACACGGTGCCGATCAGAATCAGAAGTACCGATACGCCAATGATGAACCCCATGCCTTACCTCAACGTTACAGGCCAATAATGCTGATTGATCATCCCGCGTACGGGCGTGACGCAGAGCGTCACGACATGCACTCCCACGCTGGAGCGCGAGGAACGATAGTCGTCAGATAGATCGCGATCGTGCCCATGCTCTGCGTAAGTCAGTTGTGGATTATGCCCATGACCCCAGCATTTGCCTAACGCTCCAGAATTGCCGTCACGCCCTGGCCGCCTGCGGCACAGATGGAAATCAATCCACGTCCGCTGCCTGCCGCATCCAGCAGCTTGGCCAGGTTGGCGACGATGCGGCCTCCGGTCGCCGCAAACGGGTGACCGGCAGCCAGTGAGCTGCCCTTGACGTTCAGTTTGCTGCGATCAATCGACCCCAGCGGCGCGTCCAGCCCCAGACGGGTTCTGCAGTAGTCGGCGTCTTCCCAGGCCTTGAGGGTGCACAGCACCTGCGCGGCGAAGGCTTCGTGGATTTCGTAGTAATCGAAGTCCTGAAGGGTCAGGCCATTGCGGGCCAGCAGACGCGGAACGGCGTAGACCGGTGCCATCAGTAGCCCTTCTGCGCCGTTGACGAAATCCACCGCTGCGGCCTCGCCATCGCGCCAGTAGGCCAGCACCGGCAGGCCCCGCTCGCGAGCCCATTCCTCGCTGGCCAGCAACACCACCGACGCGCCATCGGTCAGCGGTGTCGAATTGCCCGCCGACAAGGTGCCCTTGGCGCTGCGCTCGAACGCGGGCTTGAGGCTGGCCAGCTTTTCAAGCGTCAGGTCCGGACGCAGGTTGTTGTCACGGATCAGCCCCAGATACGGCGTCATCAAATCATCCTGCCAGCCCTCGGCGTAGGCTGCCGCCATTTTCAGATGGCTCTCGAGCGCCAGTTGATCCTGCGGCCCGCGCTCGATGCCCCAGGTCTGCGCCATCAGCTCGCAATGCTGGCCCATCGACAAGCGCGTGCGTGGCTCGCCGTTACGCGGCAGCTCCGGCTTGAGGTGGTGCGGACGCAACTGCATCAGGGCCTTGAGCTTGTCACCGGGCGTCTTGCTGCGGTTTACCTGCAGCAGGATCTTGCGCAGCCCCTCGTTGACGCCGATCGGCGCATCGGACGTTGTGTCCACGCCGCCGGCAATGCCGCACTCGATCTGCCCCAGAGCGATCTTGTTGGCCACCAGCAACGCCGCTTCCAGCCCCGTACCGCACGCTTGCTGAATGTCGTAGGCCGGGGTCTGTGCCGAGAGCCGCGAGCCGAGCACGCATTCGCGGGTCAGGTTGAAGTCTCTGGAGTGTTTGAGCACCGCGCCCGTCACCACCTCGCCCATGCGCAGCCCGTGCAGATTGAAGCGCTCGATCAGCCCTTCCAGAGCAGCCGTGAGCATGTCCTGATTGCTGGCCGTGGCATAAGGGCCATTGGAGCGTGCGAACGGAATGCGGTTACCGCCGACGATGGCGACCCGACGAGGATGCGTCATGGAAAACTCCCTTTCTTCAAGCGAATGAATGAGCCGTGTCGATCGCAAGAACAAACGTCATGCCACCGTGGTCCATTCCTTTGAACCCCGACTTCAGGAGAGTGTTCCATGCCGTCAGATCGCTATATTGATTTCGCCAACTCCGACATGGGTCGGCGCCTGGTGAAGGCCGTCGGTCTGCCCGCCCCCACTCACCTGGAGCGCTGGCAGGCCGGACGTCTGCGCCCCGTCGAAGGGACCTTGCTGATCAGCGCAGGACCGCTGGGCGATCAGGTCCGCCAGTTCGCCAGCCGTCTGACCGACTCGCTGTACAGTTTCGGCAGCGACATGCCCGGCGCCACGACGTGGGTGTCCAACCAGGGCCCGCGCCTGAAAGCGGTGGTTTTCGACGCCAGCCAGATCCTGCGCACCGAGCAGCTCAGGCAGTTGCGGGATTTCTTTCAGCCGCTGCTGCGCAATCTTGATCACTGCGCGCATGTGGTCATCCTCGGCAAATCCCCCGAGACACTCGCTGATCCGCTGGCGGCCAGCACTCAACAGGCCATCGAAGGCTTCAGCCGCTCACTGGCCAAGGAAGTGCGCAATGGCGCAACGGTCAAGTTGCTGCAGGTGGATGACGACGCGCAGGATCAACTGGAGGGTGCCCTGCGCTTCTTCCTCACGCCCAAGGCAGCGTTCATCTCTGGCCAGTTCGTTCATCTGAGTGCCTGCCCGAGCAAGGTGCAGGACTGGACCCGCCCGCTGGCCGGGCGCAAGGCAGTGGTGACGGGCGCGGCACGCGGCATAGGCGCGTCAATCGCCGAAACGCTGACCCGTGATGGCGCGCAGGTCATTCTGCTGGATGTACCGCAGACCAAAAACGAGCTGGAAGCACTGGCCTCGCGGCTTGGAGGCCAGGCTCTGGCACTGGATATCTGCTCGGCGGATGCCCCGGCACAGTTGCTCGAACACCTGCCCGATGGCGTCGACATACTGGTGCACAACGCCGGCATCACGCGTGACAAGACGCTGGTCAACATGCCGGAAGATTTCTGGGACTCGGTACTGGCGGTCAACCTCAATGCGCCGCAAGTGCTGACTCAGGTGCTGCTCGATGCGGGAGCCTTGAAGGATAACGCGCGAATCGTGCTCATGGCCTCGATCAGCGGTATCGCCGGTAATTGCGGGCAAACCAACTACACCACCAGCAAGGCCGGTCTGATCGGTTTTGCACGGGCCATGGCCCCCGGGCTCAAGTCACGCGGCATCAGCATCAACGCCGTCGCGCCGGGCTTCATCGAAACCAAAATGACCGCGCACATGCCGTTCACCCTGCGTGAAGCCGGGCGGCGCATGAGTTCGCTGGGTCAGGGCGGTTCGCCCCAGGACGTTGCCGAAGCAGTGGCGTGGTTCAGCCAGCCGGGCAGCGGCGCGGTGAGCGGTCAGGTTCTACGTGTATGTGGTCAAAACGTGATCGGGGCTTAAGCACCCGCATCGAATTCAAGGAGATGGATGATGACGGCTCACTGGCGCTACCTCAATTCCCTGCAGCCCCTGTCCAACCTGTTCATCCAGGCAGCGCTCAGGCGCAAGGTCACCGGGATGCAGCTACCCGATCTGGGCTTGCGCAGCTGGATCGCGGTCGATACCGATAAGCTCGAGGCATACCGCAAGGTCTGCGGATTCGAAGAGAGCAGCCTGCTGCCTCCGACCTATCCGCACGTGCTGGCATTTCCGTTGCAAATGCAATTGATGACCTCCGAAGACTTTCCGTTTCCGCTGCTGGGGTTGATTCACCTGGCCAATCGCACCCGTACGCATCGTCCACTGGGCGGGGTGAGCCAGTTGTACATCAGTGTTCAGGCCACTGATCTGCGCCCGCACGCCAAGGGTGCAACGTTCACCCTGGTCACTCAGGCCGAAGACGGCATGGGGCTGTTGTGGGAAGAGGAAAGCACCCTGCTGTGCACCGCCGTGCACCTGGAAGACAGCCCGGTGAGCTATGCCGAAGCCGCGCCGCTGCCGCTCAGCGAGCTGCAAGGCTGGCGGGCAACGGCGCAGATAGGCCGCGAGTACGCCAAGGTGTCGGGCGACTACAACCCGATCCACCTCAGCGCCCCCAGCGCCAGGCTGTTCGGTTTCCCTCGCGCCATTGCCCACGGCATGTGGCTCAAGGCCCGTGCGCTCGCGGCGCTGGGCGAGCATTTGCCGGCCTCGAATGTCGAGATCAGCGTGCAGTTCCAGAAGCCTGTACGCCTGCCTGCCGACGTGACGCTGTCGGCCAGTGCCGCCGGCTCGCAGGGCCAGTTCCGTGTCGAAGGCCAGGAGGGCATCGTGCATATGGTCGGTAGCTGGCAGCCTGTCAGCGAGTGACGCACAGCCGGGATGAACACCTCTGACGGGAGCCCTGCTCCCATCGACGGCTGAACAAACCTCAACGCCCACTTGCCTGGCGACCCGTTCCCCCTGAAGCTATGCGTCTTCAGGAGAGCACGATGAACCTCGACGAGTTGACCCAACGCCTGCACCGCATCCGCGACCAGAACGACTGGAGGCAATTCCATAGCCCGAAAAACCTGGCCATGGCTGCCAGTGTGGAGATGGCCGAGCTGGTGGAAATATTCCAGTGGCTGCGCGAAGACCAGTCCCGCGAGCTGCCTGCCGACCAGTTGGAGCACGCCGGCCAGGAAGTCGGCGACATCGTCCTCTACCTGTTGCTGCTGTGCAGCGAACTGGGGCTGGACATGGACACGGTGGTGCGTAACAAGCTGGCTGACAGCGAGCGGAGATTTGCCAAGTGAGTGATCGGCATTTCGACCAGCTGGCGACCCGCTTTGCGGAAAAGATCTATGGCGGTGCCAAGGGGGCCATTCGTCTGGCGGTGCTGCAGGCCGATCTGACCGAAACCCTGCCCGCACGACCGCTCCGCGTACTGGATATCGGCGCCGGGCTGGGCCACATGTCACTGTGGCTGGCCGAACAGGGTCATCAGGTGACCCTCGCCGAACCCGCCGAGCCGATGCTCGAAGGCGCACGGCAGCGCTTCGCCGATGCCGGACAGACGGCAACCTTCATTCAGGCTCCGTGGCAGGCGCTGCCGGGTTTACTGAGCGACACTTATGATCTGGTGCTGTGCCACGCGGTGCTGGAGTGGCTGGCCGAGCCGCACAGCATCCTCCCGGTGCTGCGCCAATTGACCAAGGACGACGGCTGGTTGTCGCTGGCGTTTTACAACCGCGATGCCTTGATCTATCGCAACCTGCTGAAGGGCCACTTCCGCAAGATGCGCAAAAATGACATGGCCGGGGAAAAACAGAGCCTGACGCCCCAGCAACCGCTCGACCCTCGGGAACTGGCGACGCAACTTGAAGGCCTGTGGCAAGTCGAAACCCGTAGCGGGGTGCGGGTATTTCACGATTACATGCCGGTTGAATTCCAGGCTCGGGCCGAGCTGACGGATCTGCTGGAAATGGAACTGGCGCACCGGCGTCACCCAGCCTTTGCCGGGCTGGGTCGATACCTTCACTGGATGTGCCGTCCGGTCTGACATCACTGCGGAGCCCACCATGAAACACCGTTCTGCCTTGTTTGCCGTGCTGCTGGGAACCGCTCTGCTCGGGATCAGCGCCTGCCAGAGCGACAACCCGTATGTCGCCAGCTCTCTGCCCATGCCTCCCGCTCCTGCGCAGGCGGCAAAGACGCTGGACATGAGCGCCTATCCTGCGCCGCCGCGTGACTATGGGCGTTATCGATCCTGGGGCTGGCTCAACGGCCAGCTGCCGCCCGGAACGGCGTGGGTGGATTCGGCGCAGGTGGTCGAAGCCGTGAGCAACGGCCTGGACCAGCGTGGCTTGCGACCGGCTCGCGGCAATCAGCCGGCCGACCTGTACGTCACGACCACGACCCGCCAGGAAACCCGGCTGCGTCAGGTGCGTGAAGATTACGATCCCTACTATGGGGGCGGCATGGGCTATGGCCGCTACGATGGCTACCGGCCCGGTTATGGCGGCTACGCCAGTGTGCCGGTGGTGCGCACCTATCAGGAAAAGGTCATGGTGGTGCAGATCAACCTGATCGACGCGCGCAGCGGCCAGCCGGTATGGAGCGCCAGCGCCGATGCGCGCGCCAGCAATAATCTGGCCGACCGCAGCAGTGCGTTGCGTCAGGCCGTGCAACAGGCTCTGGCGGCCTACCCGCCTTCGTAACCCTTTCGGAGAACTGCCATGTTTCGCCGTATCGTTCTGCTGACCTGTGCCGTGTTGCTGACGGCCTGTCAGAGCAACTCGATCAATCGCGACTTCGATACCCAGCGGGATTTCGGCGGCTATCGCAGCTGGAGCTGGAAAGAGCCCGCCGTTCAGTATCAGCCCGACAATGATCCACGGCTCAAGAGCGACCTGACCGAGCAACGCCTTCGCCAGTCGATCGGCGAGCAGCTGGATCAGCGTGGATTGCGCATGGCCGCAACTGGCGCCCGGCCGGATTTGAAAGTGCAGGCCTGGCTGATTGTCGAAAACCGTCAGCAGACGGTCAGCACCAACTACGGCGGCGGCTGGAGCCCCTGGGGTGGCTATGGCTACTGGAACGGGCCGATGAACACCGAAACCCGCAGCGTCGATTACAAGGTCGGCACCGTGCAGATCGATATGTTCGACGGCAAGGACGGCAAACTGGTCTGGCGTGGCAGCACCGAGCGCATCCTCAACGACAACGCCGGCAGCCCGTCCGAACGCGATCAGGCCATGCGCACCACCGTGGCGAAAATTCTGGAGCAGTATCCACCACGCTAAGCCCGCCTGAAGTGTTGCGCAATGGACAGCTCGAGCGAGGTTCAGGCCTGCAGATCGCCCTGCATTTCATCGAGCAATTCCTGAATCGCGTCGAGGCGCTCTTCGGGATCGTCGATTTCCAGCAGCTCCACTTTGTCTTTTTCGGTGAACGGCAGCAGATAGGCAAGCTGGTTGGACAACGCGTATTGCCCACCGGCTGACACGCCCATGTTCAGGGAAGCCACCATCGGGTGCTCGGCCAGCGCTTCGAGCAGGGCCACGAGATCGGCGTCTTCCTCCTGCAGCGGGCGCTCCACGGGCTCATCCAGCCACTCGACGTCAGCCACCAGCAGTTGATCGCGCTGAACCTCAGCGGCGACAACCCGGAAGCGACGCCCGCCGACGACACGAATGCCCAGCAAGCCGTTCTCCTGCTGCTGAAAATCGGTAACCAGCGCTTCGCAGCCGATCATCGAGTAGCCGCCCGGCACTGAGCCGACTTCACTTCCCTCGGTGATACACACCACACCGAACCCTTCCCCCTGCTTCATGCAGCGGCCGATCATATCCAGGTAACGGGCTTCAAACAGCTGCAGATCAAGCACGCACCCCGGAAACAGCACAGCGTTCAGCGGAAACAATGGCAGCGTCATAGAAAAGCCTCCTTTTAAATGGCCAGCGACATTGCCAGCGGCAGGAACAATGCCGTTGCAACGCCCATCAGACTCATTGCCAACGCAGCAAAAGCCCCCGATTCTTCCCCCTCCTGCAATGCCACGGATGTGCCTACCGCATGCGCGGTAAGCCCCAGCGCCATGCCTCGGGCAGCAGGATTATCCACCCCGATCAGTGACAACAGACCGGGGCCGAAAATTGCACCGAATACACCAGTAATCAACACAAAAACCGCCGCCAGTGCGGCAACCCCGCCGATCTGCTCGGCGACCAGCATGGCGATGGGCGATGTCACTGATTTGGGTGCCATGGTCATCAGAATCATGTGGTCGGCACCAAACAGCACTCCGAAGCCCACGCACAAACCGGTGGCAAACACCCCGCCGACTACCAGCGTAGTCAAGACCGGCCAGAACAACTGGCGGATGCGCCGCATATTCAAGTAGAGCGGGACCGCCAGCGCGACGGTTGCAGGCCCCAGCAGCGTGCCCAGAACCTCGGTGCTTTTGCGGTACTCGGTGTATTCAAGGTCGCAGAACAGCACAACCCCGATCACCACCACCATCGAGACCAGCACGGGCTGCAGGAACAGCCAGCGGGTTCTTTCATAGGCTGCCATCGCCAGTTGATAGGCGCCCAGAGTTATCGCGATGCCGAAAAGCGGGTGGTGAATCACCGACAGCCATGCACCGTGCCAGTCAAGATTCATGGCAACTCCCGGCGCTGGGCCTGACGCTTGATCAGTGCCTGCATCAGCCAGCCGACAAAGACCACGGAAATCATCAGCGACAGGGTCAGCGTGCCGAAGATCGCCCAGAAGTCCTCGGCAATGGCCGACGCGTACACCATCACCCCGACCGCAGGCGGCACCAGCAGCAACGGCAGATAGCGCAGCAGACTGCTGGCCGCCATGCTGATCGGCTCGCTGACTTCACCGCGCCACATCAAATACGCCATAAGCAGCACAAGGCCGATGATCGGCCCCGGCAAAATCGACAGAAACAGATGGTTGAGCGCGGTCCCCAGCAATTGGAACAGCACCAGCCATGTCAAACCCCTTAACAGCATGAGGACTCCAGCAGATAAACGAACCCGGCGAACGATCGGCGTCATTATAAACACGCTGCGCCAGAGGTCATGAGTGGGTATTCGCATTGGCGCAGTTGCTTGACCGGCCAGCCAGCCTCTGCTGATCTGATATTCGCCCGCAGGCATGAGCTATGCGGGCGATACCGCCTCATCAGACAAGGAGAGCAGCATGCCTTCTGTACCCGTCACAGAACTCAAGCAGTACATCGGCAAGGACGCAGGCTATTCAGACTGGCTGACCATCGACCAGCAGCGTATCAACCTGTTCGCCGACGCCACAGGAGATTTCCAGTTCATCCATGTCGACCCGGTCAAGGCGGCGCAGACGCCGTTCGGCGCGACCATCGCACACGGCTTTCTGTCGTTGTCGCTGATCCCCCAGCTCATGGAAGGCATCATGGTATTGCCCGAAGGCTTGAAGATGGCGGTCAATTACGGGATGGACAGTGTGCGCTTCGTTCAACCGGTGACGGTCAACTCGCGAGTACGTCTCAAGGTCCAATTGACCGACGTGAGCGAGAAAAAACCCGGCCAGTGGTTGCTCAAGGCAACGGCCACGCTGGAGATAGAAGGTCAGGAAAAACCCGCTTTTGTGGCCGAACCTTTAACGTTGTGTTTCGTGTAAAGCGTTTAAAACATGAAACAGTCGTAACAGACTGTTTCATCCCGTTGACTCGCTGCGGCATACTCCCCTGCGGTCGTGACCCATAACATCTGCTCAAGCGGAGCCGGGCTCGCCCCTGAATCATTCTTCCGGGATCTCACATGCGCGCGCTCGCTCCATTGGCTTTGACACTCTTGATCGCAGGCTGCGGTGATGGCGAATCAATTTTGCCACCCGACGGTCGCCTGCCCGACGGCGGACGCTACCGGGGCGATCTGGTCAACGGCGTCCTGCAGGGCCAAGGGCGCATCGATTACCCCAACGGCAGTTGGTACGCAGGTCAGTTCGAAAACGGCTTGCGGCAAGGCCAGGGCGAATGGCACTCCAGTACCGGCGACGTCTACAAGGGCGGCTTCGAGCAAGGTCTGTTCAATGGCCAGGGCCGACTGACCACCCGCGCTGGCGCGAGCTATGTCGGCAGCTTCAAACTTGGCATGCGTGACGGCGAAGGCACCCAGAAAGACAAGGGCGTGCTTTACCGTGGCCAGTTCAAGGCCGGCGTGTACGACGGCCCCGGTCGCCTGGAACTGGAAGACGGCAGCCAGCATCAGGGCATGTTCGCCAATGGCAAGGCCAATGGTGAGGGTTCGCGCAGTGACGCCAGTGGCAACCAATACAGCGGCAACTTCATCGACGGTCAGTTGCAGGGCACCGGCAGCTTCACCAGCACTGACGGCGATCAGTACGTCGGCAATTTCCGCAACAGTCAGCTGGACGGCAAAGGTCGCTACGAAAACAGCGACGGCGACGTCTGGAGCGGCGAGTTCAAGGAAGGCGCGCTGACCGGCAAAGGCGAGTTGATCGGCTCTGACGGCAGCCGCTATCAGGGTGATTTCGACAACTGGCGCTTCATGGGTCAGGGCCAGTTGCTCCTGGCCGATGGCAGCCGCTACATCGGCCAGTTCGCCGATGACACTTACCACGGCGACGGCGTGCTGACTTCCGCCGACGGCAAAGAGCAGCGTGGCATCTGGGCCAACGGCGAGCGAATCCGTGATGCCAAAGGCAAATTGCTGCCGGACCCACTTGAAGCCGGGCTGCTGGTCCAGGGTTCGCTGCTGGACAAGGCACTGGCGGCAGTGCCAGCGTCGACACCGGCCACCGAGCTGTACACGCTGGTCGTGGGTGGCGACGGCAAGCAGAGCGTGTTCATGCGCGAGGCGGACTACGTGAGCAATCTGCTCAAGTCGCGTTTTGGTGCCATCGGACAAGTCAGCCTGGTCAATCATCGCGATCACATGGATGACCGGCCGATGGCGACGCGTGAAACCATCACCCGCGCGGTGCAGACACTCGCCCAGCGCACCGGCCCGGAAGACCTGGTGTTCATTTACCTGACCAGCCACGGCACTCAGGATCATGAACTGGTGCTCGACCAGCCGCGCCTGTCGCTGGCAGACCTGCCCGCCGACGCGTTGGCAGCGGCCCTCGCGCCACTGAAGAACCGTGACAAGGTCGTGGTGATTTCAGCCTGTTATTCCGGCGGGTTCATTCCCGACCTGAAAGATGAACGCACGCTGATCATGACCGCCTCGCGCGCCGACCGCGTCTCGTTCGGCTGCTCGGAAGAAGCGGACTTCACTTATTTTGGCGATGCACTATTTGCCAAGGCATTGGTCGAAACCGATGACCTGCAGCACGCTTTCAACGAAGCGAAGGCCTATGTTGCGCAACGTGAGACCGAAGACAACTTCGAAGCCTCCGAACCGCAGATATGGGCACCCAAAGGAGTCCTGGCGCGCTGGCAGCAGTTGCGCAAGAGCCAGGCCGAACGCGCGTTGAGCACGGCGTTGAACCGCACGGAAGCGAAGACTTCGACTAGCCGCTAGGCTTAGCAGTATCAAGGAGAACGATATGTACCTGACGCCGCAACACATCCTGCTCGCAGGAGCCACGGGCCTTACAGGCGAGCATTTGCTGGACAGGCTGCTCAGCGAGCCGACCGTCAGCCGCGTATTGGCGCCGACCCGCAAGCCGCTGGCCGAGCACTCGCATCTGGAGAACCCGGTCGGCGAACTGGCGACGCTGCTGCCAACGCTGTCTGGCCGGGTGGATATCGCATTCTGCTGCCTGGGCACAACGATCAAACAAGCGGGTTCGCAGGACGCCTTCAAGGCGGTTGATCTGGACATGGTCACAGCGTTCGCCAGCCGCGCCCGCGAACTCGGTGCTCGCCACTTGCTGGTGATCAGCGCAGTCGGCGCAGATCCGCAGTCCAGTACCTTTTACAACCGTGTCAAAGGCGAAATGGAACTGGCGCTTCGTGCGCAAGACTGGCCACAACTGACCATCGCCCGCCCTTCCCTGCTGGTGGGCAGCCGTCCTGAAACCCGCTGGGTCGAGCAACTGGCGGCGCCCATCGCCAAACTGATCCCCGGCAAATACGGCGCCATCGAAGCCTGCCACCTGGCCCGCGCCCTGTGGCGACTGGCGCTGGAAGAGCAGAACGGCGAACGAATCGTCGAATCGGATGAGCTGCGCAAGCTGGGCAAGTAGGTGATGATCGCCGGAGCACAGCCAAGATCATCGCCGCCATGCTCCGCGCTCAGCGTAATACACAGTCTTCGTGGGAGCGAGCTTGCTCGCGAAGAGGCCGGTGAGATCGGAAGAGCGTCGTGTAGGGAAAGAGTGTAGATCTCGGTGGTCGCCGTATCATTAAAA
>NZ_AWQP01000048.1:0-190152 GCF_000972175.1 Pseudomonas syringae pv. coryli str. NCPPB 4273 | reverse complement strand
CTTACGTCGCAATTTGCGTTGTCAGTGCCATCGTGGTTGAAAAGCACTTATGGAGCAGTGGCTGGCAATGAATGGCCATCGTCCCCACGCTCCAGCGTGGGAATGCCGTTCGTGACGCTCTGCGTCACACCAACCGCTCGGCAAGCGCCTGCAGAAACGCTTCCGCGATCACCAGGTTGTCGTGTCGCTGATCGATCGTCGTCGAGCTGCGCAGTCCGTTGACCGAGCATTGTTCCAGCAGCACCGCTTCGGCCTTGGCAATCTGCCCCGGTTTGCGGCTTTGCCCTGCCCACCAGCAATCGGCCTGTACATTGAGGGTCTTCAAGGTAAACGCCTGGCTGAGTTTTGCGTTGGCTTCCAGCAATGTGTAACCGGTTTCGATTTCGTCCTGCACCGCAATGTCCTGGAACATGCTGCGCAGGCTGTCGACGTTCATTGCGTGTTGCAGCGCGATCTGCTCGATCACTCGATCAATCACTTCACTCTCCCCGGTCACCGACTGCCGGGCCGTTTCGATCAGGTCGACAATGGTTTGCTCCTGCAAGCCCGGCACAAAGGCCTGCAGGCTCTTGATCAGGCTGCGGTAGTAGTTTTCGCCCTGCTGCTGCGTGGTGACGTGCGGGTCCTCTTCGACCCATTGCATGCCGACCGATGCAGGTAGCTGGGTGTCGACCAGCCCGAGAAAGCTCACCACCTCGCCAGCACGCTCCAGCACATGCGCGACCTCGATGGCCAGCGCGCCGCCCATCGACCAGCCCAGCAGGTTGTAGGGCCCGTGCGGCTGGGTCATGCGGATCTGCTCGACATAGTAATCGACCATGTCCTGCCACGACGTATCGAACCAGCCCGGCACCACGTAGGCCTTGTTGACCAACCCGTAAACCCGTCGGCTGTCGCTCAACTTGCCCGCCAGCGGGTAATACGAATAGGTGCCGCCGCCGCCCGGCGGCAGGCAGAACAGTGGCGCATGTGTCGATCCGTTGGTATTCATGGCGATGACCGCCGATTTGACCCTGGCTTCATCGGCGCGCATGAAATCGGCCAGTTCGCCCAGGGTCTGCAGCAACAGCAAGTCATGCAGCTTGATGGAGATATCGAACGTCTCGCGAATCCTGCCCGCCAGTGAAACCGCCAGCAGCGAGTGCCCGCCCAGCGCGAAGAAGTTGTCGTTGAGCCCGACCCGTTCGACGTGCAACACCTGCTCCCACAACGCAGCAAGGCGTTGCTCGAATGCCGTACGCGGCGCCACATAACCCTGCTGTGAGCGGGCCACGTCCGGTTTCGGCAGCGCTCTGCGATCCAGCTTGCCATTGGCGGTCAGCGGCATCGAATCAATAACGACAAAGTAGCTCGGCACCATGTAATCCGGCACATGAGCCTTGAGGTGGGCCTGCAGACGCTCGCGCAGAACGTCCGGCGCCTCAGCGGCATCGGTCGGCACCAGATAGGCCACCAGTTGCTTGCCGGACGGCCCGTCGATGTCGATCACCGTGGCTTCGCGCACGGCGGCATGCTCATGCAGACGCGCTTCGATTTCGCCCAGCTCGATGCGCAAACCGCGAATCTTCACTTGATGGTCGATACGCCCGGCATAGTCGATAACGCCCGTGTCGCGATAACGCGCCAGATCGCCAGTGCGGTACAGTCTGCCGCCGCCCTGCTCGTCGAACGGGTCCGGTACGAAACGCTCAGCCGTCAGAGCTGCTCGGTTGTGATAACCCCGCGCCAGACCGACGCCGCCCAGGTACAACTCCGCCGCCACGCCCTGTGCAGCAGGCAGCAGGCCGTCGTCGAGGATGTGGGTTTTCAGGTTGTCGATCGGCCGTCCGATCGGCACGCTGAGCACGTCGTCGGTGGTGCACGTCCAATGGGTCACGTCGATGGCCGCTTCGGTGGGGCCATACAGGTTGTACAGGCCGGCCTGCGGCAAACGCTTGAGCACCTGGGCGGCCAGCTCGGCAGGCAGTGCTTCGCCGCTGCATACCACTCGGCGCAGCGTGTTGCAGCTTTCCACCTGAGGATGAGCCATGAACGCCTGCAGCATTGACGGCACGAAATGCAGGGTCGTGACCTGATACTCACGGATGGTCTGCACCAGCCGCTCGGGGTCGCGGTGCTCGCCCGGTAGCGCCACGACCAGAAGTGCGCCGGTCATCAGCGGCCAGAAGAATTCCCAGACCGACACGTCGAAACTGAACGGCGTCTTCTGCAGAACCGTGTCGCTGCCATCCAGCGCGTAAGCCTTCTGCATCCAGTGTAAGCGGTTGACCAAAGCACGATGGCTGTTGCCCGCGCCCTTGGGTTTGCCGGTCGAACCCGAGGTGTAAATCACATAAGCCAGATTCAATGGATGGCTGAGGTTAGCCGGGTTGGCGGTGCTGTAACCCTCCAGCCAGTCGCCGTCCTGATCCAGACACAGGCTCTGCACCTGATGCGGAACCGGCAACCGCTCCAATAGCGCCGTCTGGGTCAACAACAAACCGATACCGCTGTCCTGCATCATGTAAGCCAGACGGTCCTCGGGATAATCCGGGTCCAGCGGCACGTAGGCGCCACCGGCCTTGATGATCGCCAGCAGACCGATGACCAGTTGCAGACTGCGCTCGACACAGATCCCCACCAGCACGTCCGGGCCGACGCCCGACTCACGCAGGCGATGCGCAAGCTGATTGGCGCGGGCGTTGAGTTGCGCGTAGCTCAGTTGTTCAGTGGCGAAAATCAGCGCCGGAGCGTCCGGCGTGGCACGCACCTGGGCTTCGATCAGATTGTGCAGGCACTGCTCGCTGGGGAAGTCTACGGCTGTGGCGTTCCACTCGCGCAGAACATGCTGCTGCTCGTCGTCGTTCAACAGCGCCAGTTCGCCAAGCGCCGCCTGTGAGTCATGCGCCAGCGCCTGCAGGACCTGCTGAAAATGCGCCGACAACTGCGCCATGTGTTGCTCGCTGAACGACTGACGGGCGTAACTGAAGCGCAACGACAGGGTTTCACCGAGATTGACCACCAGCGTCAGTGGGTAATGCGTCTGCTCCTGCGTATGCAGACCGCCGAACACCAGCCCCGGCGGCGCCGCTTGTTGCAGGGCTTCGGACACCGGGTAGTTTTCGAACACCAGAATGGTGTCGAACAGCGCCTCGCCAGCGCTGCGTGCCCAACGCTGAATCTCGTACAGCGGCGTGTGTTCATGCTCTCGCAGAGCGATATTCTGCGCCTGCACCTGTTGCACCCACTCCGCCACGCGCTGCTCGGCACGTGGGCTGGCGATCACCGGCAGGGTATTGATGAACAGCCCGAGCTGCTCCTCGACACCCGGCAGGTCCGCCGGACGCCCGGCCACGGTTGCGCCGAAGGTGACGCTGGACTGCCCCGTGTAGCGTTGCAGCACCAGCAGCCAGGCCGATTGCACCAGCGTGTTGAGGGTCACGCGCTGCTCGCGGGCAAACTCGCTCAGTTGCCGGGTGTTCTCGGCGTCGATCAAGTGCAGGTAATCACCGTGCCCCTCGCCGTTCTCAGGCGCCTTGAAGGCCTGCACCAGCCGCGTGGGCTCATCGAGTCTGGCCAGCTGATCGGTCCAGAAACGCTCGCTGAGCCCGGCATCCTGGCGCTGCAACCATTCGATGTAGTCACGATAGCGGCTGACCTGCCTCGGCAGTGTCTGGCCGCTGTAACGCTGCAGCACTTCACCGAGCAGGCGCGAGCTGCTCCAGCCATCCATGAGGATGTGATGACTGGTGTAGATCAGTTGATGGCTCTGCTCGCCGGTGCGCAATACGGCCAGGCGCAGCAACGGCCCCTGGGCCAGATCGAAACCCTGCTGGCGGTCGGCATCGGCCCATTGATCGATCCAGTCAGACGACTGCCCCCGCGCATCCAGCTCGACAAAAGGCATGCGCACATCACGCAAGACCACTTGCAGCGCTGGCTGCAGATGGCTGATGAAAGCGCTGCGCAGCACCTCATGAGCATCCAGCGTAGCCTGCCAGGCGGCGCTGAAACGCGGCACGTCCAGACCGCTGACCTCGATGCGCATCTGGTTGATGTAATTGCCCGCCTCCTGCTCGAACAGGGTGTGGAACAGCATGCCCTGCTGCATCGGTGCCAACGGGTAGAGGTCTTCGATCTGCCCGGCAGCTATTGGCAAACTGCTCAGCTGCGACTGGCTCAGGCGTGCCAGCGGAAAGTCCGACGGGGTTACCCCCTCCACGCCTTCGGTGGTGCAATGGGCAATCAATTGTTGCAATTCGGCGGCGTACTCATCGGCCAGGCGCTGCACGGTCTCGCGCTCGAACACCGCGCCACTGAAGGTCCAGCTCAGGCGCAGCTCACCGGCGTACACCTGACCGTTGATGCTGATCGGCGCAGCCAGCGGCGCAGCGGCACTCTGTGAGGCACCGCTGCTGTCGGCCGAGGGCGTGAACAGTGCTTCCGGTGCGTCGAAGCTGCCGTCGAACTGCCCCAGGTAATTGAACACGATGCTGCCCAGCGGCAGGGCTTTCAGGGTCTGTCGCGCCGATTCGCGGCCCAGGTAGCGCAACGCGCCGTAACCGATGCCCTTGTCGGGCACTGCGCGCAGTTGCTCCTTGATCGTCATGATCGAATCGGCCAGCGAGGCCTGCGGGGTGAGCCTGACCGGGTACACATTGCTGAACCAACCCACCGTGCGGCTCAGGTCCAGTGCGTCGAACAGGTCTTCGCGACCATGGCCTTCGAGACGAATCAGTGCATGGGGCTGCGCGGTCCAGCGGCTGATAACCCGCGCCAGCGCGGTCAGCAGCAGGTCATTGATCTGCGTGCGGTAAGCCGCCGGGGCGTCCTGCAGCAGTTGCCGGGTCAGCTCGCTGTTCAATTGGGTGACCACCGACAGCGCGTGCTGCTGTTGCTGGCCGCCATGCGGATGATCACACGGCAAGGCATCGCTGACGTCCTGCAATTGCGCCTGCCAGTAGCCCAATTCCTGCTCCAGCGCCGGGCTTTGCGCGTAGGCCTGCAAGTGCTCAGCCCAGCTTTTCAGCGAGCTGGTTTTCGCCGGCAACAGCGCTGGCTGACCTGCTGCCAGGGCGATGTAAGCCTGTTGCAGGTCTTCCAGCAACACCCGCCATGACACGCCGTCCACCAGCAGATGGTGAATCACCAGCAGCAGGCGCTGTTCACCTTGCGGCAGGTTGATCAGCACGGCACGCAATAGCGGTCCGTTTTTCAGGTTCAGGCTGCGTTGCGCCTCATCGGCCAGTTCGGGCAAACGCTCGATAGTGTCCAGCTCATGGGTCCAGAGCAGCTCGCGAGTGTTCAGCGTGCCGAAGGTAGCCTGCCATTGGCCGTTCTGCTGGCTGAAACCCAAGCGCAGTGCGTCGTGCTGTTCGACCAACGCCGTCAATGCTGACTGAAGATGAGTGGCCTCCAGCGTTTGCAGCGGCTTGAGCATCAGCGCCTGATTCCAGTGCTGACGCTCGGGGATGTCCAGTTCGAAGAAGCGCGCCTGAATCGGCAGCAACGGCAACGAACCGCTGATCTGCTCTGCTACGGCGGCGGACTTCTTTTGAATCAGTTTCGCCACCGAAGCCAGTTGGCCGATGGTCTGCTTTTCGAACAATTGTTTGGGGCTGAGCTTGATGCCCTGACGCTTGGCACGGGCGATGATCTGCAGGCTGAGAATCGAATCGCCGCCCAGTTCGAAGAAGTTGTCGGTGCTGCCGACCTGCTCCAGCTTGAGGACATCCGCCCACACGGCGGCGAGTTTTTCCTCGATCTCGCCGACTGGTGCGGTGTAACGCTGTTTGACCACGCCAGGTCTGGGCAAGGCGCGCTTGTCGAGCTTGCCATTGGCGGTCACTGGCAGACGCTCCAGGAGCATGATCTGCGCGGGCACCAGATACTCCGGAAGGCGAGCCGCCAGTTGCTCACGCAGTTTGTCGACGTTGAGGCTCGTGCCGCCCGCCGCCACGCAATAGGCCACCAGTTGCAGACGTGTTTCATCGCTTTCCAGCGGCTGCGCCAGCACCACGGCTTCGGCGACGTTTTTCAGGGTTTGCAGAAGCTGGCCGACCTCCCCCGGCTCAACCCGATAGCCGCGGATTTTCACCTGATCGTCAGCACGGCCCAGGTATTCCAGCACGCCATCCACCCAACGCGCACGGTCGCCTGCACGGTACAGGCGCTGACCGTTAGCGTCCGGATCCGGGACAAAGCGTTCGGCGGTCATTGCCGCACGGCCCAGATAACCCTGCGCCAGCCCGCGCCCGCCCAGATACAGTTCACCGGCCACCCGTTCGGTCACGGGGTTCAGGTAAGCGTCCAGCACCCGCGCCTTGCCGTTGGCCAGCGGCTGACCGACCGGCACACTGCGGCAGGCGTCTATAGGCCCCGCCACTTCGTGGGTCAGGATGCCGACCGTGGTTTCGGTCGGGCCGTAGTGGTTGATGATCCGGCAGCCCGGTTTGAGCGCACGCACCTGCTCGATCAATGCCCAGGCGCTGGCCTCTCCACCCAGAATCAGCACCTGCCCAGGCAGCACGTCCGCCGGGTTGGCGGCCTGCAGCAGGCCCTGCAAATGGCTGGGCACGATTTTCAGCACGTCAACCTGATGCTCGGCCATGTAACGCGCAAAACCGTCAGGGTCGAACGCCTGTTCGTGAGACAGCAGGTGCAGCGTCCGGCCGGACGCCAGCGCACCGAACAACAGCGTGTGCCCCAGGTCGGCAGCGACCGTCGACACCATCGCCATGCTCGCCCCGTCGTTCAATGCCAGGCGCTCAAGCACGCCCTGCACATAGTTGGCCAGCGCGCCGTGGCTGATCACCACGCCCTTGGGCTGCCCGGTGGAGCCGGAGGTGTAGATGATGTACGCCGCTTGCCCGGGCAGCACCCGAACGTCCAGCGACTGGTTGTCGACAGCGGCCCAAAGCGCAGCATCGAACGCCAGCACCGGGCACACGCCCAACCGCGCGGCCTGGTCGTCTTCGGGCGCATGCACCAGCAGCACCGCGCCGCTGTCACGGACCAGTTGCTGCAGGCGCTCGGCCGGTTGCGCGCTGTCCAGCGGCAGGTACACCGCGCCCAGCTTCAGCAGCGCCAGCAGGCTGATCACCCATTCCACGGAGCGGTCCAGGCACAGCGCGACGGTCATGCCCGGCTTGATGTCCTGGGCGTGCAGGTAGCGGGCGAATTGGTTACTGCGTGTCTCAAGTTCGTCAAAGCTCAACACCTGCTGGCCCACACACAACGCGGTCTTGCCACGCCCGGCACGCAGGCCCTGTTGCCAGAGGCTGAGAAAATCGGTGCAGGCAAAGTCCTGGGTTTGCTCGGCGACCAGCGACGATACCGCGTGTGGAAGATCGGCCAGACGCCGGTCGGTGTCCGAAACCAGTGCGTGCAGCACGCTGCGCAACGCGTCGGCGATACGCTCAATGGTCTGCGCTGCGAACAGGTCGGTGGCGTAGGTGAAATAACCGCGTACCCCGTCGGGCGTGTCGGTGAAGTCGAAGGCCAGATCGAAACGCGCATCGCTGCTGCCCATCGGGAACTCATCGACCGTCAGGCCCGACACGCGCTGCCCGCTGCCATCGGCCGCCAGCACGTGCTGATTGATCTTGAACTGGAACAGCGGGTTGTGACCCGGATTGCGCTCCGGCGCCAAGGCATCCACCAGATGCTCGAACGGCAGTTCCTGATGCGACTGCGCGCCCGTGACCACCTGCTTGACCTGATCCAGCAGCTCGGCAAAGCTCTGCCGCTCATCCACCTGCACACGCAGCACCTGAGTGTTGATGAAAAAGCCGATCAGCCCTTCCAGCTCGCTGCGTGTGCGCCCGGCATTGGGTGCGCCGATGCGGAGGTCGGACTGCCCGCTGAAACGCGACAGCACCACCGACAGCGCCACCAGTGTCACCATGAACAGGGTCTGGCCGTTGTTGCGCGCCAGGCTTTTCAGTTGCGCGGAGAGTTGCTGCGGCAGGTCGACGCGCACAGTCGCACCGCGATGGCTGGGTTGCAGCGGACGCGGATGATCCAGTGGCAGGCTCAGCAACGGATGTTCGCTGCCCAGTTGCTGTTTCCAGTAGTGCAGCTGCCGCTCGCCCTCCCCGGCCTCCAGCCAGGCGCGTTGCCAGATCGCGTAGTCGGCGTACTGAATCGCCAGCGCAGGCAACGGCACTGGCTGCCCCGATACCTGCGCCTGATACAACTGCACGAACTCGCGAATCAGCACTTCGCCGGACCAGCCATCGGACACCACGTGATGCATGCACACGGTCAGTACGTGTTCGCTTTCACTCAGCTGGAACAGCTTGACCCGCAGCAGCATCCCACTCAGCAGATCGAAGGGCTTTTGCAACTCGGCGCGCACCTGCTGCTCGATGTCTGCGGGCGCCACCGACGCGAACTCGAGGGCGACCGTGGCCTGCTCGAGAATCTCCTGATAGAACACGCCGTCCTCCGAAACGAAGCGGGTACGCAGGGTTTCATGACGCTGCACCAGAAGGTCCAGCGCCGCGCTCAGGGCCTGACGGTCCAATGCGCCATTCAGACGCACCGCCATGGGCACGTTGTAGGCCGCGTTGCCCGGCTCCATCTGCCAGAGGAACAGCATGCGCTGCTGCGCGTAGGACAGCGGAATACGCGCTGCGGCATGCCGGGTCACGGCGATGGGCAGCAGTTTGAAGCTCTGTCCGGTCTCATGCATCTTGGCGAGGATCTGCCGACGCTGCTCGACGGGCAAGCCGACGAAACGCTGGGCGATACGCTCTGCTGCAGACTTGTCCATGTCAGATACCCGCCATTTCATTCATCATTTTTTCAATATCGGACAAGCCGTCCTCGGTCAGCGACAGGCCACTGCCAGCGAAGGCCTGAATAAATTCGTTCAATTGCGGTTTCTCGAAGATCAGGCGCAGCGGAATGTCGATTCCCAGGCCGGTGTGGATTCTGGAAATCAGCTGCGTCGCCAGCAGCGAGTGGCCACCGAGCTCGAAGAAATCGTCGCTCAGCCCGACACGCTCGACTTTCAGCACATCGGCCCAGATCGCCGCCATCTGCTGTTCCTGCTCTGTGGACGGCGCGACGTACTGGCGCTGCAACTGGCTGGCGTCCGGTTTCGGCAGTGCCTTGCGATCGAGCTTGCCGTTGGCGCTCAGCGGCATTCTGTTCAGCACGATGAAATGCGTGGGCACCATGTAATCCGGCAGCGATTCCTTGAGGAAGGCCTTGAGCGCATCACGCAACTGATCGTCGTGGTGCTCGACCACCAGATACGCCGCCAGCTGTTTGCCGGACGGGCCGTCAACGTCGATCACCACCGCCTCATGAACACTGTCGTGCTCCAGCAGGCAGGACTCGATCTCGCCCAGTTCGATGCGCAAGCCGCGAATTTTCACCTGATGGTCGATACGCCCGGCATAGTCGATAACGCCCGCGTCGCGATAACGCGCCAGATCGCCGGTGCGGTACAGCCTGCCGCCGCCCTGCTCGTCGAACGGGTCCGGCACAAAGCGCTCAGCCGTCAGTGCTGCTCGGTTGTGATAACCCCGCGCCAGACCGACGCCGCCCAGGTACAACTCCGCCGCAACGCCCTGTGCAGCAGGCTGCAGGCCGTCGTCGAGGATGAGAGTTTTAAGGTTATCGATCGGCCACCCGATCGGCACGCTGAGCACGTCGTCTGTGGTGCACGTCCAATGCGTCACGTCGATGGCCGCTTCGGTGGGGCCGTACAGGTTGTACAAACCGGCCTTCGGCAGCCGCTTGAGCACCTGAGCGGCCAGCTCGGCAGGCAGTGCTTCGCCGCTGCATACGACCCGACGCAGCGTGTTGCAGCTTTCCACCTGAGGATGAGTCATGAACGCCTGCAGCATCGACGGCACGAAATGCAGGGTCGTTATCTGATGCTCGCGGATGGTCTGCACCAGCCGCTCGGGGTCGCGGTGATCGCCCGGCAGCGCCATGGCCAGACGTGCGCCGGTCATCAGCGGCCAGAAGAACTCCCAGACCGACACGTCGAAACTGAACGGCGTCTTCTGCAGAACCGTATCGCTGCCATCAATTTTGTAAGCTTTCTGCATCCAGTGCAGACGGTTGACCAGCGCACGATGGCTGTTGCCCGCGCCCTTGGGTTTGCCGGTCGAACCCGAGGTGTAAATCACGTAAGCCAGATTCAGTGGATGGCTGAGGTTAGCCGGGTTGGCGGTGCTGTAATCCTCCAGCCAGTCGCCGTCCTGATCAAGGCACAGACTGTGTACCTGCGCAGGAACCGGTAGGCGTTCCTGCAACGAAGTCTGGGTCAGCAGCAAGCCAATCCCGCTGTCGTGCATCATGTAAGCCAGCCGATCCTCGGGATAATCCGGGTCCAGCGGCACGTATGCGCCACCGGCCTTGATGATCGCCAGCAGGCCGATCACCAGTTGCAGACTGCGCTCGACACAGATCCCCACCAGCACGTCCGGGCCGACGCCCGACTCACGCAGGCGATGCGCAAGCTGATTGGCGCGGGCGTTGAGTTGCGCGTAGCTCATCTGCTCGGCGGCGAAAATCAGCGCCGGCGCGTCCGGCGTGGCATGTACCTGCGCTTCGATCAGGCTATGCAGACAGGTTTCGCTGGGGAAGTCTGCGGCTGTGGCGTTCCAGTCGTGGAGAATCTGCTGCCGTTCAGCCCTGTCGAGCATCGGCACTTCGGCGATGCACTGTGCAGCATTGGCGCAGATGGCCTGCAACAAGGCCAGCCAGTGCCCGGCCATGCGCTCGATGGTGCGCGGGTCAAACAGCGCTGTCGCGTAGGTCAGGCCAGCGCTCAGGCCACCGTCATGTTCGGCAGTGTTCAGGGTCAGGTCGAACTGCGCCGGGTAACTGTCCGGCAGCAAGGCTTCGACCTGCAGACCTTGCAGCGCGCGGACGTCGGCGCTGGCCTGGCTCTGGTGATTGAACATCACCTGAAACAGCGGACTGTGGCTGAGGCTGCGTTGTGGCTGCAGGGCTTCGACCAGTTGCTCGAATGGCAGCTCCTGATGCGCCTGGGCTTGCAGGGCGGTGTGTTTGACCTGCTGCAGCAACTCGTTGAAGGTCGTGTGCACGTCAAACTCGGCGCGCAGCACCTGCGTGTTGACGAAGAAGCCGATCAGGCCTTCGGTTTCAGCGCGGTTGCGGTTGGCAATCGGCACGCCGACACGAATATCCAACTGGCCGCTGTGACGGTGCAGCAGGCTCTGGAATGACGCCAGCAACAGCATGAACAGGGTGACGCCCTGTTGCCGCGCGACCTGCTTCAAGCCATCGATCAGCGCAGGCTCAAGCTCGACTGCCAGCCGCGCACCGGCATGGCTTTGCACCACGGGCCGTGGCCGATCGGCTGGCAGCTCCAGAATCGGCTGCTGATCGCCCAATTGCTGCTTCCAGTAATCCAGCTGCCGGGCCTGCTCGCCAGCCTCCATCCAGGTCCGCTGCCACAGTGCGTAGTCGGCGTATTGCAGGTCCAGCGCAGTCAAGCTCACCTCACGGCCCTGACTGTAGCCCTCGTAAAGGCGCACCAGTTCATCGACCATGATCGGCATCGACCAGCCATCGGAGACGATGTGATGCTGGGTCAGAATCAGCACATGCTCGTCGGTGTTGAGGTTCAGCAAGCGAACCCGCAACAGCGGCCCCTGCTCCAGATCGAACGGGCGCTGCATTTCCTGCTGCACGCAAGCTTCAAGGCTCTGGCCGCTGGGCAGCGACTCGACAGACAGAGTCAAGGCACGTGGCGGGTGGATGATCTGCAGCGCCTGCTCGCCCTGCTGGCGGAAGGTCGTGCGCAGGGTTTCGTGGCGGGCGATCAGCGCGCTGAAACTGTGCTCCAGCGCAGCGATGTCCAGCGAGCCGCGCAGGCGCAGGGCTGCGGGAATAATGTACGCGGTGTTCTCCGGGTCAAGCTGCCAGAGGAACCACTGACGCTGCTGCGCGTAAGACAGCCCCAGCGGCTGCGTGCGGTCGGCCTTGATGAAGCGCGGCGCGTCGTTGCCCTGCCCTGCGCCCGCTGCCAGCGCGAAGGCCTCCAGATCACGCGTTTCGAACAAGTCGCGTAACGACAACTCGACGTCCAGCTGCTGACGAATGCGCGAAATCACCTGAGTGGCCAGCAGCGAATGCCCACCCAACTCGAAAAAGTTGTCGCTAAGGCCGACCCGCTCGATTTTCAACACATCGGCCCAGATCGCTGCCAGTTGCTGCTCCAGCTCGCCTTGCGGGGCGCTGTAGGTGGCCTGCAACTGGCTGGCATCCGGCGCAGGCAGTGCCTTGCGGTCCAGTTTGCCGTTGGCGGTCAGCGGCATGCTGTCGAGGACGATGAAATGGGTGGGCACCATATAATCGGGCAAGTGCGCCCTCAGTTCGGCTTTCAGCGTTTCACGCAGCGGTTGCTGATCCTGATCGGACTGAGTCGGCACCAGATACGCCGCCAATTGCCCGTCCAGCGCCAGCACGCTCACTTCGCGTACGGCCGGGAGCGCTTGCAGCCGCGCCTCGATTTCGCCCAGCTCGATACGGAAGCCGCGAATCTTCACCTGGTGGTCGATACGCCCGGCGTATTCGATGGTTCCTGCAGCGCGATAACGCGCCAGGTCGCCGGTGCGGTACAGGCGGCCACCCTCGCTGGAAAACGGGTCCGGCACGAAGCGTTCGGCAGTCAGCGCGGCGCGGTTGTGATAACCCCGCGCCAGACCGGCATGGCCGATGTGCAACTCGCCGCTGCAACCCAGAGCGACCGGATTGAAATCAGGGTCCAGCACGTACCACGACAGGTCCGGAATCGCCTCGCCAATCGGGCTGGCCGGGTTCTGCGTGTCGGCCTCGGTTATTGGCCTGTAGGTGACATGCACGGTGGTCTCGGTGATGCCGTACATGTTGATCAGTTGTGGCGCTTGATCGCCAAAGCGCTCGAACCAAGGCTTCAGGCTGGCGACGTCCAGTGCTTCGCCGCCGAAGATGACTGTCTGCAACGACGGCGGTAGCGACAAATCGCAGGCCACACGCATCAGTTGCTTGAACGCCGACGGTGTCTGGTTGAGCACCGTGACCTGCTGTTCGACCAGCAGTGCATGGAATTCTTCCGGCGAGCGGGTCACTTCGCGGGGCACGATCACCAGTCGGCCGCCATGCAGCAGCGCGCCGAAAATCTCCCATACCGAGAAGTCGAACGCGAAGGAATGGAACAGTGTCCACACGTCCTTTTCGCTGAATTCGAACCACTCATCCGTGGCCGCGAACAGGCGCATCAGGTTGTGATGGGCAAGCAAGGTGCCTTTGGGTTTGCCGGTCGAGCCCGAGGTGTAGATCACGTAGGCCAGGTTGTCCGGCGCAGTCTTGTTGATCAGGTTTTCCGAGCTGTAGCCGTCCAGTGCGTCAGCCAGATCGAGCGTCTGCACCTGTGCAGGGATCTGCAGTTTGTCGAGCAGCGACGTGTGGGTCAGCAGCAGCTGGATACCGCTGTCGTGCATCAGAAAGCTCAGGCGATCCTGCGGGTAATCCGGGTCCAGCGGCACGTAAGCACCCCCGGCCTTGAGGATGGCCAGCAGGCCGACAATCATCTCCAGACCGCGCTCGGCAGCCAGCCCGACGCGCACATCCGGGCCAATCCCCTGTTCGCGCAGTTTATGGGCAAGCTGATTGGCGCGGCGGTTGAGCTGTTGATAGCTCAGTTGCTCGACACCAAAGCTCAGAGCGATGGCCAGCGGCGTGCGCTCGGCCTGGGTTTCGATACGTTGATGGGCACAATAAGCGCTTGGGTAAACCGCAAGATCGCGGTTCCAGTCGCGCAGGGTGTTCTGGCGTTCCTCGGCACTCAGCAATGGCAGGTCGGCAATGCGCTGATTGACGTCGCGGCACATGCCGTTGAGCAGGTTGCGCCAATGGCTGGCCATGCGCTCGATGGTCGATGCGTCGAACAGGTCGGTGGCGTAGGTCAGTGCGGCTGTCAGGCCGTCCGGGCGTTCGCAGGTGTCGAGGGTCAGGTCGAACTGCGCGGTGTGCTTGTCGGACACCTGATATTCCAGACGCAGCCCTGCCAGCTCACGGCTCTGGTTGTGCCCTTCACTCTGGTGGTTGTAGGCCACCTGAAACAGCGGGCTGCGGCTCAGGTCGCGCTGCGGCTGCAAGGCTTCGACCAGTTGTTCGAACGGCAGGTCCTGATGGGCCTGGGCCTGCACGGCGGTGTGTCTGACCTGCTGCAACAGCTCGGCCACGGAGGTCTGCGTGGTGAATTCGGCCTTGAGCACCTGAGTGTTGACGAAGAAGCCGATCAGCCCCTGGGTTTCGCTGCGGGTACGGTTGGCGACCGGCACACCGACGCGTATATCGGCCTGACCGCTGTAGCGATGCAGCAGGGTCTGCAACGAGGCCAGCAACAGCATGAACAGCGTGATGCCCTGTTGACGCGCCAGCACCTTGAGGCCGTCGAGCAGAGCGGCGTCCAGCTCGACGTCAAGTCGCGCACCTTGGTAACTGCGCAGCGCAGGACGCGGCCGATCAGTGGGCAACTCCAGAATCGGCTGTTGCTCGCCCAGTTGCTGCTTCCAGTACGCCAGCTGGCGTTCCTGTTCACCCATTTCCAGCCAGTTGCGCTGCCAGAGGGCGTAGTCGGCGTACTGGATCGGCAGCGGCGCCAGTGTGATCTCGCGACCGAGGCTGGCGGCCTGATAGAACTGCATCAACTCCTCGACCATGATCGGCATCGACCAGCCATCGGAGACGATGTGATGCTGGGTCAATACCAGTACATGCTCCTGCCCGCTGAGTTTGAGCACGTTGACCCGCAGCAGCGGCCCTTGCAGCAGATCGAAAGGCTGCTGCACGTGCCGATCCACCCACGCCTCAACGGACTCGCCAGCCCCCAGTTGCTCGACACCGAGCGCAAACGGCGACGCCGGATGCACCACCTGCAGCGCTTCATCGCCCTGCTGTGCGAAGGTCGTGCGCAGGGTTTCGTGACGCTCGATCAGTTGCTCCACGCTGCGTCGCAATGCCTCGACATTCAGCGCACCGTGCAGGCGCAGCGCCAGCGGAATGTTGTAGGCCGCGCTGTGCGGTTCCAGTTGCCAGATGATCCATTGCCGCTGCTGCGCGTAAGAGAGCGCGGACGGTGCCTGCGTCTCCCTCACGGCAATCGGCGTGACCCCGTAGAGATTCACCCCTTGACGCTTGAGCAGCACCGCCAGCGCCTTGCGTTCACGGGCGGACAGCGATTTAACGGAGTCAAGCAACTGTTGCACTGGGGTCTCTCCTGCTAAGCAATCAAATTATCAATTTCCTCCGCTGATAAACGTTTGAGTGCCTCCAGTGATTTAGTCAATTCGTCCTGCGCGTGGTCACTTTCGCCATTTTTTTCCTGCAGCGTGGCGCAGAAGTCCGCCAGCAGCGGTTGCTCGAAGACATCCTTGAGGCTGACCTCGTGCTGCAACTGTTCGCGCACCCGCACGAGCATCTGCACCGCCAGCAGCGAATGGCCGCCGAGCTCGAAAAAGTTGTCGCTGCGCCCGACCCGCTCGACCTTCAACACATCGGCCCAGATCGCCGCCAGTTGCTGCTCCAGCTCACCCTGCGGAGCGCTGTAGGTGGCCTGCAACTGGCTGGCGTCCGGCGCTGGCAACGCCTTGCGATCCAGCTTGCCGTTGGCGGTCAGCGGCATGCTGTCGAGGACGATGAAATGGGTGGGCACCATATAATCGGGCAAGTGCGCCCTCAGTTCATTTTTCAGCGTTTCACGAAGGCCCTGCTGATCCTGATCAGGCTCGGTAGGCACGAGGTACGCCGCCAATTGCCCTTGCAGCGCCAGCACGCTCACCTCACGCACGGTCGGGTGCGCTTGCAGCCGCGCTTCGATTTCGCCCAGTTCGATGCGGAAGCCGCGAATCTTCACCTGGTGGTCGATGCGCCCGACGTAGTCGATCATCCCGCCAGCCCGATAACGCGCTAGGTCACCGGTGCGATACAGGCGGCCACCCTCGCTGGAAAACGGGTCCGGCACAAAGCGTTCGGCGGTCAGCGCGGCGCGATTGTGGTAACCCCGTGCCAGACCGGCATGGCCGATGTGCAGCTCGCCGCTGCAGCCCAGAGCGACCGGATTGAAATCAGCGTCCAGCACGCACCACGACAGGTCGGGAATCGCCTCGCCAATCGGGCTGGCCGGGTTGTGCGTGTCGGCCAGCGTGATCGGTCTGTAGCTCACGTGCACGGTGGTTTCGGTGATGCCGTACATGTTGATCAGTTGCGGTGTCTGATCGCCGAAGCGTTCGAACCACGGCTTCAGGCTGGCGACGTCCAGCGCTTCGCCGCCGAAGATGACTTTCTGCAGCGACAGCGGTAGCGATGAATCACAGGCCACGCGCATCAGTTGCTTGAACGCCGAGGGTGTCTGGTTGAGCACTGTGACCTGCTGTTCGATCAGCAGCGCATGGAAATCTTCCGGCGAACGGGTCACTTCACGGGGCACGATCACCAGTCGGCCGCCATGCAGCAGCGCGCCGAAAATCTCCCACACCGAAAAGTCGAAGGCGAAGGAATGGAACAGTGTCCACACGTCCTTTTCGCTGAATTCGAACCACTCATCCGTGGCCGCGAAAAGGCGCATCAGGTTGTGATGGGCGAGCAAGGTGCCTTTCGGTTTACCGGTCGAACCTGAGGTGTAAATCACGTAGGCCAGGTTGTCCGGCGTGGTCTGGTTGAGCGGGTTTTCGGTGCTGTAATCGTCCAGCGCATCAGCCAGATCCAGCGTCCGAACGTGCGTCGGGATCGGCAACTGACCCAGCAAATGCGCCTGAGTCAGCAACAATTCGATACCGCTGTCCTGCATCAGGAAACTCAAGCGATCCTGCGGGTAATCCGGGTCCAGCGGCACGTAAGCACCACCGGCCTTGAGGATGGCCAGCAGGCCGACAATCATCTCCAGACTGCGCTCGGCGGCCAGCCCGACGCGCATATCCGGGCCGACACCCAACTCGCGCAGTTTGTGCGCCAGTTGGTTGGCACGCTGGTTGAGTTGCCGGTAACTCAGTTGCTGATCGCCAAAACTCAGGGCGATGGCTTGCGGGTTACGCCCGACCTGGGCTTCGATGCGTTGATGCGCGCAGTGCTCGCTCGGGTAGCGCTGCACGCTTTGCGTCCAGGCGGTCGGCAATGCCAGTTCGCCGAGTGGCGTGGTTGCCGATGCGCAGAGGCTCTGCAGCAGGTGATCGAAATGCGCCGCCAGTTGCAGAATGCCTTCGGCGCTGAAGTGCTGGCGGTCGTAGCTGAAACGCACCGACAGCACCTCATTGGCCTCGACCACCAGGGTCAGCGGGTAATGCGCCTGCTCCTGATTGCGCAGGTCGCTGAAGGCCAGACCGTCCGGCGCGCGCTGCAGGGCTTCGGACACCGGGTAGTTTTCGAACACCAGAATGGTGTCGAACAACGCCTCGCCACTGTTACGCGCCCAGCGCTGGATGTCATACAGCGGCGTGTGCTCATGCTCGCGCAGGGCAAGGTTCTTCGCCTGCACCTGCTGCACCCAGTCGGCCACCGTCTGTTCGGCACGCGGACTGGCGATGACCGGCAAGGTGTTGATGAACAGCCCCAGCTGTTCTTCGACACCCGGCAACTCGGCCGGACGCCCGGCCACGGTCGCGCCAAAGTTCACGCTGGACTGGCCGGTATAGCGTTGCAGGAGCAACAGCCAGGCCGATTGCAGCAGCGTATTGAGGGTGACGCGCTGCTCGCGGGCAAACGCGTTCAGGCGTCGGGTGCCATCGGCATCGATCAACTGGATGTAATCGCCGTAGCCCTGCTCCTCGGCCGAAGACTTGAACGCTTGCAGCAAGCGGGTCGGCTCGTCCAGTTCCGCCAGCTCCGCAGTCCAGAAACGCTGGCTGAGGGCGGCATCCTGATGCTGCAGCCACTGAATGTAATCACGATAGCGGCCTGCCTGTTTCGCTGGCATCTGCCCGCTGTAGCGTTGCAGCACTTCACCGAGCAGGCGCGAGCTGCTCCAGCCATCCATAAGGATGTGGTGGCTGGTGTAAACCAAATGCCACGCGTCGTCGGCGGTGCGCAACACGGCCAGGCGCAACAATGGCCCTTGCGCCAGATCGAAGCCTTGCTGACGGTCGGCCTGCGCCCAGTCGTCGAGCCAGCTTTCCGGCTGGCCACGCGCATCCAGTTCGACAAAGGGCACCTCCACCTGACGCTGCACCACTTGCAGCGACTGCTCGCGCTGGCTGACAAAACAGCTGCGCAGCACGTCGTGCTTGTCCACCGCGGCCTGCCAGGCGTTGCGGAAACGCGGCACATCCAGCCCGCGAATGTCCACCCGCAACTGGTTGATGTAGTTGCCCGCGTCTTCATCGAACAGCGAATGAAACAGCATGCCCTGCTGCATCGGTGACAGCGGGTAGATATCCTCGATCTGGCCCGCCGCAATCGGCAGACCGTCAAGCTGCGCCTGGGTGAGGCGCGCCAGCGGGAAGTCCGATGGCGTGACGCCTTGATGCCCGGCCGTGCAATGTTCGATCAGGGTGGTCAGCGCCTGCTCGTAGCGACGCGCCAGGGTGTCGATGGTCGAGGCGTGATACACCTCGCGGCTGAAGCTCCAGTCCAGTTGCAACTGGCCGTCGAACACCTGGCCGTTGAGGCTCAGCCAGTTGCCCAGCGGCCCGTCTTCGCACAGCGCAGTGCCTGCACTGTCGGCACTCGGTACGAACAGCGCGCCTTGGTGTTCGTTGAAGCTGCCGTCGAACTGGCCCAGGTAATTGAACGTAGCCCGCGCCTGCGGCAAGGCGGCCAATTGCTGCGCGAAAGACACCTCGCCCATATAGCGCAACACGCCGTAACCAATGCCCTTGTCCGGCACCGCACGCAATTGCTCCTTGATGCCACACAGGCTTGCACCCGGCGCGATCTGCGGCGTGAGACGCACCGGAAACAGGCTGCTGAACCAGCCGACGGTGCGGCTCAGATCAGTGTCGTCGAACAGGTCTTCGCGACCATGCCCTTCCAGCTGGATCAGCACCGAGGGCTGCTGGCTCCATTCGCAGAGGACCTGGGCCAGCGCCGTGAGTAGCAGGTCGTTGACTTGCGTGCGGTACGCGGCGGGCGCGACTTTCAGCAGCTTGTGGGTCAGGTCCCTGCTCAGCCAGGAAGATGCATGGGCCGCATCGCGATTGCGCATCGTGCCTTCGGGCTTGTCGCGAGGCAGCGGCTGGTCGGCGCCCTGAAAGGCCTGCAGCCAGTAATCACGCTCGGCCTTCAGCTTCTGGCCGGCCGCATACTGTTGCAATTGCTCGGCCCAGCGCTGGAGCGACGTGGTTTTTGCCGCGAGTAATACTGGCTGGCCTTGCGCCAGGGCGAAGTACGCCTGTTGCAGGTCTTCCAGCAACACCCGCCATGACACGCCGTCCACCAGCAGATGATGAATCACCAGCAACAAGCGCTGTTCGCCTTGCGGCAGGTTGATCAGCACGGCACGCAATAGCGGGCCGTTTTTCAGGTCCAGGCTGCGTTGCGCCTCATCGGCCAGCTCAGACAAACGCTCGATGCTGTCCAGCTCATGGGTCCAGAGCAGCTCACGAGTGTTCAGCGCGCCGAAGGTGGCCTGCCATTGCCCGTTCTGCTGGCTGAAACCCAAGCGCAACGCGTCGTGCTGCTCGATCAGCGCAGTCAATGCACACTGAAGATGAGTAGCCTCCAGCGCTTGCAACGGCTTGAGCATCAGCGCCTGATTCCAGTGCTGGCGCTCAGGGATGTCCAGTTCGAAAAATCGCGCCTGGATCGGCAGCAACGGCAGCGAACCGCTGATCTGTTCTGCCAAGGCGGCGGGCTTTTTCTGAATCAGTTTCGCCACCGAAGCCAGTTGGCCGATGGTCTGCTTTTCGAACAGCTGTTTGGGGCTGAGCTTGATGCCCTGACGCTTGGCGCGGGCAATGATCTGCAGGCTGAGAATCGAATCGCCGCCCAGTTCGAAGAAGTTGTCAGTGCTGCCCACTTGCTCCAGCTTGAGGACATCCGCCCACACGGCAGCGAGCTTTTCCTCGATCTCGCCGACCGGCGCGGTGTAACGCTGTTTGACCACCCCGGGTCTGGGCAAGGCGCGCTTGTCGAGCTTGCCGTTGGCGGTCAGCGGCAGACTGTCCAGCAGCATGATCTGCGCGGGCACCATGTAGTCCGGCAAGCGCGCAGCCAGTTGCTCGCGCAGGCTGTCGACATTCAGATTCGCCCCGCTTGCCGCGACGCAATAGGCCACCAGTTGCAGGCGGGTCTGATCGTCATCGACGGGCAACGCCAGTACGCTGACCTGCGCCACCGAAGCCAGGCCTAGCAGCACCCGCGCGACCTCTGCCGGCTCGACGCGATAGCCGCGCACCTTGACCTGATCGTCGGCCCGGCCGATGAATTCCAGCAGGCCCTGATGATTGCGGCGCATGCGGTCGCCGCTGCGGTAGACGCGCGTGCCGTCGCCCGCGAACGGGTCCGGCACGAAGCGCTCGGCGGTCAGCGCAGGCTGGCCGATATAGCCCAGCGCCACGCTGTCGCCGCCGATGTACAGCTCACCGGCGACCTGAGTGCCCACAGGGTTCAACACGTCGTCCAGCACATAGGCGCTGGCCCCAGGCAACGATGTGCCGACTGGCACGCTGCGCAGAGGGTCGCCAGCGTGCACCCCAGTGGATACACATACATCCTGTGGGAGCGAGCCGGGCGACATCAGCACCTCATAAGTCAGCACACCCACAGTGGTTTCGCTCGGCCCGTAGTGGTTGATCACCCGGCAACCCGGCTTGAGCTGACGCACCTGCTCGATCAGCGCTGGCGAGCAGGCTTCGCCGCCGACAATCAGTGCATGCTGCGGCAGTACGTCGGCTGGCTGGCCGGCCTGCAACAGCGCGGCCAGATGACCGGGGACGATTTTCAGCACGCCCACCTGATGCTCGGCCATGTAGGCCGCAAAGGCATCCGGATCGAAACCCAGCGCCTCGGTCAACACGTGCAGCGTGCGTCCCGAACACAGCGCGCCGAACAGCACGGTATGGCCGAGGTCGGCAGCGATGGTCGAGACCAGCGCCATGCTCGCCTCGGGTGCCAGTTGCAGCTGTTCCAGCAGGCCGCGCAGGTAACTGGCCAGCGCGCTTTGGCTGACCAGCACACCTTTTGCCTGGCCAGTCGAGCCGGAGGTATGAATCACGTAGGCCGCCGAATCGGCTGAAGGCCGGGTGTCAGGGCGACTGACAGGCAGGTCCTGCCACAGCGCAGGCGTCCAGGTCAGGCCCTGACAACCGGCAACACCCAGCGACGTCTGCCGCACATCGCCCTCGGCACACAGCAATACTCTTGCCTGCGCATTGACCAGCATCTGTTGCAGTCGCGCATCGGGGGCTTTGACGTCCAGCGGCATGTACACGCCGCCGGCCTTGAAAATTGCCAGCACGGCCGTCAGCCAGTCCAGCGAACGCTCCATCAATACTGCGACCGGCTGGCCCTCGCTGATGCCCATGCGGATCAAGTGATGGGCCAACTGATTGGCGGCCTGCTCCAGTTGCAGCGTGGTCAGCGTGCGCTCCAGACAGCGGGCTGCCTGGGCATGAGGTTGCCGTTCGACCTGTCGGTCCCACAGTTGCAGCATGTGCAGCGCGGGTTCGCGAGCGTCGCGCCTCGGCTCGACCGCCAGTGCTCCCAGGCTGAACAGCGGTGCCTGCGGCGCGTCGAGCAGGGTTTCGAACAGCGCGAGCAGTTCCGGGATGAAACCTTCGACGGTGGTGCGTCGATACAGGTCGCTGGCGTAGGCCATGTCGCCGTGGATCAGTGTGCCGTCGTCAGTGATGTCCAGCGCCAGATCGAAATGCGCGCCCTGTTTGTCGAAGGCATATTCGCTGACCTCCAGCCCGGCCAGCCTGAGCGCGGTTTTCTGCTTGAGGACCACGTTCTGGTTGAACTTGGCCTGGAAAAGCGGGTTGTGGCCCAGGCTGCGCTCGGGTGCCAGTTGATCGACCAGTTGCTCGAAGGGCACGTCCTGATGTGCCTGCGCACCGAACGAGGTGTCGCGAATCTGCGCCAGCAGGTCAAGGTAGCTCAGGCGTTCGTCCACCTGGCAGCGCAAAACCTGAGTATTGATGAAGAAGCCGATCAGCCCTTCGGTTTCCGCGCGACCGCGGTTGGCATTCGGCACGCCGATGCGGATATCGCGCTGCCCGGCCTTGCGCGACAGAAACAGCGAAAAGCCGGCCAGCACCAGCATGAACAGGGTCATGCCCTGCGTGCGCGCAAAGGCGTTGAGCCGCCGCGACAGATCTACACCGAAATCGAAACGCAGGTGCTCGCCCTGATGGCTCTGCGTGGCCGGACGCGGGAAATCCGGTGCGGCGTCCAGCAGCGGTTGTTCGTCACCCAACTGGTTACGCCAGTAGTCCAGCTGACGTGCGCCCTCGCCCGCCTCCAGCCAGCTACGCTGCCAGATCGCATAATCGGCGTATTGCAGCGGCAGTTCCGGCAGCGCGGGCTCGCGGCCTTCGCAGTACGCCTGATAGCAGTGCACGAACTCCTGAATCATCACGTCCATCGACCAGCCGTCGGAGACGATGTGGTGCATGCTCACGATCAGCACATGCTCATCATCCGCGAGGCGAAACAGGTGCGCGCGCAGCAGCGGCCCCGTGCGCAGATCAAACGCCTGGCCCGTGACGGTGGCCACTTGCAGCGCCAGCTCGGCATCGCGCAGTTCGACATCGGCCAGACCGGCCAGATCAATGCTCTCCAACGCGACTGTCTGGTCGTGCAGCAGCACTTGCTGTGCCTGATCGCCATCAGTGTGAAACACCGTGCGCAGCACCTCGTGGCGCTCGATCAGGTGATCGAATGCACGGCGCAACGCTGACTCGTTCAACGTGCCGCGCAGACGCAGGCCGGTGGTCATCTTGTACGCGTCGCTCGAGGGATCGAGCTGCCAGAGGAACAGCAGGCGCTGCTGAGCGAAGGACAGCGGAATGGCGCTGACATCATGCCGACTGACCGGCACCGGCAACAGGCTGAAATCCTTGCCTTCCTGGCGCAACCGGGCGAGGAACTGTTGGCGTTGCTCCAGCGACAGGCCGACAAAACGTTTCGCGATGCGTGCAGCAGTGGTCCCGGTCATGCGCCGAATTCCTCCAGTGAATCCATGAACTGGTCCATGTCGCTCCAGTCGTTGTCCGTGCTGTTGTCGGTCAGCGCTGCCACTTCGACGGCGAGCTCACTGAGCAGCGGTTTTTCAAACAGGGTGCGCAGCGGAAGGCTGATGCCCAGTTGCGTCTTGATCCGGGCGATGACTTGCGCGGCGAGCAACGAATGCCCGCCCAGTTCGAAAAAGTGATCGTCCAGGCCCACCTGGGGCGCATGCAGGACGTCCGCCCAGATGGCCGCCAGGCAGATTTCCACCTCGCTGTGCGGCGCCCGATAACGCGCCTGCAACTGACTTGCGTCGGGGGCAGGCAATGCCTTGCGGTCCAGCTTGCCGCTGGGCGTCAGGGGCAGCTCGGGCAACAGCAGCATGTGCGTCGGCACCATGTAATCCGGCAGGAAGGCTTGCAACTGGCTGCGAATGCTTTGGCGCAGGGCCAACTGTTCGGCCTCTGTGGAGGCGGCAACGTCCGGCACCGCGTAGGCGACCAACTGCGTGCTACCCGCCAGTTCGACGGCCAGCACCACGGCCTCGCGCACGCCCGTGCATTGCTGCAGGCGCGATTCGATTTCGCCCAGCTCGAGGCGGAAACCGCGAATCTTCACTTGATGATCGACCCGGCCGATGTACTCGACAGCGCCATCGGCACGCAGTCGGGCGCGGTCGCCGGTACGGTACAGGCGCTCACCGCTGACAAACGGATCGGCGACGAAACGTTCGGCGCTCAGACCGGGCTGGGCGTGATAACCCCGCGCCAGACCAGGACCGCCGATGTACAGCTCGCCCACCGCACCTTGCGGCAGCAGGTTCATTTGATCGTCGAGAACGTACAGGCGTCGTCCTGCCAGCGCCTGGCCAATCGGCACGCCGCGCCAGGACACCTGCTGCGGGGTCAGCGTGCTGCAATCATGGATGCTCGACACCACGGTGGCTTCGGTCGGGCCATAGGTATTGAGCAGGCGTACATGCCCCAGCCCGGCCTTGTGCCACAGGCGCAGACCCTCGACGGCCATGGCTTCGCCGCCAACATGCACCTGCCGTAGCGCGCCGTAATGCGCGGGCGGGCTGGCGGCGAAGTCCTGAACCAGCGTCAGCCAATAGGCCGCGGGCAAGTCGGCGAGGGTCACGCCGTGCTCGGCGATGGCCTGATGGAAGGTGGCGCTGTCCCACAAGCGCTCGTCACGCAGAACGACGGCCGCACCGCGACACAACGGTGGGTAGAACTGCTCGACGAAGCCATCGAAGCTGTGGGTGGCGAACTGCAGGACCCGGTCGCCTTCGCGCAGGTCACTGTAGCTCGCCCCCAGGGTGACGAACTCGGCCAGCGCCGCATGACTGATCGCCACGCCTTTGGGCCGCCCGGTCGATCCCGAGGTGTAAATCACGTAGGCCAGACTGGCCGGATCGATCGGGCCGTCGAGGTTTTGCACGCTGGCGGTTTCGCTGTTCATCCGATCGATGCACAGGCATTGCATGTCAGCCAATTCAGGCAGCCTGGTCAGCTGATCGCTATGGGTCAGCAGCAGTTTCACGCCACTGTCCTCGACTACATGACGCAAGCGTTCGCGCGGCGCATTCAGGTCCAGCGGCACATAGGCACCGCCAGCCTTGAGCACGGCGAGCAGCGCCACGGGCATGTCCAGCGAACGACCCAGCGCCACGCCGACCAGCACGTCCGCACCGACACCCTGCTCGCGCATCTGCCAGGCCAGACGGTTACTGCGCTGGTTCAGTTCGGTGTAGCTCAGGCTCGGCGATTGACCTTCACGGGCGAGGATCAGTGCCGGGGCCTGCGGCGTGCGCTGTACTTGTGCCTCGAACTGGCGATGCGCGGGAGTTGTGGTGTCGGCTTTGGTGGCATTGTCGACATCCAGCAGTTGCGTGTGTTCGTCGGCCGAGAGCATCGACAGCTCGGCGATGGTCTGCAGCGGGTCGGCACAGACAGAAGCCAACAGGTTGCGCCAGTGCCCGGCCAGACGAGCGATGGTCGACTCGTCAAAAATGTCGGTGGCGTAGGTGAAGGCGGCATGCAGCTGCTCGCCTTCACCGCTGGTGGCCAGCATCAGGTCGCTGGCGGCGGCGTGCGAGCGCTGCGCCAGTGCCTGTTGTTCGGCGGGCAGATTGGCCACGCGCAGGCCGCCGCTCAATTGCTTGTCGAGCAGGTCGGCCACCACCGGCTGGTGATTGAACATCACCTGAAATAAAGGGTTATGGCTCTGGCTGCGCTCCGGCTGCAGGGCGTCGATGATCGCATCGAACGGTAGCTCCTGATGCGCCTGGGCACCGGTCGAGGCGTCGCGCACGATATTCAACAGATCGACGAAGCGGGTCTGCGCCGTCACTTCACTGCGCAGTACCTGAGTATTGATGAAGCAGCCGATCAGCCCTTCGGTTTCGCTGCGGGTGCGGTTGGCGATCAGGCCGCCGACACGAATGTCGGTCTGCCCGCTGTAGCGATGCAGCAGGCTTTTGAAGGTCGCCAGCAGCACCACGAACAGGGTCACGCCCTGGCGTTGCGCGAGGCTTTTCAGGTTGCGCAGCAGCTCGGGTTCCAGTGCCAGCTCCAGGCGAGCGCCGTCGTGACTGGGCAAGGCCGGATGTGGACGGTCGGTGGGCAGCTCCAGCAGCGGATGCTCTTCGCCCAGGTGGCTGCGCCAGTAGTCCAGCTGACGCGCCTGCTCACCGGCTTCCAGCCAGCTGCGTTGCCAGACCGCGTAATCGCGGTACTGCACGAGCAGCGGCTGAAAAGGCAGCGGTTTACCGGCCAGCAGCGCGTCGTAGCCGCGCAGCCATTCGTCGATCAGCACGTTCATCGACCAGCCATCGGTGATCATGTGGTGCAGGTTGAGCAGCAGCAGGTGCTCCTGTTCGGCCAGACGCAGCACCTGCACGGTGAACAGCGGCCCGCGCTGCAGATCGAAGGTTTGCGCGGCCTGTTCGGCCATGGCCTGACGCGCACTGGCCCAGCGCTGCTCGGGCGGCAAGGCGCTCAGGTCGGTCAGGCGGATGCTCACTGGCGCTGGCGGCGCAACACGCTGAAACGCCCGGTCGCCCTCCTGGCCGAAGGTGGTGCGCAGGCTTTCATGTCGTTCGACCAGCGCACTGAAGGCCCGCTCCAGCAAAGGCAGTTCCAGCGGACCGTTCAGGCACACCGACATCGGCAGGTTGTAGGCCGCGCTGTGCGGGTCCAGTTGCCAGAGAAACCACATGCGTTGCTGGGCATAGGACAGACCGTCACGCTCGGCCAGCCCGGCACAGGAAGGGATCGGGAACAGCGAGAAATCCATGTTTTCCTTGCGCATGCCGTCGAGGAACAAGCGGCGTTTTTCAAGGGGTAACTCGACAAAACGGCGAGCGAGTTTCTGGGCGTGTTCGGGGTTCATGGGTCGATCCTTGCTGAGTGGGGCTGACCGTCGGGCGGGGTCGTATCAACAAGAACGAATTGGCGAGGAAATATTTAGAAAGGTTTGTCGAGGGGTGCGGCTCTGCATTGCACTGCGCACTCAAGAGAGGACGCGGAGCGTCCAGAACTGCATGCCTACGCGGAGCGCAGGCACGATAATCAATAGCTGGACACTTATCGTCCCACTCGCTCAAACGTGACTATCGTGCCTACGCTCCGTTAGCACGATGATCTGACGGCGTTTACTTATCCGAATGCCCCTGTGCCATGGCGACCACCACTTTGCGTTTGCCGGTGAAGGGTGCGCGGGAGTGGGCGGTGAGCATGTTGTCGAGCATCAGGACGTCGTTTTCCAGCCATGGGAAGCTGACGGTGCATTCGTCGAGTACGCCGCGGATTTCGTCCAGCAGGGTTTCTTCGAGGGGCGAGCCGTCGCCGTAGTAGACGTTGCGCGGCAGGTCTTCTTCGTCCACTACGTCGAGCAGGGTTTCGCGCACTTCCGGTTGCAGGTTGGAGATGTGGAACAGGTGCGCCTGGTTGAACCAGACGGTGTCGTGGGTCACCGGGTGGCGCGATACCGCCTGGCAAATCTGCCGGGTGCGCAGTTCGCCGTCATCTTTCCATTCGCACTCGATGTTGTGCGCCCGGCAGTAGGCTTCGACCACGCGCTCGTCTTCGCTGTTGAACACCTGACTCCATTCCACATCGAGCCCGTTGCCGTAGTTACGCACGTACATCAGTTTTTTTTCGACAAAGCGCTCGCGAATGCGCGCAGGAATGCGTCGGTAGATTTCGCGGCTGTCGGCGATCGGTGTTTCGCCGCCTGTCTGCGCCGCGATCATGCTGTAGAACCAGATCTTCATCGGCCATTCCAGCGTGTAGGCCTGCTCGTTGTGCAGCGGGATGCTCTGGTGCGCCGGGTACTCGGTCGAGGTGTACACACCTTTGGTGACGTTGCTGCGTGGTGTAGAGCCGAACTCGTAGTTGAGCAGCGGATCGCCGAAACCGGCGGCGAACTCGCGAAACGCTTCCGCACCGCCCACCTCGAAGCCGCGAAACAGAATCCCGCCTGCGCTATACAGGTGCCCGGCGACCAACGGCTTGAGTTCGCCCAGCGCTTCCATCAAGTCCAGACCGGGCTCGGGTGCCTGCACCAGCATCGGCAAGCTGCCCGCCCCTGCCAGCAACGGCCGGATATCCAAACTCAACGCATGACTCATGATGTCTCTCCCTTGATGGCAAAAGCGCCCGAGCCCCTGCGGCCTGGCGCAACACCAATGTCCAGATTGAACGTACTGCGCTGCTGGAAAATTAGCCGTACCGCCCTATTCATGCGGCATGCGGAGGTGTACCGCGGCGCTGAAACAATTTTTTGCATTTAAACGCAAAAAATTCCTATAGGAATTCAGTTCTCATTCGTCTTTAACTTAATGCGAGGCTTTTATACCGCCCGCGCGTACAGACAGAGGGGACCGCCCTGCGGCCGCTCCACATCGTGAATCGAGATTGTTTATCCATGTCGAAGAAGTCCCGTTCAAAAATCTGGTTTCTCGTCCACAGCTGGCTGGCCCTGCCGATCTGGTTCTTCGTGCTGATCGTTTGTGTGACCGGCACGCTGGCCGTGGTCAGCAAGGAAATCATGTGGCTGGCCAACCCGGAGATGCGTGACAACCGCCCTTCCGACGACGCCCAGCGCCTGAACTTCGAACAGATTCGCGCAACCATCGAACGCAACCAACCGGACCTGATCGTCGGCACCATCATGCAGCCGGACGGCGACTACTTCGCCTTGAGCGTGTTCATCACCTACCCCGACGGGCGTTCGGTCCCGGCTTACGTCAACCCTTACACCGGGGTGATTCAGGGCATTACCCCGTCGTTCGACTTCCGCCGCTTCACCCGCGCGCTGCACGGCTGGTGGCTGGTGCCGTTTACCAACGGTTATTCGTGGGGCTGGTATCTGGTGTCGATTCTCGGCCTGCCGTTGCTGGCCTCACTGGTGACCGGGCTGGTGGTCTACAAGAAATTCTGGCGCGGCTTTTTCAAGCCCGTGCGTTTCAGCCAGGGCCCGCGCATTTTCTGGGGCGACCTGCATCGCCTCAGCGGCGTCTGGTCGATCTGGTTCATTGCGGTGATTTCCATTACCGGCACGTGGTTTCTGATCCAGGCGATTCTGGGCGACAACCAGATCAGTATTTCCAGCAAATCCCAGGTCGCGTCGATCATCCCGCACAGCGCCGTGCCGCTGACTGCCGACGGCAGACCCGCGCCGACCATCAGCCTGGAGCGTGCCGTGGAAATCGCCAGGGAGCGGATTCCGGGCCTGGAAGCCAGCTTCATCACACCGCCGTTCAATGCCTACAGCAACATGCAGGTGGGTGGACGCAGCTGGTATCCATTGATGTTCCAGACCGCAGAAATCAACCCGTACAGCGGCGAGATTGCCGCCTCGCACCTGCTGTCGGACCGCAACAAGCTGGAGTTCGTCACCGAGTCCATGCGCCCCCTGCACACCGGCGATTTCGGCGGCATCTGGATCAAGCTGATCTGGGCGTTCTTCGGCCTGCTGCTGAGCATGATGGTGCTCAGCGGCCTGTTGATCTGGAGCAAGCGTACTGCACTGGCGACGCTCAACGCCCTCAAGCGTGAAACCCGAACCCGCCCGGCAACGGCCGCTGCAACCCCACGAAACACCTCGCCCTCGCCGCTGGCGACCCGCACCCCGGAGAACAGCCTGTGAGCAAGGCCGCCGCTGTTACACAACCTGCATCGTCACTGAGTCGTTTCTGGCACAAATGGCGCTTCCATATCAACGTGCTGCTGGTGCTGATCCCGCTGGGTTTCATGCCCAAGTACTTTTCCGACAACGCGCTGGATCGTGGCGATCAGGGCCTTGGCCAGCGCGAAGTCGGCGAAATTCAGGTCGGCCCGTGGAGCCTGCGCCTGGCAGAAGACCGCAACGAAGCGCCGCGCCTTTCCGGCCCATCGGGCTACATGAAAAGTTTCAACGCGGCGCTGTGCAACGCCTGCATCGACCGAGTCAAGGCCACTTATCTGCGCATCGGCAAACCGCGCAGCCTGCGCACCGCCGGGGTGATTTTCTTCGGTGGCGGCTACCGCATGAGCGCCTTCATGCAGATCGCGCAAAACACCGATCCCGACGCCGAGCTTTGGATCACCATGGAAGGCTGGGACGGCGCCGTGCATCAGACTTCCATCCCCCTGCAACAGGCTTCGCCCAGCACCGTGGCGTGGCTGAAAAAACAAGGAGCCCAACCATGAGTGCCCGCCCTTCCCTGCGCTGGCTGACGGCCAGTGCCCTGTGCCTGCTTGGCCTGAGCAGCAACGCCCTGGCGCATAACCCGATGTGCGAATGCAAACAGATCGACACCGAGCAGATCCGCTGCACCGGCGGTTTTTCCGACGGCAGTGGTGCGCCGGGTGTGACCCTGGACGTGATCGGCTACGACGAAACCATCCTGGTGCCCGGCAAGCTCGGCGAAGACTCGACGGTGACCTTCAAACGCCCCGCCTCCGAGTTTTACGTGCTGTTCGACGCCGGTCCCGGTCACGTGGTGGAAATCGATCAGGCGGACATCCAGGCCCCATGAGCACACCAACCCGACACATCGTCCGTCCGGCAGGCGCCGGGCATGAAACCCTGTACGTCCTGCTGCTGTGCCTGCTGATCCTTGGCAGCGCTGCCGGCGTGATCAGCCTGCACCGTTATACTCAGGAAACGCACAGCGTCGCCAGCCATCAACTGGACGCACGACGTGACCTGAGCGCTGCGGAACAAGGCATTTACGCCGACCTGCGCGTGACCCTCGACGAAATTCGCCTGCTGGCCAGCGAGCAACAGACGCCGATCACCCCAGAGCAACTGGGCGATGAAGGCTTTGCGCCGTTCGCCAGGGATGCCAGTTCGGTGAGCCGTGGCGACCATGCCTGGCAGATGATCGAGCAGTCCTACCTGGGACTGAGCCGGACGCCGAGCGTGGCCGGTTCGTTTCTGATGCGTGTCGATTCCGGCGAGCAGCCGGACATCTGGATCAACCGCAACGCCTCGCTGGCGGCTGTCAGCGACCTCAGTGACCAGGCCTTGATCGATTCAGGCTGGAAACAGGTCGTCGCGCAATTCGATGCTGGCGTGACCCGTCAGCACCCGCACTGAAACTCCGCATTCCTTTGAAAGAAGACCGCTTGCCCATGCCTATTTCATTCAAACGCCGTCCCTTGCTGCGCGGCCTGCTGACGGGGCTGATGGTCGCCCTGCTGGCACCGTCCAGCTTCGCCGCCGAACCGGCCAAACGCCTGCGCATCGGCATTACCCTGCACCCTTACTACAGCTACGTGAGCAATATTGTCGGCGACAAGGCCGACGTTGTGCCGCTGATCCCGGCGGGCTTCAACCCGCATGCCTATGAGCCGCGCGCCGAGGACATCAAGCGCATCGGTTCGCTGGACGTGATCGTGCTCAACGGCGTTGGCCATGATGATTTTGCCGACCGCATGATCGCCGCCAGTGAAACGCCGAACATCAAGACCATCGAGGCGAACGCCGATGTGCCGTTGCTGGCGGCCACCGGGGTGGCGGCGCGAGGTGCCGGCAAAGTGGTCAACCCGCACACTTTCCTGTCGATCAGTGCGTCCATTGCGCAGGTCAACAATATCGCCCGCGAGCTGGGCAAGCTGGACCCGGACAATGCCAAAACCTACACCGCCAACGCCCGCGCCTACGGCAAGCGCCTGCGCCAGATGCGCGCCGATGCGCTCGCCAAACTGACCAAGGCACCCAATGCCGACCTGCGCGTGGCCACGGTGCATGCCGCCTACGACTACCTGCTGCGCGAATTCGGCCTGGAAGTCACCGCCGTGGTTGAACCAGCGCATGGCATCGAGCCGAGCCCGAGCCAGTTGAAAAAAACCATCGACCAACTGCGTGAGCTGGACGTGAAGGTGATCTTCTCGGAGATGGATTTCCCGTCCACCTACGTCGAGACCATTCAGCGTGAATCCGGGGTTCGGCTGTACCCGCTGTCGCATATTTCCTATGGCGAATACACCGCCGACAAATACGAAAAGGAGATGGCCGGCAACCTGGACACGGTGGTACGGGCCATTCAGGAGTCGGGCGCATGACGGCTGCACCGCAACTCGATATCGTCAGCCAGGGGCCGGGCATCGAATTCAAGCAGGTCAGCCTGACCCTCGGGCGCACCACGATTCTCGATCAGGTTCACTTCAATGTGCGCGCCGGCAGCGTACACGCACTGGTCGGCCCGAACGGCGGTGGCAAAAGCTCGCTGATCAAGACCCTGCTCGGGCAGACACCGCATCAGGGCCAATTGAGCCTGCTGTGGCCTGCCGCTCCAGGACTGATTGGCTATGTACCGCAGGCGCTGGAGTTCGACCGTGGCCTGCCGATGACCGTCGACGATTTCATGGCTGCGATGTGTCAGCGACGCCCGGCGTTTTTGGGCTTGTCGAAGCACTACGCGGCAGCGATTGGCGAGGCGCTGGAACGGGTCGGGATGCAGGACAAGCGCAAACGGCGCATGGGCGCGCTGTCCGGTGGCGAACGGCAGCGCGTGCTGCTGGCGCAGGGGCTGATTCCTGCGCCGCAGTTGCTGGTGCTGGATGAGCCGATGTCGGCGCTGGATGAGGCGGGTATTCAGGTGTTCGAGCGGTTGTTGGGTGACTGGCGCCGAAGCGGGGTCACGGTCCTGTGGATCGAGCATGATCTGGATGCCGTCAGGCGTCTGGCCGATCAGGTCACGGGGCTCAACCGACGCATCCTGTTCGACGAACCGGCCGCCACCGCGCTGACCCCGGAGCGGCTGCTGACCCTGTTTTCCGCGCACCCGCGCACGACGGATAGCAGCGCCGGGAGGATCGCGTAATGGATTACGAAACCTTTCGCCTGTTCATTCAGGGCCTCGCCTCTTCCGGTTACCTGCCCGAGGCGCTGGCCTATGGTTTCGTGGTCAACGCCCTGCTCGCCGGGCTGTTGATCGGCCCGGTGCTGGGCGGTCTGGGCACGCTGGTGGTGGTCAAGCGCTTCGCGTTTTTCTCCGAAGCCGTGGGCCATGCGGCACTGACCGGGGTGGCGATCGGCATTCTGCTCGGCGAACCCTACACCGGCCCCTATGGCGCCCTGTTCGGCTATTGCCTGCTGTTCGGCATCGTACTCAATTACCTGCGCAACCGCACCGGGCTGGCACCGGACACGTTGATCGGCGTGTTCCTGTCGGTCTCCCTGGCACTGGGCGCGAGCCTGTTGCTGGTGCTGGCCGGCAAGATCAACGTGCACATTCTGGAAAACGTGCTGTTCGGCTCGGTGCTGACCGTCAACGGCAACGACCTGCTGGTGCTGCTGATCGTCGGTTCGCTGGTCATGGGCCTGAGCCTGCCGCTGTACAACCGCATCATGCTGGCCAGCTTCAACCCGCAACTGGCGGCTGTGCGCGGCGTGGCGGTGAAGACGCTGGATTACCTGTTCGTGATTCTGGTGACGCTGATCACGGTCGCGGCGGTGAAAGTCATCGGCGCGATTCTGGTCGGTGCGTTGCTGGTGATTCCAGCGGCGGCGGCGCGCCTGTTGAGCCAGTCGCTCAAGGGCTTTTTCTGGATTTCAGTGGCCATTGCGACGCTCAGCACCCTGTGCGGCATCCTGCTGCCCATCGTCTTCGACCTGCCTGTGCCGTCCGGCGCGGCAATCATTCTGGTGGCGGGCATGGCGTTCGCCCTCGCCGCCATCGCTCGCGGCACGCTGCCGAGCCTGAAAGGGAATATTGGATAAATGCCTACGTTACGTACCTTGACCCTCGCGCTGATCATGACCGGCCTGTTCAGCAACAGCTTGCAGGCGGCCGAGAGCAAAACCGACAGTTCGCAACCGGTGCGAGTGCTGGCCAGCCTGCCGATTACCTATGGCCTGGGCGAGATACTGCTCAAGGACAGCGGTGTGGTGCTGCAGCGGGCTGCAGCGGCCAACCTTCCAGGCTCGCGTCAGACGGCGTATTTCACCGGGCGTGGTGCCGATGCCTTGCGCGGGCTGGCGAACAACGCCGACGCGGTGATCGGCTTGCGCTCGATCTGGGCCGATGACCCGCTTTACCCCAATGCACGGCGCAGCAATATTCGTATCGTCGAGATCGACGCCGCACGGCCGGTGGACGGCAGCTTGCCGGGCATCGCCGTACAGCCGGGTCAGGGCACTGACGGATTGAACAGTCAGCCGTGGCTGGCGAGCAATAACATGGGCCGTATGGCCGATGTGCTGGCAGCAGATCTGGTGCGCCTGGCACCGGCCGCCAAACCGAAAATCGAGGCCAACCTGGCGGCGTTCAAGCAGCAGCTACTCAAGCTCAGCGCCAGCAGCGAGGCCGCGCTGGCCGGTGCCGATAATTTGAGTGTGGTGAGCCTGTCGGATCGCTTCAGCTATTTGATCAGCGGGCTGAATCTGGAACTGATCGACACTCAGGCGCTGACGGACGAGCAATGGACGCCGGAAGCCTTGAGCAAATTGAGCGCGACCCTGAAGGATAACGACGTGGCCTTGGTGCTCGATCACCGCCAGCCACCCGCGCCGGTCAAGACCGCCATTGAAGCGGCTGGTAGCAAGCTGTTGGTGCTGGGGATCGATGGCGCTGACCCGCTGGCGGAGTTGCAGGGGGATATTCAGGGAATTATCGGGGGGCTGGCTGGTAAGGAGTGAGATTATCGTTCGGCACGCTCCAGCGTGGGAAATGCAGGTCGCGACGCTTTACGTCGTAGAGAGGACGCAGAGCGTCCGGAAAGGCATGCGACGCGGAGCGTCGCACGATAATCGAAGTATCCGCGCAGACCGTCAATCAGGCCGTCTGCGCTTCCATTTTCTGGCGCAGGCTCAGGGGGCGCATGTCGGTCCAGACTTCTTCGATATAGGCCAGGCATTCTTTCTTGAAGCCGCTTTTGCCCACGGTGCGCCAGCCGTTGGGGATCGCCTTGTAGTCGGGCCAGATGGAATACTGTTCTTCGTGGTTGACTACAACTTGAAAGACGATGTCTTCCCGATCGAATACTGAAGTCATTGCTGCTCTCCATTGTGTTCAGGGCTGCCGTGCCAATTCATGGCAGCTATAGGGATTGAACGTATCACTACGTCGAAAAATTAAACCTGGGCGACAGCGGCGTTCAGCGCACGACCAAAGATCTCTGCCACTTCGTCGATCTGCTCGGCGGTGATGATCAGCGGTGGCAGAAAACGTACCACGCTGGCATGTCGACCGCCCAGCTCCAGGATCAGCCCGCGCTTGAGGCATTCACGCTGGATCAGTGGGGCCAGACGCGCAAATAGCGGCGGGTGACCCTGTGCATCACGCGCACCGGATGGGTCGACCAGCTCGACACCGAGCATCAGGCCGCGCCCGCGAATATCGCCCAGTTGCGGGAAGTCACGCTGCAAGGCACGCAGATGCCCGGACAGCCGCGCGCCCATGGCTGTCGCGTGTTCGCAAATGGAGTGCTCCTGAAGATAGCGCATGACGGCAGAACCGGTAGCCATGGCCATCTGATTGCCGCGAAAGGTCCCGGCGTGAGCGCCTGGCAGCCAGGTATCCAGCCATGAACGATAGACCACAACCGCCAACGGCAAGCTGCCGCCGATGGCTTTGGACATGACCACCACGTCCGGGATGATCCCGGCATGCTCGAAGGCAAACATTTTGCCGGTGCGTGCGAAACCGCTCTGGATTTCATCGACGATCAGCGCCACGCCGGCCTTTTCGGTGATACGTCGCACGCCGCGCAGCCAGTCCAGATCAGCAGGGATGACTCCGCCCTCGCCCTGCACCACTTCAAGAATGACCGCTGCGGGCAATTGCACGCCGGCTTCCGGGTCGTTGAGCAGGTTTTCCAGATAATGCAGGTTGGCGCGCACGCCCTGTTCGCCACCAAGCCCGAACGGGCAGCGGTAATCGTAGGGGTAAGGCAGAAACTGCACGCCTGTGCCGAGCAACGCACCCAGCGGCTTTTTCGGCCCCAGGCTGCCCATCAGGCTCAACGCGCCCTGGCTCATGCCGTGATACCCCCCCTGAAATGACAACACCGTGCTGCGTCCGGTAGCGGTACGCACCAGCTTCAACGCGGCTTCCACCGCATCGGTCCCGGTCGGGCCGCAGAACTGAATCTTCGCGTCATCGGCCAGCGCTGGGGGCAGCAGGCCGAACAGGTCCTGAACGAACTGATCTTTGACCGGCGTGGTGAGGTCAAGGGTGTGCAGCGGCAACTCGTCGGCGATCACTTGCTGGATCGCTTCGATAATCACCGCATGGTTATGCCCCAACGCCAGGGTGCCCGCGCCTGCCAGGCAATCGATGAAGCGCCGCCCTTCGACGTCCTCGATGTGAATACCCTTGGCGCGTTTGAGCGCCAGCGGTATGCGTCGCGGGTAGCTGCGTGCGTTGGACTCCTGGCGACTCTGTCGGGCCAGAAGTGGCGATTCGTCGAACTGGTAGAGCGTCTCAGCCGCAGCCGGGGCAACCCGTGTCGGCTGATCATCGATAAACCTGGTAGCGACTGACATCTGTGCAACCCTCAATACGCGGCTTGAATGACCCGAAGCATGGGCGTCAGTGCATGCCGCCTCAGGTGTGTGTTCGGTCCTTTGAAAACGCGCCAGCGAGCTGCGGATTTACACCCGGTAACGAGTTTTTTATCCGCAGCCCCGTCGCTCCGACGAGAGGCTGATCAGAGCCCTCCCAGTTCCGCCATCAAGTCCGCCAGACGGTCGAATTTCTGCTCGTCGACCTGTGCTCCGCCAAGGCTTTCCAGGTGCTGCGCCAACGCCTGAACGGTATTGAACTCGAACATTGCCCGCAACGGCACGTTACGCTGCAAGCGCTTCTGCGCACGGGTCACCACCTGGGTCGCGAGCAGCGAGTGCCCGCCCAGCTCGAAGAAGTTGTCGGTAATACCCACGCGCTCGACCTTGAGCACATCGGCCCAGATCGTCGCCAGCTGCTGCTCCATTTCGGTCTGTGGCGCCAGATAATCCTGCTGCGCCAGGCTGACGTCCGGCTCAGGCAGGGCCTTGCGGTCGAGCTTGCCGTTCGGGGTCAGCGGCATGGCCTCCAGCAGCACCAGATGCGTCGGCACCATGTAGTCCGGCAGGCTGGCCTTGAGGTGGTTTTTCACCTCGTCACGCAGGGCCTCGTGATCCTGCGTCGCGGAGCGCGGCACCAGGTAGGCCGCCAGTACCTTGCCCAATGGGCCGTCGACGTCAAGCACCACGGACTCACGGATGGCCGGATGCTCCAGCAGACGGGTTTCGATTTCGCCCAGCTCGATGCGATAGCCACGAATCTTCACCTGATGATCGACCCGGCCGACGTACTCCAGCACGCCGTCCTTGCGCCGCCGCGCCAGGTCACCGGTGCGGTACAGACGTTCGCCCGGCGCACCGAACGGATGCGGCACGAACACCGGCACGGTGCGCAGCGGATCAGCGACATAACCACGACCGACACCGGCACCGGCTACGCACAGCTCACCGACGGCACCCAGCGGCACGAGGTCCAGCGCATCGTCGAGCAGGTACAGACGATTGTTGTCGGTCGGCGAACCGATCGGCAGATAAGCGCTGCGAGTGGACTGCGCATCGACCCGGAAGAACGCCACATCGTCGGAACACTCGGCCGGACCATAGGCATTCACCAGGCTGATCTGCGGGTAACGTTGCAGCCATTGGCTGGCCAGTTCCGGCGGCATGGCTTCACCGGTCGGCAGCATCCAGCGCAGGCTGTCGAGCGCTGCCTGCGGTTCGGCGAGCAGGCCGGTGATCAGCGAAGGCACGCTTTCCAGCACGCTGATGCGCTGCGCCTGAACATGCGCCAAAAGGGCCTGCGGGTCGCGGGCGATGTCGTTCGGCACGATGTCCACCCGAGCACCAAACAGCGGCGCGGCAAGGAACTGCCAGACCGAAATGTCGAAACTCTGCGAGGCGGTCTGGGCGATCACATCGCGTTCGCTCAGGCTCAGGTAAGGCACCTTGCTCAACTGGTTATTGAGCATGCCGCGCTGCTCGACCATCACACCCTTCGGCAGCCCGGTGGAGCCTGAGGTGAAGATCACATAAGCGAGGTTGTCCGGCGCGCTGTAGCGACCAGGGTTGTGCTGCGCGGAATCGCTCTGCTGCACGTTTTCCCAGACCCGCAACTGCGGTCGACTCGACTCAGGCAGCGCATCAAGTAACGCCCTGCCCTGTTCCAGACACTCAGCGCTGCACACCAGCAGCGGCGTGGCGCTCTGGTCGATGATGCCGCTCAGACGCGAGTTCGGCAGCGCCGGGTCCAGCGGCAGGTAACCGGCACCGGCCTTGAAGCTGCCGATGATCATGCCGAGCAGTTCAACGCCGCGCTCGGCCAGCAAGGCAACCGGCTGATCGAAACCGACACCAGCCTCGATCAGGGCATGGCCCAGACGGTTGCTGGCGATATTCAGCGCGGCATAGCTGAGCTGGCGTTCCAGGCAACTGACCGCAATGCGCTCCGGATGCGCCGCGACCTGCGCTTCGAACAGTTCGACATAGCTTTTATCCAGCGGGTAAGCATGGTCGCTCTGATTGCAGCCGTCGATCAGGAAAGCGCGCTCCTGCTCACTGACCAGCGCCAGTTCGGCCATGTCGCCATGAAAGCCTTCGACCAGCGCCAGCAGCAGGCGCTTGAACTCACCGAGCATGCTCTGCACGGTGGATTCGTCGAAATAGCGCTGGTCGTAGGACAGGTGCAGGCCCAGGTCATCGCCCGGATAGCAGACTGCGGTCAGCGGGTAGTTGGTGTGGGTGCGACCGGAATCCGAGGTGGCATTCAGGCTTTGCGCACGGTCCAGCACCGAGACCTCGACCGGCGCGTTCTCGAACACGAACAGGCTGTCGAACAGTGGCTGGCCCTTGGGCAGCTCGCTGTTTTCCTGAATGGTCACCAGCGGTAGGTATTCGTACTCGCGCAGTTGCATGTTGCTGTCCAGCAACTGGCTGAGCCACTGGCGAATGCTGCAACGTTGATCGTCAGCCGGCATGCCGACACGCAAGGCGATGGTGTTGATGAACAGCCCGACCGTGCGCTGCATCTGCGGCAGTTCCACCGGCCGCCCGGCCACGGTAACGCCGAACACCACGTCGCGATCACCGCTCATGCGCCGCAGGGTCAGCGCCCACGCCGCCTGGGCGAAGGTGTTGACGGTCAGTTGATGCTGCTGCGCCAGTTCGCGCAGTTGCGCACCGTCGCGTTGATCGAGACGGGTGTAGCAGTCGCCCACCACCATGCCACCGCTGTCGCCGGCATGTTCACGCAGGAACGGCCGGTCGCTGGGGATCGGCGTGGGCCGCTCGAAGCCGCGCAGGTTGTCTCGCCACCAGTCACGCGCCTGCGTCAGGCCTCGGCGTTGCAGCCAGCCGATATAGTCCCGATAGCGCGGTGCGGGGGCCAGTTGCGCATCGCGGCCTTCGCCCAGCGCGGTATAAATGTCGAAGAAGTCGTTCATCAGCAGCGAGCGGCACCAGGCATCGATCAGGATGTGGTGGTTGCTCATCATGAACCAGTAGCGCGCCTCGTCGACGCGGATCAGGCGCAGGTGGAACGGCGGTTGATCGAGCAGCGCGAAACCGGCTTCGCGCTCGGACTTGAGCAGGGCCTGCAAGCGCGGCTCCTGCTGCTCCGCCGGCACCTCACGCCAGTCCAGATACTCGATTGGCGTGCTGCCCGGTTTGTGAATGACCTGCAGCATGGTCTCGCCGATGTTCCAGCAGAACGAGGCACGCAGCGCTTCGTGACGGGCGATGACCGCTTGCCAGGCCTGGGCGAAACGCTGCGGGTCCAGGGCGCTGTCGATGCGGTAGCGGTCCTGCATGTAATACAGCCCGGTGCCCGGCTCGAGCAGGGTGTGCAGCAGCATGCCCTCCTGCATCGGGGTCAGCGGGTAGACGTCCTCGATGTGGCTTGGCGGAACCGGCAGCGCGTCGAGCTGCGCCTGATCCAGAGCAGCCAGCGGGAAGTCCGACGGCGTCAGGCCGCCGCTGCCATCGGCCAGGCAATGGGCAATCAGCGCCTGCAGGCAGGCCAGGTAATCCTGCGCCAGCGCGTCGATGGCAGCGGGTTCATAGCGCTCGGCACTGAAGGTCCAGCGCAGCAATAATTCGCCGCCATACACCTGACTGTCGATGCTGAGTTCGTTGGGCAGCGGCGCCTGCGGATCGTGGGCCGCGCCTGGCGACTCTTCCAGCGGTCGGAACAGCGCGTCGTCAGCGAAGCTCTGATCAAACTGGCCTAGGTAGTTGAAGGTGATCGGCGCCATCGGCAGTGCCTGCATGGCAGCCTTGCTGGCGCTGTCGGCCAGGTAGCGCAGCACGCCATAGCCCAGCCCCTTGTGCGGTACCTGGCGCAGTTGCTCTTTGATCGCCTTGATCGAGTCGCCCGGTGCCGAATCGGCAGCCGGCGCTGGCGTCAGGCGCAGCGGATAGGCGCTGGTGAACCAGCCCACCGTGCGGGTCAGGTCGATGTCGTCGAACAGGTCTTCACGGCCGTGACCTTCAAGCTGGATCAGGGTCGACGACTGCCCGCTCCAACGGCAGACCACCTGTGCCAGCGCGGTCAGCAGCAGGTCGTTGACCTGGGTTCGGTAGGCACTCGGCGCCTGTTGCAGCAGTTGCCGGGTACGTTCGGCATCCAGGCGCACGCTGACCGTCTGCGCATGACAATTCTGCCGACCGCCCTGCGGGTTATGGCACGGCAGACTCGTCGCAGGACCGCCCAGCTGGCGCTGCCACAGGTGCAGCTCTTCACGTAACGATTCATTGCCTGCATAGGCCTGCAGACGCGCGGCCCAGTCGCGGAAGGCGCTGGTCTTCGCCGCAAAGCGCACGGGCGCCGCGTCGCGCAGTTGACGATAGGCGTTTTGCACATCGTCGAGCAGCACACGCCATGACACGCCATCGACCACCAGGTGATGAATGACCATCAGCAACCGTTGCTGGCCCTGCGGACCGTCGACCAGCAAGGCGCGCAGCAGCGGACCGTCTTGCAGGTCGAGACTGCGCTGGGTGTCGGCGTACAAGGCTGCGCATTCGGCCATGTCGCTGACCTGCGCCTGAATCAACAGGGTGGTGTCGGCGGACACTGCGCGGTGTTCTGCCTGCCACGTGCCCTCATGCTCGGTGAAACTCAGGCGCAGGGCATCGTGTTGCTCGAGTAGCGCACGCAACGCCTGCTCAAGGACGTTCGGGTCCAGCGCGCTGAGCGGCTCCAGCAGCAACGACTGATTCCAGTGCTGACGCTCGGGGATCGGCGTGTCGAAGAACCAGTGTTGAATCGGCGTCAGGCCGGAAGAACCGTCGAGCTGGCCCTGCTCGGCCTGAATCAGCTCGCGAGTGGTCGCCACGGCGGCCAGGGTCTGCACGGTCTGGTGCTGGAACAAATCACGCGGGCTGAAATGTGTACCTAGCTGACGCGCACGGCTGACCACCTGAATCGACAGGATCGAGTCGCCGCCCAGCTCGAAGAAGTTATCGTTGAGGCCGACTTTTTCCACGTTCAACACCGCACACCAGATTGCCGCCAACTGTTGCTCCAGCTCACTGGCGGGCGCTAAGTAGTGTTGACGATTGAGCTCCGGGTCTGGTGCAGGCAAGGCACGGCGGTCAAGTTTGCCGTTGGCGGTCAGCGGCATGCTGTCGAGCAGGATCAGGTGGGTCGGCACCATATAGTCCGGCAGTTGCGCCTTGAGGTGCGACTTGAGCGCTTCACGCAATTGCGTCTGCTGCTCGTCGCCCTGCCCGGCCACGTCGCTGACCAGATAGCCCGCCAGCTGCTTGCCCGACGGCGAGTCCATCGCCAGCACGATGGCTTCGCGAACGGCTTCGTGCTCCAGCAAGCGGGTTTCGATTTCACCCAGCTCGATGCGGAAGCCGCGAATCTTCACCTGATGGTCGATACGCCGCAGGTATTCCACCAAACCGTCGGCGCGCTGGCGCACCAGATCGCCGGTGCGATACAGACGTCCGCCATTGCTGGCGAATGGATCGGCCACGAAGCGTTCGGCAGTCATGCCGGGGCGCTGGTGATAGCCCTGCGCCAGGCCCGCTCCGCCGATGTACAGCTCGCCGCTCGCGCCCTGGGGCACCAGCGCCAGATCGGCGTCGAGAATGTACGCCACCCTTGCACCGACCACGCGACCGATCGGCACGCTGGCTTCACCGTCCTCCAGTTGCTGCGGGGCCAGGCTGGCCAGCGGCATGACCACGGTTTCGGTCGGGCCGTAGGCATTGAATAACAGCTCGGGCTGGAACACCGCACGGATGCGTTGCAGGTGTTCGCCGGTCAACGCTTCGCCGCCGGTGATGCACATGCGCACCGGCAGGGTCTGGCCCTGGGTCGCCAGCCACTGCGCCAACTGGCTGCCGTAACTGGGCGTGAAGCCGAGAATATTGACCTGCTGCTGACGAATCAGCGTACAAATTTCTTCGGCGTCCCACTGCCCCTGAGCACGCAGCACCACGCGCGCACCGCTGAGCAAAGGCACCAGCAGACGCTCGGTAGCGGCATCGAAATTGATCGAGTAGAAATGCAGCTCACAGTCGTCAGGGCGCATGTCGAAGCGCCGGATCACCGCTTGGCAATGCATGGCGATTTCACCATGGGACACCACCACGCCCTTGGGTTTGCCGGTCGAGCCGGAGGTGTAAATCAGGTACGCCTGATGCTGCGGCAGGCTGATAAACGGCAGTTCATCGGACGAAAAAGACTCCAGCAGCGGCTGATCGTCTTCCAGGCACCAGCGGGCCACCCCCTCAGGCAACTCGCCCAACGCGGTAAACAGGGCACGATCGCTCAGCAGCAGCCCGACGCCGCTGTCTTCGATCATGTAGTGCAAGCGTTCCAGCGGGTATTCAGGGTCAAGCGGCACGTAAGCGCCACCGGCCTTGAGAATCGCCAGCAGGCCGACGACCATGTCCAGCGAACGCGGCAGCGCCAGACCGACGCGAACCTGCGGGCCGACGCCGCGTTCGCGAAGCATCCAGGCCAGTTGGTTGGCCTTGGCGTCCAGCTCGGCGTAGCTGAGAGTTTGCCCGTCGAACGTCAGCGCCGGCGCGTCTGCCCGCCGTTGTGCCTGTTCGGCGAACAGGCTGTGAATGCATTGGTCGAGCCGTTGTTCACCCGCTTCGACGCCGAGGCTGTCGAGCAGATGCTGACGCTCTGTGTCCTGCAGCAGCGGCAATTCACTCAGGCGTTGTTGTGGATCAGCGAGCAGCGCCTGCAGCAGGTTAAGCCAGTGCTCGGCCATCTGCGCGATGCGCGGTTCGTCGAACAGATCGGTGCTGTAGGTCAGGCAGCAACCCAGACGGTGGTCCAGTTCGGTGACTTCCAGATTGAGGTCGAACTTGGTGGCTCGCGCATCGTTGACCAGGTACTCGACAGTCATGCCCGCCAGTTCGCGGCTTTGCTGGAACTCCCAGCGTTGCACGTTGCACATCACCTGAAACAGCGGGTTGTAGGCTGCGCTGCGTGGCGGTTGCAGGGCTTCGACCAGATGATCGAACGGCAGGTCCTGATGCGACTGGCCTTCGATCACCGTGTGGCGAACCTGTTCGAACAGCTGGGCGACGCTCATCTGCCCGTCAAGCTGCACGCGCAACACCTGGGTATTGAGGAACGCGCCGATCAGCCCTTCGCTTTCCGGACGAATGCGGTTGGCCACCGGCGCGCCGATGCGCAAGTCGTTCTGGCCGCTGTAGCGGTAGAGCAATACCGCCAGGGTGGCGGTCATGGTCATGAACAGGGTCAGGCCGTTGCGCGCATTGAATGCACGAACTTTCGTGGCCAGGTCGGCGTTCAGGTCGAAGCGATACAGTTCGCCCTGATGGCTTTGCACCGGCGGACGCGGTCGGTCCGCAGGCAGCTCCAGCAATGGGTGCTCGTTGCCCAGCTGTGCGGTCCAGTAATCGAGCTGGCGCTGGCGTTCGCCGGCTTCCATCCACTGCCGCTGCCAGACGCTGTAATCCAGATAGTGAACCGCCAGTGGTTCCAGCGGCGAAAGTCGTCCCTCGAGGAAGGCCTCGTAAAGCTGTCCCAGTTCGCGGGCGAAAATGTCCATCGCCCAGCCTTCGGTGACGATGTGGTGCAGGGTCAGGACGAAGTAATGCTCAAGGTCGCTTGACCTGACCAGACACGCGCGCAGCAACGGTCCGGTTTCCAGATCGAAGGGCTGGTGCGCCTCGCTGTCGGCCAGTGCCTGAATGCGTTGCTGACGAGCCTCGGCGGGCAACGCAGAATAATCCTGCCACTGCACGCGCAGGCCGGACTGCTCGCTGACCTGCTGGCACGCTACGCCGTTGACGCTCGGGAACGTGGTGCGCAGGGTTTCGTGGCGCAGGATCAAAGCTTGCAGCGCTGCCTCGAAGCACTCGATGTTCAGCACGCCTTTCAGGCGCGCCATGCCGCCGACGTTGTAGGCCGGGCTGTCCGGTTCCATCTGCCAGAGGAACCACATGCGCTGCTGGGAGTAGGACAACGGCACCGGCTGGCTGCGGTCGACACGGGCAATCGGTTGCAGGCTGCTGCGTGCGCCGGACTGCTGAATGGCCTCAACCTGTGCGGCAAACGCGCCCAGCTCGCTGGTTTCGAACAGCGCCCGCAACGGCAGGTCGATGTCGCACGCCTGACGCACGCGGGAAATGATCTGCGTGGCCAGCAACGAGTGCCCGCCCAGCTCAAAGAAATCATCACGCAAGCCGACACGCGGCACGCCCAGCACCTGTCGCCAGACAGCGGCGATCTGTTTTTGCAGATCCGTCTGCGGCTCGACGTGTTCGCGAGTCTGCCATTGTGGCTCGGGCAAGGCGCGGCGATCCAGCTTGCCACTCGGGCTCAGGGGCATGCTGTCGAGGCGCACCAGCTGCGCCGGGACCATGTAATCCGGCAGTTCCAGAGCCAGCGCCGACTTGATCCGCTCAGCCTCGACGTTCTGCCCTGCTTCGGCGGTGTAGTAACCGATCAGTTGCGGCCCGGCAGCGGCTTCACGCAGCAGCACGGCTGCCTGGCCTACGCCTGGCTGGGCCAGCAAACGGGCTTCGATCTCTTGTGGTTCGACGCGGAAACCGCGCAGTTTGACCTGCTGATCCAGACGACCGAGGTATTCCAGCGCGCCATCGGCGGCCCAGCGTACCAGGTCCCCGGTGCGATACAGACGCTCACCCGCTTGCCCCAGCGGATCGGCGACAAAGCGCTCGGCAGTCAACCCGGGACGCCTCAGATAACCACGCGCCAGACCGATGCCGCCGATGCACAGCTCCCCGGCCACCCCGCGTGGCAGCGGATTCAGTTCGCTGTCCAGCACGCGGCACAGCACATTGCCCAATGGACGGCCGATCGGCGAGCGCAGGCCGTCGCTGATCCGGCACTGCCAGTGGGTGACGTTGATCGCGGTTTCAGTCGGGCCATAGCGGTTGTGCAGTTGTACGCCGGGCAGTTGCTCGAGCACCCGGTTGCGCAGCTCGCCGGGCAATGCTTCGCCGCCGGAGAACAGACGGCGCAGGCTGCTGCACTGTTGCGCCAGCGGCTCATCGATGAACAGTTGCAGCAGCGGCGGCACGAAGTGCAGCGTGGTGACCGAATACGTATTGATCAACTGCGCGATGCGCTGCGGGTCGCGGTGTTCGCCAGGGCCTGCCAGCAGCAGACGGCAGCCGGTGATCAGTGGCCAGAAGCACTCCCACACCGAGACGTCGAAGCTGATCGGTGCCTTCTGCATCAGCACGTCGCTTTCATCCAGTGCGTAGGTGTCCTGCATCCATTGCAGGCGCTCGGCCAGGGCCGCGTGAGTGTTGCCGACGCCTTTGGGCTGACCAGTCGAGCCGGAGGTGTAAATCACGTACGCCAGGTTGTCGCCGTGCAGATTCAGGCGCGGCGCACTGACCGGCCAGTTGTCCAGGTGCAGCGTATCCATGGCGACGGTGCACACGCCTTCGGCGCTCGGCAGGTCGCCCAGCAGATGGCTCTGGGTCAACAGCAGTTCGACCCCGCTGTCTTGCAGCATGTAGGCGAGTCGATCCATCGGATAGTCCGGGTCCAGCGGCACGTAAGCCCCGCCTGCCTTGAGGATCGCCAGCAGCCCGATCAACAGCTGCGGCGAACGCTCGGCGGCGATCGCCACCTTGATGTCCGGACCAACGCCCTTGTCGCGCAGGTAATGCGCCAGGCGGTTGGCCTGCGCGTGCAGGCTGGCGAAGTCGAGGCTGCCGCCCTCCCACACCAGTGCGATACGTTCCGGGGTCTGCCGCGCCTGGCGGTCCAGCCGTTCAGGCAACCACAGCGTGGCCGGCGTGCAAGGCGCGGCGCTCCATTGCGCCTGTTGCTCCTGCTCCTCGGCGCTGAGCAGTTGCACATCACCCAGCGCGAGCTGGGCCTGCTGGCTGACCTGCGTCAGCAGACGTACATAGTGCCGAGCCATGGCCACGATGGTGTCGTTCTCGAACAGTTCGTCAGCGTAATCGAAGGACAGCGTCAGGCGGCCGTTGCGGTCCTCCTCGCTATGCAGTTGCAGATCGAACTTGGCCTCGCGGCTGTGCCACGGCAGCTCTTCGGCCAGCAGCCCCGGCAGACGACGCAGCGCGCCGAGGTCGCGTTGCTGGTGGTTGAACATGACTTGAAACAGACCGTGCTCGCGCGCCTGCGGAAACGCTTCGACCAGTTGCTCGAACGGCACGTCCTGATGGGCCTGGGCTTCAAGCGCCGCCTGCCGGGTCTGGGCCAGCAGGGTCGAGAATGGCAGACGCGGGTCCAGCTCTGCGCGCAGCACCAGGGTGTTGATGAAGAAGCCGATCAGGCCCTGGGTTTCATGGCGTGGCCGATTGGCGCCGGGCACACCGATGCGAATGTCGGCTTGCCCGCTGTAACGATGTAACAGGGTCTGAAACCCTGCCAGCAGGAACATGAACGACGTCGATTGCCAGGCTTGCGCGGTGTTGCGCACGGCGGCGCTCAGTTCGGCAGTCAAGCGCAGGCTGTAGCGCGAGGCGCTGTGCTGCTGGCGGGCCGAACGCGGATGGTCAGCGTTCAGCGTCAGGACTGGCTGTTCATCACCCAGTTGCTGCTGCCAGTAAGCCAGTTGGCGCTCGGCCTCGCCGTTCGCCAGCCATTCGCGCTGCCATTGGCCGTAATCGGCGTAACGCAGCGGCAATGGTGCCAGCTCCAGCGTCTGGCCCTGAACAGCCGAGGCATAGAGGCGCGAGAACTCGTCGATCAGCACATTCAGCGACCAACCATCGGCAATGATATGGTGCAGCGTGACCAGCAATTGATGCTCTTCTTCGTCCAGTTGCAGCAACGTGACGCGCAGCAACGGGCCATGTTGCAGATCGAACGGCAAGCGCGCCTGCTGTTCGCGAATCACCACGGCCCGTGCCTGACGCTCGGCGCTCGGCAGATCGCTGATATCGAGTGTGTCGAGGTGAAATTCACTTGGCGCGTCGATACGTTGCAGGGCCACGCCGTCCTGTTCGTAGAAGCGCGTACGCAGCGATTCATGGCGCTCGATAAGGCGCTGGAAGCTGGTGCGCAACGCAGTGCTGTCCAGTTCACCGCGCAGATGGAGCCCGCCGGGAATGTTGTAGGCGCTGCTGTGCGGGTCGAGCTGCCAGAGGAACCACAGACGGTTCTGGGCCATGGACTGTGGCAGATGCTCATTGCCGGGCAATCGCGCGATGGCGCTCTGCGTCTGGCTGTCGCCTTGCGATGCGGCGGTCTGCAACGCTTCGACCTGTGCCGCGAAGGCCGCCAGTGTCGGTGCTTCGAAGAGCAGTCGCAGGTTCAGGTCGATCCCCAGCGTTTCGCGCAGGCGGGCCACGACCTGGGTCGCGATGATCGAGTTGCCGCCCAGCAGGAAGAAATGGTCGTCGGCACTGACCTGCTCGCACTGCAACTGCTCGCACCAGACTGTGGCGATCTGCGCTTGCAGGTCCGAGCCGCTGCTTGGGGCACAGCCTGAAAGAGTGGCATCGCTCGAAGGAAACACCGCGTAGCTGTCCAGGCTGCCGTCGGCCAGACGCGTGCGGCAGGCCGAGCGCTGCAATTTGCCGCTGGAGGTCTTGGGCAACGCGCCCGGATTGAGCAGCACCACGACACTCGGCGCTTCCTGAAACGCCTCGGCCACGGTCTGCCGGATGATTTTGATCAACGCGTCCGGCGTAAGGATTTTCTGCACGCTGCGACTGATTTCAGCAGCAATGCCGATGCCTTCGCTACCGTCCTGAGTGACGGCAAACGCCGCCACCCGGCCTTTGCGCACGACATCTACGTCACGCTCGATGAGCTTTTCGATGTCCTGTGGGTACAGGTTGTGGCCACGAACAATCAGCATGTCCTTCAGGCGGCCAGTGATGTACAGCTCGCCGTGACGCTGAAAACCCAGGTCGCCGGTACGCAGCCAGGTCTGCCCGGCGTGCTGCACGAACGCCTTGGCGGTGGCTTCCGGGTTGCGCCAGTAACCATGGGCGATGCTTGGCCCGCTGGCCCAGACTTCGCCAACCTGATTCTCGCCGAGCACCTGCAGGCTGATCGGGTCGGCGATCAGCACGCCATGCCCTGGCTGGCCCGTGCCGCAGCTCATGACCGGCAGACCGTCGCCCGGTTCTACGACATTGCGCGCCAGCGCCTGCGCGTCCAGGCGCAACGATGGAATACCCTTGCCGCGCTTGCCTCCGGCCACATACAGCGTCGCTTCGGCCAGGCCGTAGGACGCCATGAAGCTGTCAGGCGTGAAGCCGCAACTGGCGAACTTCTCGGCAAATGCTCTCAGGCTGTCTTCGCGAATCGGCTCGGAGCCCGAATACGCCACGCGCCAGCGACTCAGGTCCAGACGCTCCAGCGCCGAATCGCTGACCCGCGCGCTGCACAGCTGGTAGGCGAAGTCAGGCCCGCCGCTGATGGTGCCGCCGTATTCACTGATCGCTTCCAGCCAGCGCAACGGCCGGGCGAGGAAGTACGCGGGGGCCATCAGGATGCACGGGACGCCGCTGAAAATCGGCTGCAACAAGCCGCCGATCAGACCCATGTCGTGGTACAGCGGCAGCCAGCTGACAATCACGTCGTCCGGGTTGACGTCGATGCCGAAGCCGTGGCGGATCAGTAACTCGTTGGCGACCAGATTGCCATGCGTGACCTGCACGCCCTTGGGCAGAGCGGTCGAGCCCGAGGTGTATTGCAGGAATGCGATGTCGTCGGCCTGCAGCTGCGGGCCCTGCCAGTCTTGTGCCGGGGCAGCAGGCAACGTGTCGACACAGAGCAATGGCGGTGCATCGGCGACGCACAGCTCGTCCATCTGCAGCAAGGCAGGCTGCAAATCGGAGCCGGTCAGCAGCAGGCGCGGCTCGGCATCGGCGATGATCGACAGCAGTCGCTCCTGGTGATGGCGACGATTGGATTCTGGCGGATAAGCCGGCACGGCAATGACCCCGGCATACAGGCAGCCGAAGAACGCCGCGACATAGTCCGGCCCGCTATGGAACAGCAGAATCGCCCGATCCCCCGGCACGGCCTGACGTTGCAGCGCAGCAGCGATGGTCCGCGCACGCAGGTCCAGATCACGGTAGGTCAACACCAGGCCCTGGTCTTTCTCATCGGTGAGAAAACGCAGCGCCAGCCGATCCGGCGTGTGCAAGGCGCGACGCTGAAGAGCCTGAGCCAGAGTGTCGGGGAGTTCAAACGCATCCATGATGGGGTTCCTGCTAGATTCGGCGTGCCAGATAAAATCTGAATTTCAAAAAAGACGCGCGCCCTGCAAGGAGGCCGCGCGTGGGGCAAACAGGGTCAACCGGCGGCCCGGTTCATTTGCCGTGACGCGCTGTTGCGCCAGCGGGTCAGGTGCTGTTCGCAATAGCGCCGCAGCAGACGGAGCAGCTGCGTTTGCTCGTCGACCAGATAAAAGTGATGGCCCTCGAACATGTCCAGAGAGAAGCCGGTGCAGGTCTCCTCCTGCCAGTCGAGCAGCTGCTCGACGCTGATGCTGTCCTGCTTGCCGCCAAATACATGGATCGGCACGCTGAGCGGCTCGCGCCTGCCATACACAAAGCTGCCGCAGAGCAGAAAATCGGCGCGCAGGATCGGCAGCATCAACTGCATGAGCTCCTGGTTGGCGATGACGTTTTCGCTGGTGCCTTTTAACGTGCGCAATCGGTCGAGCAGTTGCGCATCAGTCTTCGCAGTGGCGTATTCGCTGACATCGCGACGCACCGGGCCGGCAGTCGCCGATGCGAACAGCGCCAGCGGCGCAGGCAGACCGCGCTCGCGCAAGGCGTGCGCCAGCTCAAAGGCCAGCAGCCCGCCCAGACTGTGGCCAAACAGCGCATAGGGCTTGTCCAGTTCGGCACTGATCTCGTCGGCCAGATGATTGGCCAGTTGCACGATGTCGGTCTGCAAGGGCTCGTCCATGCGCATGCCACGACCGGGAAGCTCCAGCGGGCGCACGTTCAGCCACTCTGGCAATTTGCGCCGCCAGGGGCTGTAGAACATCGCGCTGGCCCCCGAATAGGGCAGACAGAACAGCGTCAGGCTCACCGGCGTGCTCATATCGAAACCGTCCGTCTGTGGGCACGGATGTAACAGCGGCGATGCGCGTGATCGGAACGCATGGGGTTCTCCTGAGGTATTCCCTGGCCGCAACCGTGGTCGGGCCTGTCACCAATGAGAACGGATGGCGTCTGCAAATAATTAGGCGGATGCACGCGGCGAGGACATGCAGGACAAAAGCGCCCTTTTAAAGTGCGCTGATTGGCTTTCGCATTTGACAATAATTATCATTAAGGCTAATTTGTCGCCCCATGTGATGGCGCTGCTCCTTTCATGCGGCCCTCCCCTCCATTGTCGAAGCAGCAAGGTGAATTCCATGACGGAACACGTAATCACAAGTAAGTGCGACTCACCCTTACTCCAGGCATTCGTCGATAACTACCTGCTGCTGGTCAAGATTGCGGCCCGCATCGTGGGTTGCCGCTCGCGCGCCGAAGACGTCGTGCAGGATGCCTTTTTCAGACTGCGCTCGGCACCGCAGGCCACGCTCACCTTCAAGGCACAGCTCAGTTACCTGTTTCAGATCGTGCGCAACCTGGCCATCGACCATTACCGCAAACAGGCGCTGGAACAGAAATACACCGGGCCCGAGGCCGAGGGGCTGAACGTGGTGATTCAGGGTGCCTCGCCGGAAATCTCGCACATCAACTTTTCCAGCCTGGAGAAAATTGCCGACGCCCTGACCGAGCTGCCGCCCCGCACCCGCTATGCGTTCGAGATGTACCGCCTCCACGGCGTGCCGCAAAAGGACATCGCCAAGGAACTGGGTGTGTCGCCGACACTGGTCAACTTCATGATCCGCGATGCGCTGATTCATTGCCGCAAGGTCAATGGCGCCCAGGCCGAGGCCTGATTGCGAGGGGTTCAGACAGGCAAAAAAATCCGGAGCACTGGCTCCGGATTTTTGTTTTCAGCCTGGCAGACGACGGATCAGCGGCTGACCTGATACTCGGGCTGCACTTCCGGCATCGCCGAGGAGTGGTGGTTGAGAATCTTCCACTCGTTGCCGACGCGGTGGTAGAGGAACGAATAACGTGCCTGCACCTTGGTCTTTTTGCCGTCCGGCGCCGTCAACGTGAAGGTGTAGACACCGTTGTCCGCAGCGGCGTCCGGCCCCAGGCGACGAATCTCCCGGTAGTTGATCTCGCCGATCGGCTTGAGCGCCAGGAACTTGTCGAAGTAGTCCTTGATCTCTGCCGGAGTGGCACGCACCTTGTTGGAGACCGTAGGCTGCAGGACAGCGTCCGGCGCGTACAACGATGCGACGGTAGTGGAGTTTCCGGTTTGCAGGGCCTTGTTCCAGCGATCAAACAGACCGGCGATTTCCTTGTCGTTCACATTGCTTGGCGTCTCGGCCACCATGCGGTAGGTGTAGCCGGACGGCTCGGCAGCAGCGTGAACCATCGGTGCACTTACAGCCAGCAACAGGGCCAGGGCGGTCAATTTCGTTTTCATCGCTACTCTCCTACGGGGATCTGTTCAGGGATTCAGTGAGTGCCACTTTGCCCTCCCCGCCACGGCTCGCCATCGGCCAACCGGGGTTAACTGTGTATGCCGATCGGCAGATAGGCTTCACCTCCTGATACAGTTCTAATAGCCTTACTTCTGTTATGCCCGCGCGGGCATCAACCCTCGCTGGAGCACCCCATGCAAAGTCCCCCCCATGATCCGGCAAGCGCACTGGCCATCCGTAACCAGTATCGCCAGTCGCAAAGCCGCGCCGCACGTCTTCGTCTGCTGGTGGATACCGGTCAGGAGCTGACCCATCTGCCACCTCAGGCCATGCGCCAGTGCGTACTGCAACGTGCGTGCGCATTCGTGGCCATGGACCATGGCCTGCTGCTGGAATGGAGTGCCAACAACGGTGTGCAGACCACCGCCAGTCATGGCAGTGCCGAACGCCTCGCCACGCTTGAAACCGCTGCCGACCCGCTGGCCATCGGCCCGCAATGGCTGGAGCGGCCCGATACCGATCTGCCGTGCATGCTGCTGTTACCGTTGCGTGGCGCCGACGAAGGCTCATTTGGCACCCTGCTGCTGGCCAACAGCGTGGGCATCAATGCGCCGGACAACGAAGACATCGAGTCGCTGCAATTGCTGGCGACGTTGCTGGCGGCGCACCTGGAAAACAATCGGCTGCTCGACGCGCTGGTGGTCAGAGAGCAGACCATGTCCGAACTGGTCCGCCAGTTGTTCACCGCTCAGGAAGACGAACGCAAGCGCATGGCCTACGACCTGCATGATGGTCTAGCTCAGACCCTGGCCGGTCTGCACCAGCGATTGCAGGGCTTTGCCGGTCGCTGTCCGGCGCTGCCTGAGCCACTGGACGCCGATCTGCAGGCCATTCTCAAGCTGGCACAGCACTGCGTGGGTGAAGGTCGACAGCTGATCAGTGGACTGCGGCCGAGCGTGCTCGACGATTTCGGTCTGCTGCAGGCGGTCGACAAGGACGCCGACCGGTTGCGTGAAGCCGGAGTCGCGGTGCACTGGCGCTCGCGCTCCCTGACCCGCCTGCCCAGCCACCTGGAAATCGCCCTGTTCCGTATTGCCCAGGAAGGCATCAACAATGTGCTCAAACACGCCAGTGCCGGCCGCGTAGAATTGGCCCTGGAACTGAGTGACGAGCACATTTCACTGCTGCTGGAAGACAACGGCAGTGGTTTCATCACCCAAAAACCGTTTAATGGCAAAGGCGTCCAGAAACTGGGCCTGGTGGCCATGCAGGAGCGCGCCAGCCTGCTCGGCGGCCGTCTGACCTGCGTCAGTCGGCCCGGGCACGGCACCCGACTGCGCGCCATCGTTCCTTTTACCGCAGACAAGGCAATGACATGACTGACACTGTGCGACTGGTTTTGGCGGACGATCATGAAGTGACGCGCACCGGGTTCGTCTCGCTGCTGGCGGGGCATCCGGAATTCGAAGTGGTCGGCCAGGCAGCCGACGGCCAGCAAGCCATTGATCTGTGCCTGGAACTGCAACCGGACATCGCCATACTCGACATTCGCATGCCGGTGCTCAACGGGCTGGGCGCTGCGCGGATTCTCCAACAGCGCATGCCGGATCTGAAAGTGGTGATTTTCACCATGGATGACAGCACCGATCACCTGGAAGCCGCGATCAGTGCCGGTGCCGTGGGCTACCTGCTCAAGGATGCCAGCCGCGACGAAGTGATCGACGGCCTGCAACGGGTGGCGCGTGGTGAAGAAGCACTGAACAGCGCCGTCAGCGCGCGCCTGCTGCGGCGCATGACCGAACGCAACACCAGTGGTGCCGCCCTGCCGGAAACCCTCACCCCGCGTGAACGTCAGGTACTCGGCTTGGTAGCGGGCGGCTTCAGCAATCGGGAAATCGGCGAAAAACTTGGCATCACCACCGGCACTGCCAAGGCCCACGTGGAAAAGGTCATCGGCAAACTCGGCGCCTCGGACCGCACGCAGGCGGCGGTACGCGGTGTGGCACTGGGGCTGGTGAGCCAATCGACGAGCGACTGGCAATGACCGCACACGCCAGCAGTCGCTGGGAAGACCTTCCGCTACGCGGCAAGGCGCTGGTGGCTATTTCGCTGCCACTGGCGATTCTCATGTTCTCGCTGGTGTTGATCTATATCGCCGAGCGCCAGACCGCTCGGGCAGAGGAAGACGTACGGCGTGTGCTGCTCGTCCAAGGCGATATCCAGACCCTTCACACCCAGATCGCAGAAGGTGCGGCCAGCGTACGTGGCTACCTGCTGACCCACCAGGAAGACTTCCTGCCAGGCTACCTCAACGCGCAACCGCTGATCGAGGCGGCGCTGGCCCGGCTCAACACCAATGTGCGTGACGAGCAGATGCGCGAACACCTGAAAGACATCGAGCCGCTGATCAACACCAAGGTCGAAGGCCTGGAAAAACTGCGCTCGATGAATAGCGAAGATCAGGAAACCGTCGCCCGTATCCTGATCGAAAACAAGTACGTACTCGACCAGTTACGCGAACGCATCGGCATCATGCGCGAGCGTGAAGACGCGCTGCTCGCCGAACGTACCGAGGCTGCGGCAGCCACCCGCGAGCGCCTGCTGCTGTCGACCCTGCTGGCCGCAGCCTGCGGAATCTTCGGTGCCATTCTTGCCGTGCTGATGCTGTCCAAAGGCATCGTCGCCAGGGTGCATCAGGTGCAACGCAACGCCCAGCGTCTGGCGCTCGGGCATCCGCTGCTGCCCCAGCCGCCTGAAAAGGACGAAATCGGCCAGCTCGGCACCCGGCTGGTCGAAGCCGGTCAGTTGCTGGCCGAACGTGAACGCGCACTGCGCGACAACGAAGAGCGTTTGCGGCTGATCATCGAAGGCGTCAAGGACTACGGCATCTTCGCGCTGGACCGCAACGGCTACATCACCACCTGGAACGCAGGCGCCGAACGTATCAAGGGGTACACGGAGCAGGAGATCATCGGCCAGCACTTTTCTGTGTTCTATCTGCAGCAGGAGTGTCCGCAACACCCCGACATGGCGCTGCATGAGGCCACCGTCAATGGCCGGTATACCGAAGAAGGCTGGCGCCAACGCAAGGATGGCAGCCGTTTCTGGGCCAGTGTGGTGATCACCGCGCAATACGACAGCAATGACGAGCTGCGCGGTTTCTCCAAGATCACCCGTGACATCAGTGATCGTCGCGTTGCCGAAATTGCCCTGGGCACTGCGCGCGAGGAAGCCGAACGCGCCAGCCGCGCCAAAAGTGAATTCCTGTCGCGCATGAGCCATGAACTGCGCACGCCGCTGAACTCGATTCTGGGCTTTGCCCAGTTGCTGGACATGGACTCCCCCGCCAGCCAGCGTCCGCAAATCGGCCATATTCTGCGGGCAGGCCAGCATCTGCTGAAGCTGATCAATGAAGTGCTCGACATCGCCAGAATCGAAGCCGGGCATGTTTCCCTGATCCTCGAGCCCGTGTCCCTGTCGAGCGTGCTTGAAGAAGCGCTGGTGCTGGTCTCGCCGATGGCCGCCGACGCCAATATCGAATTGAAGCCCTTGCCGGTGCTGCCTGACGAGATCGGCGTGGTCGCTGATCGCCAGCGCTTGATTCAGGTGTTGCTGAACCTGCTGTCCAACGCCATCAAATACAACCGGCCCGCCGGTCAGGTGCGGATTGAAATCGAGCAGACCGCCGAGCAGGTGACAGTCAGCGTAGTGGACACCGGCTACGGGATTGCGCCGGAGCGTATCGGACAGTTGTTCAAGCCGTTCGAACGCCTGGATGCCAACCCGAGCGTCGAAGGGACCGGGCTGGGACTGGCGCTGAGCAAAAGCATGCTGGAGATGATGCATGGCACGCTTTCCGTACAGAACACGCCGGACGAAGGCTGCCGATTCATATTGGCGCTGCCGCTTGTGCGGGTGCAGCCGCCTGCCGCTAAACTGCCGCGTCCAGCTGACACCTCTCTCGAGCTAACGCCTGATGTCCGCTCACCTGCCCGCCCGGCCTATCACGGTAAGCTGCTGTGCATCGAAGACAACCTGTCGAGCATGGCCTTGATTGAAACGCTGCTGCAACGCAGGCCTGGTATCCAGTTGCTGTCGAGCATGCAGGGCCAGCTGGGGCTTGATCTGGCGCGCCAGCATGCGCCACAGCTGATTCTTCTCGACCTCAACCTGCCGGACATCAAGGGGCTTGAGGTGCTGCAACGTCTGCGCCACCTGCCGGCTACTGCCCACACGCCCGTGCTGATGATCACTGCCGACACCAGTGATAAAGCCCATCGCGAACTGAAACAGGCCGGCGCCACGGCCATTGTGATCAAACCCATCCAGGTGCCGGTGTTCCTTGCCCTCCTGGACCAGTATTTACCGGAGCCCACATGACCGGCGACTTCCGCATTCTGATCATCGATGACCAGCGGCCCAACCTCGACCTGATGGAGCAACTGCTTGCCCGCGAGGGACTGACCAATGTCCTGAGCAGCACCGAGCCGTTGCGTACGCTGGACCTGTTCAACAGCTTCGAGCCCGACCTAGTTGTGCTCGATCTGCACATGCCCGAATTCGATGGTTTCGCGGTGCTGGAGCAGCTCAACAGGCGCATACCCGCCAATGACTACCTGCCGATCATGGTCCTGACCGCCGACGCGACACGCGATACCCGCCTGCGCGCACTGGCGCTGGGCGCGCGGGATTTCATCAGCAAACCGCTGGATGCTCTGGAAACCATGCTGCGCATCTGGAACCTGCTGGAGACCCGCGCGCTGTATAAATCGCTGCGCGAGCTGGTGCCTGCAGAAAATATCGAACTGCTGCGCCAGCCGCGCACGCTGGCGCAGCAGTGATTATTTGATCAGCGTCACCGGCACCGATGCTTCGTGGATCACCCGCGTGGCCACCGAGCCCAGCAGCAACCCGCCAAAGTTGCCGAGCCCGCGGGTGCCCATGACGACGGCGTCGCAGTCGAGTCGCTGAACTGCGGCCTCGACCTGTTCGGCCACGTTGCCCAGATCGACGTGGGCCTGAAACGGCACACCAGCAGCAGTCAACAACGCAACCGCATCAGCCAGCACCCGCTTGCCTTCATTGGTCAAGCCGGCCTTGACGCCATCAATCATGTCGGGAGCCAGATAAAGGCTGTAATCGATAGGGCTGGCCTGCACATTCAGGATATGTACCTCGAGCGACTTGGTGAGCTCGCCAGACAACTCGATGACATAGCCCAGGGCACGCATGGCGTGCTCGGAGCCGTCGAAAGGAACCAGGACTTTGTGCATGGGCGTTTTCCTTGTTGGATTATGCGCTCAACATAACCGCAGCCCGACAACGCCGCTACTGGAATAAGCGGTTCCTTTGATTCAGCTCAGATCAACGCACGGCACAGGCGATCAATGCCCCTGCAGAAACGCCGCGGCCTGATCCAGCAACAGCATGGGATTTTCGGCCTTGTGTATGTCAACCGACAGCAACTGACGGAAGCGTCGCGCGCCAGGGAAGCCCAAGCCTAGACCGAGCATATGCCGGGTGACGTGGTGCATGTTGCCGCCGCTGGCAATGTGCGCAGCAATGTACGGCCGCATCGACTCCAACGCATCGTAACGACTGATGACCGGCGCCGTGCTGCCGAACAACTGCTGGTCCACATGCGCCAGCAAATAAGGATTGTGATAAGCCTCACGCCCCAACATCACCCCATCGAACGTCTGCAAATGCTCACTGCACTGCTCCAGCGTCTTGATGCCGCCGTTGAGCACAATCTCCAGGTCAGGAAAGTCAGACTTCAACTGCGCGACCACGTCATACCGCAATGGCGGAATATCGCGGTTTTCCTTGGGAGACAGCCCTTCGAGAATCGCGATACGCGCGTGAACCGTGAAACTCTGGCAACCCGCCTCCTGAACCTTGCCGACGAAATCACACAACTCGGCGTAGCTGTCACGGCCATTGATACCGATCCGGTGCTTGACCGTGACCGGAATACCGACCGCATCGCGCATCGCCTTCACGCAATCCGCCACCAGCTCGGGATGCGCCATCAGGCACGCGCCGATCATGTTGTTCTGCACCCGGTCACTCGGGCAACCGACGTTCAGATTGACCTCGTCATACCCCGCCTCTTGCGCCAGACGCGAACACGCAGCCAGATCCGCCGCCGTACTGCCACCCAGCTGCAATGCCAGCGGATGCTCGGTTTCATCATGCCGCAGGAACCGCTCACGGTCGCCATGCAGCAAGGCACCGGTGGTGACCATCTCGGTGTAGAGCAAGGCATGCTTTGAGAGCTTGCGCATGAAATAGCGGCAGTGGTGGTCGGTCCAGTCCATCATCGGGGCGACGGAGAAGCGGCGGGACACTGTTGCAACCGGATCGCCTATGTTTTCTGAGGCTTCGTTGTTTTCGATGTTCATGTGGATTGGTCTTTTACGCGGCGGGTTATCGCCATCCCTTGGCTGGCCTCAACAACATGCATCATTGAGAGGCGGTCAGCGAGAAAATGGCTCAATTGAATCGAGCGATGCGCGGGACCACACAGTGGCCCGCACGCAGAGACGCGGTCAATCGGGAAAGGCAGATAGTTTATCAGGAAAGCGACAGCCCTGATGACGTGGTTATTTGCAGCCGGATTCCAGGCTCAGGAGCTGAACCTGTCAAAAAGCGCCAACGGCAAAGGCATTTTCCGGGCGTGTTTTTCCAAGAATATTCTGCTCGCAGACAGCATTGACGCTCCTCACAACGCTGGTGCTTATTCTGGAAAGGACAGCTCTGGAAATGCGATCGTTGTTGGAGATTACAGACATCCGTATGGCGGGCAATGCGGGAAGCAGCGAGCTTGTGATAATAGGCGTATCGCCCGGAATGAGTGATAACTCGCCCACGCCAATACCCACACCGGCACTGATGGCATTGAAAACGGCAAAATTGGACTCTGAGGTGAATCGTATCTCGGACGCCATCCCGGCAAACTGCAAGGATTGGACAGAGACCTCTCGGCATATACAACCATCGGGAAAATGCACCAACGGTATCGGATGCCCTGCCCTGATCAGCCTGGCATCGCCGATCCAGTGCAGTTCTTCACGCCTGATGTATTCAGAATGCTCCATGACCCGAGATTCCGGCACTGCGACAACGGCCATGTCCAGTCGACCCTGGTCGACGTCGTCTATCAATAACGACGACGTCTTGCAGACCAGCTTTATCTTGAGATCAGGGTTTGATCGAGACAGGGCTTTTACAATCCCGTGAAGAAAAAAGAGTGCGTAATCATCCGGCATGCCTAGACGCAATTCGCTATCAGGGTTCTTGTTCTTCAAGCGGAACAAATTGTCCTGCATGGCGAGGATCTTTTCAGCGGCCGCCAATACTTCTTCGCCAATGACCGTCAGCCGAAAACCGTCGTCGCCTCTGACGAACAATTTCAGTTCCAGAAGTGCTTCCAGCTTTTTTATCTGCATGCTGATGGCAGGTGGAGTTTTGCACAGCGCAACCGCAGACCGCGTGATACTTCGAGTTTCGCTCACCGATTTGAACGTGCGCCAGAGGTGCGTATCAACATCAAAGATTCGAGACATCCGTTTTCCCTGTTTACCCGGTGCAAAGCGGATGGTCGACTTTGCTGACCGGGTGTTTTCCCGCTCCGGGGTTTTTCCACTGCACCCCGGCTTTCCTTCCCTCTATAGTTAGGCCATTTGGCGGGTATTCGCAAAGTATTCCTGAGCATCAGAGGAAATAGGGTTAAAAAACGGCGGGCTGAATCGATTTTCTACGTTCCGATCATCTTTCTGACCGTTCATTTACGGATGAAAACTTCGGTACGTCCAGACTCCCATCCGCTGCACGGATACCGAGCTTCTTTCAGGAAGCTTCCTCCCGCAACGCGACGCCAAGCGCCTGCAGCAGAGGCGTATTTTCACAGGCGATGTACGTGACCTCTGCGTCCTCTGATGTATTGACGTGTTTGTGCCAACGCCAGACGGGAATATAAACGGCGTCTCCAGCTGTCCAGGCAACGAGCGTCTCTCCTACCATCGAAAAACCGGTGCCTGAAATAATATAGATGATGGTTTCATAGTTATGCCGATGCAGGCCCGACCCTTGCAGCGGCTGTAGCGCACCGAAAGTCATGCTTATCGACCTGGACGGCAGGTCGACAACATGAACTTCGTGCTTTCTTGTTTTGCTGAACGCGTCCAGCGTGGTTGTTCTGACGCCTTCATGTAACAGCGTGCCCACGTCCTCGCCAACGGCCAGACTGGCGGGGACATGCACGAAATCACTGGACGAAAAAGTATGGTTATTCATGCTCACCTCAAAGTTTATCGAGAAACTCAAGTCGCGCCTTGATCATCATGACGGCGGCGTGCCGGACTATTTCAAAACGAGTCGGTTTTTCCATCACCAGACGCGACAGAATCGCCAACAGGGTGTCCGCGTGACCATCGTCACATTCGATATGCAACGTGAAGAACCTGAGCCTCTCTGCAGCAACGCCCTGACCCGAGAAGCCAGTGACAATGTCACTGTACAGATGAGGAACAATGGCCTCGGCCCCCAGGCACAACGCCGAGAGTCCATAAATACCATTGGGCTGTTTGCAAAAGTTCATCATTGTATCGATGAGGTGCTGCGTGGAAGGAAGCGTGGCGTGCGCCTCCAGGTTCAGGTCGAAGGAGCACAACATCTCACGGTAGATAGCCGAATGAGTGGGTTCGGCGACTTCACCAAAACCCAGTTCTTCGAAAAGATTTTCGAACACTGCCAGAATATCTTCATCACCCTCAAGATGACTCATTAACTGGCAGATGTACCGCGTGAAATAACGGCTGTATTTTCCTTGTTGCACGAGAAAGTTCTTCAGCCGCTCTATCGGCATGCTTGCCGCACGGCACTGAACCAGAAAAGGATGATCGAAAACCTGCTGGATCAGTTCGTCTCTTAATTGTGCAAGCTCTTGCAGGATGAACTCATTGCCCAACGCACGGGCAGACAATGTACGGGTATCTCCAACCATTAAATCCATCAGGCAATCCCTCGCGATGATTCGTTGTGTAAGGTAGAAAGGTAGGCACGTTTCAAGATGTCCAGTCCGCGCTCTAGTACAGGCAGATCGATGGTCAGTGGCGGCATCAGCTTGAGCACTTCATTCAAGGGGCCACAGGTTTCCACAAGCAGACCTTGGGACAGGCATTCTGCAGACAGTCTGCTCGCGCGCCGTGAGTTGCCAAATCTCAATCCCATGAACAGCCCTCTCCCGACAATGCGGACAGCCTCGGGGGGTGAATGAGCAATTATTTTTTCCAGTGCAAGGCGCAGGACGGCGGAACGTTGCGCTATCGAGCGCTCGAACGCGTTGTCTTGCCAATAGCTCAGTGCCGCCGCAGCCGTCACGAATGCAGTGTTGTTTCCACGGAAGGTGCCATTGTGCTCACCGGGCGCCCACTGATCGTGCTCCGGTTTTATCAGCACCAGTGACATCGGCAGACCATAACCGCTGATGGACTTTGAAAGGCAAATGATGTCGGGGGATATATCGGCAGATTCAAAACTGAAAAACGTGCCCGTACGACCGCAACCAGCTTGAATATCGTCAATGATCAGCAGCGCACCTGAGGCCCGGCACAGCTGTTGAATTCTCTGTAACCATTGCGGCCGCGCGCAATTCAAACCGCCCTCGCCCTGCACAACTTCCAGAATAATGGCCGCCGGCGGCTCGAAACCTGCGCCTGCTGAGGAGAACATCGTTTCAATGATATGCGCGCTGTCAATGTCACGCCCCAGAAATCCGTCATAAGGTAGTCGAACGACGTTTGACAGCTCTACGCCAGAGACGGCTCTTTTATCGGCGTTGGCGGTCAGCGCCAGCGAGCCCAACGTGACGCCGTGAAATGCATGGGTAAACGCAGCGATGCAAGTGCGTCCGGTGATCTTGCGGGCCAGCTTCAAGGCGGCCTCGATTGCATTGGTCCCCGTGGGCCCGGTGAACTGCAGTTTGTAGTTCATCCCCCGCGGCGTGAGGATAATCCGCTCGAACTGTTCGATAAACCGAGACTTCGCAGCGCTGTGAAAGTCCAGGGTTGTCGTGATGCCGTCCTGCTGAATATAGTCCAACAGCTCTTTTTTCAAACGCGGGTTATTGTGGCCATAGTTCAGTGATCCGGCCCCCGCAAAAAAGTCGATGAACCGCCGCCCCTCGACGTCTTCGATCACTGCCCCTTGCGCCGTCGCAAACACAACGTCACAGTCGCGACAATAAGAACGCACATTCGACTCACGCTCGTAGATAGCCATTGATGGGTTCATGCCTGCTTCCCTTGCCCAGAAAAATTAAACTACGCTCGCGCCATGATGTAATGGCCCAGGCTTTTCTCGGGCCCGTAAAATATCGACAGCATGTCCTTGATGTCCAAATGCAGAACCGTACACTCTGACGTTTCATGCAACTCGTCTCGAAAGCGAATGTTCAAGTCACGGAACCCCATGTGGGCCAGTGCTTTGATCGGTGTGTGCGGTGTATCGATAAAACAATTGGCAAGGACGTCGTAGTTTTTTTCTTTCAGGCAATACTGCAAAGCCGCTTTTACCAAGGCAGCAAAAATACCGTAGGGGTAAGCCGAAAATATCTGATCGCAGTGCCTGGCCGGAACCATGAGTCGCGCACATTCGATCAGCGCGCCTTGCGCGGTTGCCCGTATCCCGGAAATATCGGCAAAGTTGTCGATGGGCAGACCTTGGTCCCCGTCGATAATCATGCGCATGACCCCCACGGCGGCTCCCTCTTCGTCAGTGGCGAGCAAGTAGACCGAGTTGGCATGGTAGCGATCATTGCGAGGATCGGTGTCATCCCCGTCCAGCCAACCTAACTCCTCGCTGTACACTTCCTGCCAAACAGCCTTGACCAAGGCGAGTTCGATATCAGAGTTTGCAAGTTGCACGTTACCTTTGAAATCCTTCGACGTGGCTTCGTCAAAGGACAGTGTCGATCCGTTCATGTTGTGCATTCCATAGCGTGTAGGTATAGGAAACTGCCATTATTGAAACAATCATTGCGACTGCACTGATGACACCTACGACGGGCGCTTCAACGAACTCGAGAAGTGTTCCCAGCAGGAAAGAACCTATCGGACTGCCCCCCATGAAAAACAACATCAGTAACGCTAACACCTGAGCTTTATTGCCTGAAGGGGCATTTTCCTGAATCAGCGTCTGCCCCATGCTGAGGGCAATACCGCCCAGAAACCCCCAACTCAATACCCCTAAAAACAGAATCCACTCTGTGAGCACGGACGGGATAACCGCCAGCAGTAACGACGCGAGCAGGCAGGAACTGATCAGTGCCCGTAATTTATTTTCTATCCCGCCCTTGACGGTCAAGACAATGACGGAAGCGATCAACCCGACCATAAACACGATATTGAACAGCGCCAACAACGAGGCGTCGTACCCCGGCAACCGGGAAATATGTAGGGGCAGCATGACGAAAAACGAGCCCAGAAAGAACACACCGATCAGGCCGTTCAATGACAGTACCGGGAAGATGACCGGGTGCTGAATGGAAAACCGCAGCGCGGTACTGGTTTCAGCGATCAGGCCGGAATGAGGCTTGCTGGGCGTGGTCACCGAAATATAAGAGGCGGCCAGGGACGACATCCCGAACAGAAGCGACAACAACAAGAACATCAGACCGACGCCCACCTGCGGTGCAAAACCTCCAATGGCGAAACCCACTGTCTGAATCCCGAACTCAATCCCGATGTTTATAGTGACGATCTTTTGCAACTGTTTCTTGCCCAGTACATTCAAGTAAAGTTCTCTGGCGGGCGCACAAAAGGCCGACAGCACGCCAAAGGCCAACGCATACACCAGCACGTTGGCGTAGGTTATTGCGGACTGGTAGCTCCAGACGGCGAAGACCAATGCCGTCAGCGCGCCACTCAGGTACACGCAGACCAATAACCTGCGCACCGGCTTGCGATCGGCAACATAACCGCCATAGATCACCAGCAGCAGCACCGGTAACATCAGGCACATCTGGGCGATGCCAAATTGAAAGGCCGATGCATGAACGACGCTGATCAGTACCCAGGGCAGAAATACGCTTTGTATCCCCACACAAATGAACCACAGACTGGAGGCCAGGAGGAACCTGGAAATATTGTGCCGTTCCTGAGTATCGAGCACTTCGTTCACGGCGCCTTCCTCAAAGGGCTGGCCCCGATCGGGGCCAGCTGGTTCAATTGACATTGAAGTGTTTGCGATGCTCCTCGGGGTTTGCCCACGTGCCGTCGAACTCATAAATACCGTTGTCGAACGTAGAGCCGTCGAACCAGTAATACTTGGGCATGGGAGGAAGTTCGGTGCTGTACGGTGCGCCCTCCAGGTCGCAAAGCATCAGCGCTGAACGACAGAGAATCAGGTAATGCGAGGCCGTCGGTGCCACGGAAAGAATAGGCACGTTTCCTGTCTCTTTCATCCAGCTGAAAATATCGGGAATGCTCGGAAAACGAGGCTGATAAGAGGCTTGAAGCATGACCAGCCTTTCGACCAGTTCAGGTGTCATCTGCGCCTCTTCCGGAATATCGTAAAAATCCTCCAGCGTCAGGCCTGCCTTGTCGAACTTGTAGATGTTGGCGCCCCAACCGACCACCGAGGATGCCAGCAAGCCTTTGCACCTGGCTGAGTGACGGTACGCCCTGTGCAGTGCGTAGCGCTCGGCAATGCTGTAGAAGTCCATTTGATCCAGCACCAGATCACAGTCCTCCACAAACGCTTCAGCGGTGTGCTTCTGTATACCCTCAGGAAACACATCAACGCTCACGTCACCCGCCAGCCGGTGAACCAGTTCGGCAACTACTAATGCCTTGTTACGACCGACGGTTTCCACTGAAGCACCAAACTGTCGGTTGATATTGCTGATGTCGAAAGAATCGGGATCGGCAATTTTGATATGCCTTACACCCAACCGTGCCAGACCGAGGGCCACGGCACCGCCAATACCCCCTGCGCCTGCGACGCCGACAACAGCATTGGAAAGCTTACCCTGATTGGCCATCTGCTCCAGTTTCGAGTTGCCGAGAAAACAACCGCTGCGTGAAACCCGCTCGTTGTATACCTGCTCGTCGAAAACGCCTGGAAATTTAACAATGCGTGCTTTCTTCAACATGATCTGCTCCTTGCTTTAGTTGCGGCCGCCGCAAAAACTACAGGCCAGTGACAATCGGTTATATGAGCCTTCCAGAAAAACCCGTACTTCGCGATAGAGTTCGAAACGCTTTTTTTCAAATAACATGGCGTGGGTGCCTTTATCGATCAGCACGTACCGTTTACTGGAAGCATTGCTCAGGTGTGTGTACAGCCAGTCGATATCCGCCGCGGTGGTCAGCACATGATCATAATCACCGCGTGTGATTAACACAGGCACCGTGATTGTGGCAGGGTCCCAATACACGCCATGCCAGGCATCGTAGATATCCTGGGCGAAGCCTCCGGGTACTTTAATCATGTTCTTTTGATGCGCTCTTTCCAGCGCCGCATCACCGGGCCAGTTTTTTATAAACCCTTGTTCAAGCTGCGTCTCGGTGCCCGCCGGACGGTCTTCTTCTATCATGGACAATCGCTTGTCGACCGGAATCTCATAAAAGCTCTTGTCGGGTCTTTCGGCACTGCCGAACAAGCCTCGGACAATCTCCGGGCTTGTGGTATGACGCCGGACGATGGGCGAGTTGAACACGACCTTGTCCACTTTTTCGCCGTGCGCGCTCAGGTAATACCCCACCGGTATCGCGCCCCTGGACGTGGCGATAATCGTCAGCTTTTTAGCACCGGTAAACTTCAATACATAGTCGACGGCGGCATCAATCACGGGCACCAGGCTTTTGGCATTGCCCACCGATTCACCGTTGGCGTGTGGGCTGGCCTCGCGCATTTCCGAATAATCATCAGAACGACCATACCCCGGCAGGTCTACCACCCAGGCCTCGCGCCCTGAATTGGCGACGTCTTGGGCCCAGGAATAACCGTCTATAGCGTACCCGGCCGAGAGATTACCTGAAATGGTTGCACCATGAATAAACAGAACAACTTGTGACTCTTTCATTGTTTGAGTGTGGGTCCCTTTCGGCGAATCACGCCAGAGGGCCATTTTCATCGCGTCAGTTTTTAGCGTGACGGTATGAACTTCCACACCGTCTATATTTGCGGCTGAACTGGCAGGCAGTGGCGCCGCGCTCACCATTAAGGCGGTGGTACAGGACGCAATAAACAACGCAGCAGAAGCAATCCTTTTCATCAGTCGACGTCCTTGCGATAAAGTGGATAAAAGCATTCCACAGGGGCTGCGTGTTGTCTGTTCAAACTTTTTTAAGCCCCTTCACTTTTTTTTAATCATGCGTGCTGCGAAGAGGACTATACTTGGCCATTCAGGGAGGCGCTATGAACACCAGCCAGGCATTCAGAAAGTTACATGAACGCGATGAGTTATTCGTCATGCCCAATGCATGGTGTGAGGGAAGCGCGCGCCTCATTCAGCAATTGGGCTACGCCAGCCTCGGCACCACCAGCGCGGGGATTGCCTATGCACAGGGCTACCGCGACTCATCTCCCTCGATGGACAATGAAGACCGATTTGCGGCGATTGAGCGCATCGTTCGGGCAGTGGACATACCCGTGACGGCAGACCTGGAGAATGGTCTGGCGAAAACACTGGGCAAGGTCGAGGAGCATTTCAGAAGAGCCCTGAACGTCGGCTGCGCTGGTGCGTCCATTGAGGATATATCCGACTATCATGACCCGAACACCCCGCTGTATTTCTCTATCGAAGAAGCGTGCGATCGGGTGCGCGCTGCCAGTGAGGCCGCCCACGCGCTCGATGCCGATTTCATCGTCACCGCCAGGACAGACTATCTGCTTGGAGCGCACGCGTATTCGTTGACCGAGGTTATTGAACGGCTGGTCGCGTTTGAAGAAGCTGGAGCCGATTGTCTGTTCGCACCCGGCGTGAAGTCGATCGAGGACCTTGAGGCGATTCAGAGAGCGCTCAGCAAACCTCTCAACGTCCTGCCTGTTTTCGGTATGACGATTGACAGACTCAGGACAGTCGGCGTTCGCCGGATCAGCCTGGGCAGCTCGCTGTTTCGTAACGCCTACCGGCAGATCTCCACTGTTTTACTTGGATTGGAAGAACCACAGGGACTGGATTTTCTACAATCGGGACTGAGCCTGAATCAGCTCGATGAAGTGATGCGTTAGCCAGGATCGAGTGTTTGCATGGAGCATACATGTGATATCCGATAGAAACCGAAATGCCGTTATTGGTCTCGAGAACGGCGTGACGATCAACCGTAGCTCTTTTCGTCTGGCCTGGCGGACGCTGAGGTTTGGTAAAGCAGAGCAGTTGGCAACTGAGATGGCAGGCGTTGAAAACTTACCCGTTTCAACGACAGGCCTGGCGACGGTACTGAGCCCGGCCATGCGGCTTTTTGACGGGTGTGCAGACATGGGTCTATGGGACGATGATACTTATGACCTGTTGATCATTCGTCTTCCCCCCGACGGCAGCAGATCGGACACCTACAGGCATCTCATCCGTGTGGCACGTCAGGGTGTGATTATCCTGCGCTGACTTTCAGGCCATGACGGGCGCGTTATCAGGGACAGGCAGCTCTGATCCGGATGCTCTTCAGTTGCCTCGCAACTCTATCGCCGCTACGCGACCTCACTCCGCATTCAACGGAATAACGACCGCAAACGTAGTCCCCAGATCCGCTTTCGACGTCACCTCGATACGCCCGCCGTGCGCATCGACGATTCTGTCGACGATGAACAGGCCCAGCCCCAGGCTTGAATAAGGTCCGTTGTCGGTCATCTTTTCGGGTGAATAGCGGTCCATCGGGTTGAAGATGAACGGAAGCACGTCTTCGGGAATCGGGCTGCCGGTGTTGTGGACGCTAAAGCGCAGCTCGCTCTCCGAGACGGCCAGCGTCACTTCAACGGGATCAGAGCTATTGCCGTGCTGTATAGCGTTGCCGATGAGGTTGGAGAAGACCTGCTCGAGGCGATCACCATCGAAGCGACCAATGACCGGTTCGTCTGAAGTCAGGCGAATGTCTGCTTCCGGGTGGACCGTACTCGATTCTTCAACGATGCGAACGCAGATGGGTTGCATGTCTATTTCGGTCTTTTTCAGCGGGATACCGGGGCCGATCTGCGAACGCGTGAAGTCGAGCAAGTCGCCAACGATCTGGTTGGCGCGCTTCACGCTGGAATAGATCCTCGAGGCGACCTTGGTTGGCCGCGCGCCCAGATCATGGGTGCGCAACAGCACGTCGGCACCCAGCAATATGGCGCTTAGCGGGGTACGCAAGTCGTGCCCGAGGATGCCCAGAAAGATATTGCGTGACGCCTGAACCGCGCCTGTGTAGCTGGTGATGGACTCGGCAAGGGCCTGATCTATGGCTTCATTGAAGCGGATCATGTCTTCGATCTGCTGCTGAGTATCCAGCGCCTCTTGCGACATCCACTGCTTGATCACACTTGCCCGTAATGCCCGAAACTCCGAGACCACCTGGTCAATGGTGAAGCCCGACATCAATCGGGTGATTGCGTGGATTTTCGCCGCAGTGTCTTCGTGCGAAACGGCGTGGCCCTGCGATTTGTCGACCTGCTGCTGCAGCGATTGATCCGTTTGCAGATCAGTCGCGATAGCCCGCAGCATTTGCTCGACATGATCTCTCAGCTCTGTGGTATCCAGAGGCTCGCCGAGGGTGGACAGGGTGCGCGCGAAATCGGTCCACTCGCGCACGATAGGCTCGATGTTGTCGAGGATGAAGCCTGATAACCGCATAGCCATTCAAACCTGAACGTGAGCCCGCTGATTGCAGATTCGTAGGGTGAGCCGGGAACCCGTCCCGATCAAGCGGACAGATAACGTCTGAAGTAAAGTTCACGCAGTCAGGGGGATAGCGGAATACCGAATCTAATCGGCAAGTGCCTGTAAACGAGCCTGAACTGCGTCGTCGAAAATGATGTAAAGCGCTTCTGCATCGGCTGGACGCAGCTTTCTGCTGGTCTCAAGACCGTGAATGTATTCGATCTGCAACGCCGCTTCGGCTTCCACGTCGGCGCAGGTGCTGGTTGCGTCGAGCGCTCTTACCAGATCACTGATTTCTCCCTGTACAGGCTTGGGGAGCCGTAACTGGTCAAGTCGTTCTTGCATGCGCTCGGTATTCCGCTAAAAGCCAAAGAGTAGGAAGCAGATCACGCAGCGGCGTGCAATGCAAGGACATGCGTCTGTTCATCGATGAGCTGATGATGCAGCGCGGCCCTCCAGCAGGTTTTTCAGGCTGAAGGTCACCACCCCCAGGATGATCAGGTCATCGTTGTCGGTGACATGCAGTGGCGGGAAATCCGGGTTTTGCGATTCCAGAATCACCACATCACCCCGCATGTGCAAACGCCGGCAGATCTGCCGTGCATTGAGCGAGGCAACGACGATGTCACCGTGCTCGGCGTACTGGCTGCGGTCGACCACCAGCATGTCCCCGCTGCACATGCCGCCCCCTTGCATACCCTGATCTTCGATCCTGGCCAGGTAGGCGTGCGGCTCACGGACCTCGCAAAGCTCGGCAATGGAAACATGCTTCTCGACCACTGGCGATCTGGCGCCAACGGACGACAGCGATATGAACGGGAGCTTGATGCCCCCTGCCGACAACGGGCCAAGGAAGGTAACACTCATGAGGCGAGCCTTTTCTGATTAACTGTATACATATACAGTTAATCGTTTATCGGCGCTCAGGTCAATCGCAAAGCCCGATACCTCGACAGATGGCGCGGACCGGAGACCACGCCTTGCCACCCTCACCTCACAGGCCCTCAGGGTGTCGCATCGCCCTTCGACAGCTGCGTAATCAACGCAACGGTCAGGTAAAGCCTGGGCGCGATGCTCGACAACTCAATGTATTCATCGTCGGCATGCAGGCCCGCGCCGACCACGCCCATGGTTTCGAGCACCGCAGGCTTTGCACTGCCAGGTACGTAGGCATAGCCCGCGTCGGTACCGAAACGCATGGCAATCGGCTCTAAAGTTCGGCCTGTTTTCTGGTAAAGCGTCTGCGCGGTTTTCGCCAACTGTTCGGAGCCAGGGTTTCTGGCCAGCGGCGGTCGGCCTTTTTCCATTCGCAGGGTCACTTCGGTGCCATCGACCAGCGTCTTCTTCACGATCCTTTGGCCATCAGCCAGTACGCGGTCGCTCTCGCTGAGGTCGGAATAGCGCATGTCCGCCTCGGCCGACGCGCTGGATGGAATGATGTTGCGCTTCTCCCCGCCCTTGATCAGGGTCCAGTTGACGGTCGTGCCTTTGCCCGGGTCGCCGAGGTCCTTGAGCTGCAGCAACTGATGCGCCAGCTCGATGGCGGCATTACGCCCGGCCTCGGGAGCGGAGCCAGCGTGTGACGATTTGCCTTTGACATCGAGAATCAGGCCATTGATGCCGTTGGTGGCGACGGTAACGGCATCCTTGTCAGGCGGCTCGTAGGAAAACACGTAGTCATGCTGGCGAGCGAGTTCGGCGATGACTTTTTTCGAGCCGCTGGAGCCGGTCTCCTCGTCCGGGTTGAAGAGCACCGTGAGCGTACCGAACTCCTTGAACTGCTCATTCTGCAACAGTTTCAACGCGTGCAGAATCATCGCTACGCCGCCCTTGGCATCTGCCACCCCAGGGCCATAGGCGCGCTCGCTGTCGAGTCTGAAGGGACGCTTGGCGGCGGTGCCCGGCCCAAACACTGTGTCGTAGTGGACCATCAACAGAAAAGACCGCGTGCCGTTGCCTTTGAAGGTACCGACGATATTGTCCCCCGCCGAAGGCTCTGCCGGCGTGGTGGAGACTTCTGCGCCCAGTGCCTTGAGACGTTCGACCAACATGGCGCTGACGGTCTTCAGCCCGGGTGCCTGGCCGGTGCCTGTGTCGATATCGACCAGTTGCCGGACCGTGTCGAGGTAGGCCGGTTGTTCGGCCTGGGCTTTTTTCAACAACTGATCGGGTGACAGCTCGGCGGCGTTGGCAGCAGTGGAAAACAGGCCCATGGAAACCAGGGAAAGTCCGATTGCGGCAGTGATGGGGAAGCGTCGTGAATGCATGCTGGTTCCTTCAGATGATCGCGAGTTGAACAGCATCTTTACCCCAATGCGTTGCTCGACGCCACAGGCGAGCCCGATTGCGAGTCCGGCTCATCTCAATGCAGCAACCCTCTTTCACAGGACCTATAGTCTGATAGTCGCACCCATCCCGCAGCGTGCAGGCCGCTTGAGAGGCGTTAAATTCATATCGAGGGAACAAGCAGTCGGTGCGAGGCTCAAAAACAGTCTAGACAAAGGTATTCACGACAATGCCGTCCCTCAGGGCCTATCATCGGCAGCAGTACACGCTGCGGCCTTGAGTGGTCGGCAGCGCTCGGGTAATGTCATCCAACCGCACAGGACAGAGCACGCTCATGACTTCCAAGCTGGATCAACTCAAGAAATTCACCACCGTTGTTGCTGACACCGGCGACTTCGGCGCAATCAAGAGCCTCGAACCCGAGGACGCCACCACCAACCCTTCCCTGCTGCTCAAGGCCGCTTCCGACGCGAACAACGCCAAGATGCTGGGCGAAGCGTTCGACGGTAGCAAGGGCGACATCGGCCTGGCCTGCGACCGCTTTGCAGTCGCCATCGGTCAGGAGATTCTCAAGGTGGTTCCGGGTCGCGTATCCACTGAAGTGGACGCACGCCTCTCCTTCGACACCAACGCCCTGATCGAACGCAGCGAGCGCTTGATCGGTCTGTACGACGCCGCCGGCATCAAGCGTGACCGGGTGCTGATCAAGCTGGCCGCCACCTGGGAAGGTATCCGCGCAGCTGAAAAGCTCGAGAAGGATGGCATCCAGACCAACCTGACCTTGCTGTTCTCCTTCGCCCAGGCAGTCGCCTGCGCCGAGGCCGGGGTGTTCCTGATTTCGCCGTTCGTGGGCCGTATCTACGACTGGTACAAGAAGTCGACAGGCACCGACTACACCGGCGCAGAAGACCCGGGCGTGCAATCGGTAACGCGCATCTACAACTACTACAAGGCCAACGACTTCAAGACCGTGGTCATGGGTGCCAGCTTCCGCAACCTGAACCAGATCGAACAGCTGGCCGGTTGTGATCGCCTGACCATCAGCACCGACCTGCTCAAGAAGCTGGCCGAAGACACCGGCACTCTGGAACGCAAGCTTGCACCGGGCAACGCCGGCGAAGCGCGTCAGAGCCTGACCGAGAGCCAGTTCCGCTGGGCTTCCAACGAAGACGCCATGGCCACTGAAAAGCTGGCTGAAGGTATTCGCCAGTTCGCTCGCGATCAGGAAAAGCTGGAAGCACTGCTCTCCGCCAAAAAAGCCTGAACATGAAAAAGGGCGACACCTTCGCAGGTGTCGCCCTTTTTGCTGCCTGCCGTTCTGAGATCAGATAGACAGACGCAACTGGTGCCTAGCGCTGACCTTCCAGTGCATTGACCAGATCATGGAACGCTTCACGATTGGAGTCGTTGAGGCCCATGAGAATCTTGTGCGCTTCAAGCACCTTGGCTTTCACCACTTCTTCGCATTGGTCCTGTGAAGGCAGATCAGTCAGGCACTCAGGCCGCGGCAGAGGCCGGTCAACGATGTTGAAGACCTGATCGAAGCCCATCGACTGCAACAGGCGCGTAATGTCCTCGTGAGTGGTCACAAGGGTCGGCAACAGGCCTACTTTCTGGCGCGACAGAATCGACAGTTTGGCCAGCAGGCCAAGCGTGGTGCTGTCAATGCTGCGCGTTTCGGTCAGATCAATGACCACCGCCGAGAAATTCAGCGCAGTGAAGATGCGCTCTATAGTCGCATCCAGGGCCGAACACAGCGTCAACCGCACTTCACCCACGAACTTGAGAACGAAGGTGCCTTCCTGCTCGGCGAACTGGATTCTACCGGTACTCATTCAAGATTCCTGCTTAACACTAACAAGGCGATATCATCCGGCATCTCCCCTAGCGTTGCCAATTCAAAAACCCGCTGCAAGCCATCCAGGCTGCCGCCAGCCGCCTTGACCAATTCGGGAAGGACAGCTTCTTTCTCTTTGAGTGTATCACCGGGTAACAAGTCCAGTATGCCATCAGACAACATGGTCAGACTGAAGGACTCGGGCAGATCGATTTCATGATCCTGGTAGGTGGCTTCATTGAACAACCCTACCGGGAGTCCACGACCTTCCAGATAATGCGCCTGCCCTTCGGAGTACAGCACAGGCAATGGCAGATGTCCGCCCACTGCGTACGTCAGTTTACCTGACTCTTCGTCGATGACACCGCCGACCATCGTAACGTGCTTGCCCAGCTTGCAACTGATGAGGCCACGGTTGATATGCCCCAGCACGTCCGACGGCTTGAATTCAGGAAGCGTTCCGCCACGCTTTGACTCGAACAGCAGCCGCGTGGTCATGAACTTCAGCAGCACGGTAATGAATGCCGATGACGCGCCATGGCCTGAAACATCAGCCAGGTAAAAAGCGACACGCCGCTCGTCGACCCTGAAATAGTCGACAAAATCGCCGGACAGGTACAACGACGGAATGATCTGGTGCGCGAATTTGAATGCGTCAATCGACCACGGCGTGATCGGCAGCATGTTCATCTGCACTTGCCGACCCGCGTCCTGGTCTTCCTGCAACAGGTGCAGGCTGGCTTCGAGCTCGCGATTGGCCTTTTCCAGCTTTTCGCGATAGACCTGGTTTTCAGTAAGCAGGCGCGCCCGATCCAGCGCACGACGCACTGAATGCTCGAGTACGGCAAGATCTTCGAGAGGCTTGATCAGGTAGTCGGCAGCGCCAAGGCGCAAGGCCTCGACTGCATCGCTCATCACGCCCGCGCCGGAAACGACGATGACAGGCGTTTGCGGAGCAATGGCGGTGACCTGACGGATCAGCTCAAGCCCGCCCATCTGTGGCATGCGTAAGTCGCAGACCACCAGATCGGGGTTCTCCTGCTCGAAGATCTGAATTCCCTGCAAGCCATTGCTCGCTTGTAGAACGCTGAAGCCACTGTCTTCAAGGTAGGCGGCAAGGCTTGCGCGCACTACGTCGTCGTCATCGATAATCAGCAGCTTGGCACTGGTTTTTGGCATGGGGGCAAACGGCGCCAGATCAGGTTGGCGTAGGCGGCCCGGGATTACCGGAACCCGCTTACTGGATTCGCTTCTAGCCTCTCCGCAATAACACGCAACAACTTGATAAGTCTGTCGTGTTTCAGAGGTGCCCTTCAAGGCGCAGACGGTACTCCCATCCGACGGGTGTTTCAAGCATGCTCCTACCCTCACTTTGCGCTCTTTACATCGCAAATCACCCAGAGTTATAAGAACTCACAAATCAGCAACTAAAACGAAGGACTGTACATGAGTCGAAATGATCGCGACTACGAGGAAAAGCGGGATTACATCCGCATGCGCGTCGAGGCAGACGTCAACCTGATCCACGCCGGTCAGGTGATCCCTGCCGTATGCATTGACCTTTCCAGCTCGGGCATGCAGGTTCAGGCGCCACGCTCGTTCCAGGTGAGAGACAAACTCAGCGTGCGCATTGACTCTGACCATCCTGCGCTCAAGGGGCTTGAAGCCGAAACCGAGGTGGTCTGGGTGAATGATGAAGAAGGTGGTGGACAGAAACTGGGGCTTTCAATCATCTCGATGAAATGAAAACGGGCGGAACCGGTTCACACTTTTACAAAATAATAAAGGCGACCCAGGGTCGCCTTTATTGATTCATGCAGAGGCAAAGTAGCGATTAAAAATCGTCTTCGACCTTGCCATCCTTGACCTTGAACTCGCGGTTCTGCAAATAGGCATTGCGAATGAAGGTGTAGCGATCACCGCTGACCATACGCTCGGCAGACAGCAGGCTGGCACGTGTATCGATCAGGTTGACGCCCAGCGCCGTGTTACGGGTCGGGACGTGATCGATGTAGCGGTAAGGCGAGGTATAGGTGTCCGGGTACTTGGCGAACGCATCACGTACGGTGCTTGGCCCCAGGAACGGAATGACCACGAACGGGCCGCTCGGCACACCCCAGTAGCCCAGCGTCTGACCGAAGTCTTCATCGTTGCGTTGCAGGCCCATGCGGGTACCCACGTCGAGGAAGCCCAGCAGGCCGAAGGTGGTGTTGACGATCAGACGCGCAGTGTCGACGCCCGCCGCCTCAGGCTTGGCCTGCAGCACGTTGTTCGCCAGGTTGCCGACATCGCCGATGTTGCTGAAGAAGTTATGGATACCGTCTTCGACGAATTGCGGTGCGATGTACTGATACCCCTTGGCCAGCGGCTTGAGCGTGTAAGCGTCAAGGGTATCGTTGAATTTGAAAATGGGACGGTTGATGCCTTCCCACGGATCATCTTCAGCGGCCTGCACGGCCACCGGAACCAGCGCGATGCCGGCACACAGGGACAATTGCAGCAAACGTTTGATAAAGCCTGCACCGGTCACGGGCATAGCTGACACTCCTGATCGAGATATCGAAATAATGACGCGGGTGCTACGCCCCCACACGCTAGGACAGGGAGTATAAAGCCTTCTGTCGAGAATAAGGCAGGTCTGTCAGCAAAGGGTTCCGGATAAACTCCGTCATCGCACATTCATCGAAGTGTCACAAAAGATCGGTAGCGTTTCTCGATATTTCAGAGAGATCCCCATGCTCGCCCCGGTCCTCACGCCTTTGCCAACCTTCCCTGCCCTGCTGTTCGGCCTCAGCGGCTGCCTGGTGGACTTCGGTGCGCAGGCCGCAAATTCGCGCACACCCGGCGATGAGCACACGCAGTTCACACCGGGTGCAAAGGCTATTCTGCAAACGCTGCGTGACCAGAGCATGCCATGCGCCTGGCTCGATGAACTGCCTGAAAGCGTGAGCGCCGCACTGGCTGTGCCGGTCAATGACTGGATGATTCCCGCCCCCCGCCCGACCGCAGGCTGGCCCGCACCGGATGCTTGCTGGATGGCATTGATGGCCCTGAAAGTCAGCCATCTGGATGGCTGCGTACTGATCAGCGGCGACCCGCGCCTGTTGCAGTCCGGGCTGAACGCCGGGCTGTGGACCATTGGCCTGGCATCCTGCGGACCGCTGTGCGGGCTCTCGCCTTCACAATGGCAGGCACTCAGCAATGCCGAACGTGAACAGCGACGCGCGCAGGCCACACTCAAACTCTATTCGCTGGGGGTGCACTCGGTGATCGACCACTTGGGCGAACTGGAATCCTGCCTGGCCGACATTGCCCTGCGACGCAGCAAGGGCGAAAAACCCTGATACATATGCAGCCGGGCGCAGACTGGATTAGTCTTGATTGAACATGGACCTTTAGCTCTCCGGCGAAGTCCATGAGACAGACTTATCAATCAAGGAGCACGTCATGCCCGCCCGCGAACTGCAAGAACAACTCAATACCCTGCGCGAGCAACTGGAGCATAACCCGCCGATGTCAGAGTCCGAGCGGGAAAACCTGCACGAGCTCATGCAACAAATTGAAACTAAAATTCAGCTGGAACAGGCCACCCACGAGCAGGACAGCAGCCTGGCTGATGGCGTGAATCTGGCCGTCGAGCGTTTCGAGCTGGAGCATCCGACCATCGCCGGCACTCTGCGCAACATCGTGCAGACGCTGGGCAATATCGGAGTCTGATTGGGAGATGCCGTTCTGATAGCTCTGCGTTCGGCCGCTGATGCGCGGTGCGACGCGGAGCATCAGCACTACTGATACCTGTCGTTCCTCACGCTCCGCGTGGGGATGCCGTTCCGGACGCTCTGCGTTCGCTCCTCGGGCCTCAGACAATATTACTGCCGCGCCAGCCTGCGATTGTCCACGTCGAGCGTTTCAGTACTGCGGTACGGGTTGATGTCCAGACCACCGCGGCGCACGTAGCGCGCATACACGGTGAGCTTCTCCGGCTTGAGCAAGCGCTGCAGGTCGAGGAAGATTCTTTCCACGCACTGCTCATGAAAATCCGAGTGCTGGCGAAAGCTGACGATATACGCCAGCAGGCTTGCATGATCCAGCGCCGCGCCGCGATATTCGACCACCACACTGCCCCAGTCAGGCTGGCTGGTGACCGGGCAGTTGGATTTGAGCAGATGACTGTGCACGCTCTCTTCCATCACCCGCGAGTCATCACAACGCAGCAACTCGGGCTGCGGCCGGTCATAGCTGCTGACCGAGATGTCCAGGTCGTCGATACACAGGCCTGGCAATGCCGCGACACCTTCTTCTTCGATTTCCGCCAGGCTGCGAATACGCACGCTGACCGGTTTGCCCGCGGCGGCCGACAGGTCCTGTTCGAGCGTGGTCTGCAGTTGGTCGACGCTCGCGAAAGCCGTCTGATTCAACGAATTGAGGTACAGCTTGAACGACTTCGATTCGATGATGTTCGGCGATTCGGCCGGAATACTGAACTCGCCAATGGCCACCACCGGCTTGCCGGACGGCAGCAGCCATGACAGCTCGTAGCAGTTCCAGAAATCGACTCCCTGATAAGGCAGCGTCTGCGCGGTGAGCCCAAGCTCGGCCCATTTTGCGGCACGAGGGATCGGGAACAACAGCGACGGCGTGTAAGTGGCGATGTACTCACTGGACTTGCCCAGCGGCGAGTGTTCGGCTGCGGGATGCATGGCGATACCTGGATCATGAATTAACGCGGCGAGTTTATAGCGTTTGCGTGGGGCTTTCAGCGAAAATCCGCGCTGCCCCGCCACCCTCGCGGGCCGCCCTGCGGCCTCGGCGAAGGTGACTCAGGCTCTGTCATTCGTAACGCAGTGCGTGCGCCGGCTGGATCTGCGCGGCGCGCCACGCGGGGTAGATGGTCGCCAGAAAGCTCAGGATAAACCCGGCGCTGCAGATCAGCAGCACGTCACCGGCCTGCAGTTCGGAAGGCAGGTTGCTGATGAAGTACACATCGGAACTGAAGATGTGCTGACCGCTGACCCGCTCGATCCAGCCCACCAGGCTGCTGACGTTTAGCGCTGCAATAATCCCAAGAATGCCGCCGATCAGTGTCCCGACGATGCCGATGACGGTGCCCTGAACCACGAAGATCGCCATGATCTGCCGCGGCGTGGCGCCGATGGTACGCAGGATGGCGATGTCTGCGCCCTTGTCGTTGACCACCATGATCAGCGTGGCAATGATGTTGAACGCAGCCACAGCGACGATCATCAGCAGCAACAGACCGATCATGGTCTTTTCCATCTTCATGGCACTGAACAGGCTGCCCTGGGTATGGGTCCAGTCGTCGGCGCGATAGCCTTCACCCAGACCGGCGGCAATGGCGGTGGACACCTGGGGCGCCTTATACAGATCCTTCAGCGCCAGTCGCACACCTTGAACCTGATTGGGCTGCCAGCGTTGCATCTGCGCCGCATCGGCAATATTGATCAGGCCCATCGAACCATCCAGCTCGGCACCGACCTTGAAGATACCCACGACGGTCAGGCGTTGCAGGCGCGGCGTGATGCCGCCAGGAGCGCTGCTGACTTCCGGGACGATCAGGGTCAGCTTGTCGCCGATGGTCAAGCGAAAGCGGCGCGCGGTAATGTCGCCCAGCACCACGCCGAACTCGCCCGGCTTGAGGTCTTCGAGGCTTCCGCGGGTGATGTGCTGCGTGACGATCGACACTTCATGTTCCAGCGCCGGGTCTACGCCGCTGATCTGGATCGGCTGCATCGAGCCCTTGTAGGAGAGCATGCCTTCCATGTCGGTGAACGGTACGGCAGCGGTGACTTCAGGGTTTTTCAGCGCAGCGTCGGCCAGCGGTTTCCAGTCATCGACCGGAGTGTTACCGGCAATCACTGCGTGCGGCACCATGCCGAGAATCCGCGAGCTCATTTCCCGCTGGAAACCGTTCATTACCGACAGCACCACGATCATCGCCAGGACACCGAGTGCCAGACCGATCATCGAGGTCATCGAAATGAACGAGATGAAGCTTTTGCGGCGTTTGGCGCGGGTATAGCGCATGCCGATGAAGATGGGTAACGGTCTGAACATTCGCGAAGCACCGTGGGAAAATACACCGTATAAAAACTGGAACCCGACGCGATGAATTGCGCCGGGCCGGGTCGATCAGGCCTCGACGAGGCGGCCGTCTTCCAGACGCAGGACACGGTCCATTTGCCGAGCCAGGCTCATGTCGTGGGTCACGATCAGAAACGCCGTGCGCGACGACGTGCTCAGTTCACGCATCAGGTCCTGAATGCCCTGCGCCGTGTGGTGATCGAGGTTGCCGGTCGGCTCGTCAAGCATCACCAGACCCGGCTGATTGATCAGGGCACGGGCAATCGCCACACGTTGACGCTCGCCACCGGACAGCTCCGAAGGCTTGTGCGCCAGACGATGACCGAGGCCGACACGCTCCAGCAATGCGGTGGAGCGCTTGCGGGCTTCGGGGATCGGCGTACGACCGATCAACAACGGCATGCAGACGTTTTCAAGCGCGGTGAATTCGGGCAGCAGATGGTGGAACTGGTAGACGAAACCCAGCGCCCGGTTGCGCAGCAGGCCGCGAGCCTTTTCGCCCAGCGCCGATAACTCTTCGCCTGCCAGCCAGACACTGCCTTCGGACGGCGTGTCCAGCCCGCCCAGCAGGTTGAGCAAGGTACTTTTGCCCGACCCCGAACTGCCGACGATCGCGACACGCTCGCCAGGGTGCAACTCCAGCTGCAGGCCGGACAACACCACCACCGACTCCGGGCCTTCCTCGTAGGATTTACCCAGGTTGCGGCAACTCAATACTGCTTTATCAGACATGCCCGACTCACTCATAACGTAACGCCTCCGCCGGCTGGGTGCGCGCAGCACGCCAGGCGGGATACAGGGTGGCGAGGAAACTCAGGACCAACGCTGCACCGCAGACCTGGAACACGTCCTGGGCCATCAGTTGCGAAGGCAGGTAATCAATGAAGTAGACGTCGGCGTTGAGAAACTTGTGGCCGATCAGCCCTTCGAGTGCAGCAATGGCTGCGCTGACATTGAGCGCCGCCAGAATACCCAGTGCCGCGCCGATCAGCGTGCCGACCACGCCGATCACCGTGCCCTGGACCATGAATATCGCCATGATCTGTCGCGGCGTAGCGCCCAGGGTACGCAGAATCGCGATGTCGCCCTTCTTGTCATTGACCACCATCACCAGCGTGGAAATGATGTTGAAGGCCGCCACCGCCACGATCAGCAGCAGCAACAGACCGATCATGGCTTTTTCCATGCGGATGGCCTGATACAGGTTGCCGTGGGTGCGCGTCCAGTCACGCGAGTAGAAATTGTTTTCGCCCAGCTTCTGCGCGATTTCCCACGAGGTACGTGGCGCCGCGAACAGGTCGTCGAACTTGAGACGCAACCCCTGTACCTGATTGGGTTTCCAGCGGTGCAGACGCCCCAGGTCATCGAGGTTGGTCAGCCCCAGAAAGCCGTCGATTTCGCCAGCGCCGACGTGAAAGATGCCGGTCACCTCGAAACGCTTCATGCGCGGAAACATCCCGGCCGGCGTCACCGTCACTTCAGGCGCAACGAAGGTCAGTTTGTCACCGATGCCGACGCCCAGCTTGGCCGCGGCCTTGTCGCCGATCATGATGCCGAAGCTGCCGGGCGACAGGCTGTCGAGCTCGCCCTGCTTGATGAAGTGGTCAATGATCGAGACCTTGCGCTCTTCAACCGGATCGATACCGTTGAGCAACACTTTCTGCACCTTGCCATCGTGGGTCAGCAAACCCTGCATCTGGGTGAACGGCGCAACGGCCAGCACCTGCGGGTTTTCCTGAACCTTCGCGGCCAGACCGCGCCAGTCGGTGATCGGATCAGCCGATTCGATGGTCGCGTGCGGCACCATGCCAAGCACGCGGGTACGCATTTCGTGATCGAAACCATTCATCACCGATAACACGACTATCATGACCACAACGCCCAGGGCGAGGCCGATCATGGAGGTCAGGGAGATGAAGGAAACAAAATGATTGCGTCGCTTCGCACGGGTGTAGCGCGTGCCGATAAATACAAAAAGAGGTCTGAACATGTAGGAATTTGTTCGCAGGAATGAGGACGTCCGTGTGGCGGGCCTTGACGTGCAGCTTTACACTCGAAACTCTCTGACCACCGCCGCTAGCTTGGGTTCGCCATGTCGACATTAGATGAAGCAGGACGCCGCGAATACTACCGTATCGACGACAGCGTCGCACTGGAAATTAACCCCCTGTCTGCCGACGACCAGGCAAGCCAGGATGCCATGCAGGACACCTCGACGCTGTTCGACCTGCTCAGCGAGCTGCACGTCAGCGAGTTCGAGTCGCAGCATCTGATGCGCCAGCTCGACGAGCGCGACCGGGTGCTGAACAGTTTTCTCAAGTCGCTGAGCAAGCGCATCGACCTGCTGGGCGAAGTGGTTGCCCACACCGCACTCGGCAAGCTGGGCGCTCCTCAGCCGGTCAAACTGTCCGAAGGCGGTATTCAGTTCAATTCGCAACAGGATTTTGCAGTCGGCGAACAGTTGTCGATCAAGATGGTGCTCATGCCTCAGGCCGCAGGTCTGATGCTGCGCGCCAGGGTTTGCCAGTGCGACACGCTGGCAGACGGCAATTTCGATATCAGTACCGAGTTCGTCAATCTTCCGGACGCCCAGCGCCAGTTACTCGCCCGCCACGTGTTGCAGCGTCAGGCTCAGCAGCGGCGTCAGGCGCTGGAACAGGGCCAGCCCTCCGGAAATTGAACGCCCTGCCCCTTTATCACTATCAGCAGTAGCCAGGAGTAAACGTGACCCTTATCTACGGCCACCGCGGCGCCAAGGGCGAAGCACCGGAAAATACCCTGACCAGCTTTCAGGAATGCCTCAAGCACGGCGTGCGCCGCTGTGAACTGGACCTGCATCTTTCAAAGGATGGAGAGTTGATGGTCATTCATGACCCGACCCTCAAACGCACCACCGACCGACGCGGCAAGGTCAACGAACACCTGGCAGACGACCTGGTGACGTATGACGCGCGCAAGGGTGGCCCTGGCTGGGTCTCGCCGTGCCCGATTCCACGCCTGGAAGAACTCTTCGAACAATGCGCTTTCGAGCACTGGCAGCTGGAAGTCAAAAGCGCTTCACGCACTCGTGCCGCCAACACCGTGCTGGCGATTCGTGAAATGGCTCAGCGCCATGGCTTGCTGGACAAGGTGACGATCACCTCCAGCTCACGCGAAGTACTGCGCGCCGCCCTGGACCTGACGCCGGACATCTCGCGCGGGCTGGTGGCCGAATACGCCTGGCTCGACCCGTTGAAGGTCGCCCAGAGCTACGGCTGTGAAATTCTGGCATTGAACTGGACACTGTGTACCCCGGAGCGCCTGCAAAAAGCACAGCGTCAGGGCCTGCATGTGTCGGTATGGACAGTCAACGAGCCTGCACTGATGCGCAGGCTCGCTGATTTCGGCGTCGACAGCCTGATTACAGACTTTCCCGGTTTGGCCAGCGCCACGCTCGGGAATCACTGAAATCGGTCTCCCCGGCCGGCTCAGGCCACCGGCCGGAGTCGCTTAAAAAAGCCGGTTGAGGCCATCGTATGCGGCTACCCGATAGGCTTCGGCCATGGTCGGGTAGTTGAACGTGGTGTTGACGAAGTACTTCATGGTGTTCGCTTCACCCGGCTGACTCATGATTGCCTGACCGATGTGCACGATCTCGGACGCCTGGTCGCCGAAGCAATGCACGCCCAGCACCTCGAGCGTCTCGCGGTGGAACAGGATCTTCAGCATCCCGACCCGCTCACCGGAAATCTGCGCACGCGCCATGCCCTTGAAGAACGCCTTGCCCACTTCGTAAGGCACTTTGGCCTGCGTCAGTTCGTGTTCGTTCTTGCCGATCGAGCTGATCTCGGGAATGGTGTAGATCCCGGTCGGCACATCGTTGACATAACGCCAGCTGCCATTGTCGACCATGCTGCCCGCTGCCGAACGACCCTGGTCGTAAGCCGCACTGGCCAGGCTTGGCCAACCAATCACGTCGCCGGCGCCATAGACGTTGGAAACGCTGGTGCGGTAGGTCTCGTCCACTTCGATCTGACCACGGCCGTTGGCCTTCAGACCGATGTTCTCAAGACCCAGCTTGTCGGTGTTGCCAGTACGGCCGTTGCACCACAGCAAGGCATCGGCCTTGATCTTTTTGCCGGACTTGAGGTGCAGGATAACGCCGTTATCCAGACCTTCGACCTTCTCGTACTCTTCGTTGTGGCGAACCATCACGTTGTTGTTGCTGAAGTGATAGCTCAGCGCCTGGGAAATTTCCGAATCCAGGAAGCTCAGCAACTGGTCACGGTTATCCACCAGCTCGACCAGCACGCCAAGGCCGCTGAAGATCGAGGCGTATTCGCAGCCGATCACACCGGCGCCATAAATGATCAGCTTGCGCGGGGTATGGCCCAGGCTGAGGATGGTGTCGCTGTCGTAGATACGCTTGTGACTGAAATCGATATCGGCCGGCCGATAAGGGCGCGAACCGGTGGCGATGATGATCTGGTTGGCCACCAGCTTTTCCACCACACCGTTGGTGCAGACCACGTTGATGCTGGTCTCGTCGGCAAAACTGCCGGTGCCGAAGAACACGTCGACGCGATTCCGGGCGTAGTAACTGGTGCGCGAGGCCACTTGCTTGGAGATGACCATTTCGGCGTTTTTCAACACATCCGGAAACGAAAACCAGCGCGGCTCGCCGATGGCACGAAACATGGGATTGGTGTTGAACTGAATGATCTGCTTGACCGAGTGACGCAGGGCCTTGGACGGAATGGTGCCCAAATGGGTGCAGTTACCGCCCACTTGCCGACGGCTGTCGACCATGGCGACCTTGCGCCCCGCCTTGGCGGCGTTCATTGCCGCGCCTTCTCCGGCAGGGCCGGAACCCAGTACCACTACGTCGTAGTTGTAGACAGCCATGCGTACTCCTTTAAACAGACCGAGGCGCCACTCTGGCATCTCTGGCTAAATCACGCGGCGCAGTCTAGCGCTGCACCGAGGCGGCGAACATTAACCCTTGGTCGCGTCGAAGGCCAATTTTTGTCTGCACTTGGCGCCAGTGATCGGCTGATCCGGCCCGCTGACTTATCGCGGCTGCTCCACAACCAGACGATCAAACGACGCGTTGCTGCGGATGATAAAGCGCTTATCGGCACGAATCACAAAAAAAGCAGGGATTTTATGTTCTTGCGCATAATTCCAGCCCTGTTGCGGGCCGAGAATCAACAGCAGGGAGGACAGACCGTCGGCCATCAGGGCCGAGGGATGAATGACGGTCACCGACGCCAGGCCGTGGCTGATCGGCTTACCGGTCAAGGCATCGAGCGTATCGGAAATGCGCCACCCGTCATGGTCGATGTAACGCCGAAAGTCCCCCGACGTAGACACGGCGTAGCCTTCGAGCGGAAATACTTTTTGCGTGACAGTGCCATCATCGAGCGGCGCGTCCAGGGTCACCCGCCAGGGCGAGCCGTCGGGCTTGAGCCCGCTGACTTTCAGCTCACCCGTGGCCTGCACCAGATAATCGTGCAAGCCGAGCGCGTCCATCCGTTCGCTGATGCGATCTACCGCATAGCCGGCGGCGATGCTGTTGAGGTCCACTTGCACGGCGGCACTCTTGCACAACCGGTCGCCGACGATGCGCAGGTTGCGATAACCAACCAGCGTCTGGGTCCGGGCCAGTTGCCGCACCAGCGGCATCTGCTCGAACAGCATATGAGGCCCCCCCCCCCACAGGTCCATCAACGGCTTGACCGTCAGGTCGAAGGCGCCGTCGCTCTCCTGCGCCAACTGTTCGCCCACGCCGATCATTTTCAAGACCGGCTCCGGCATCACCTGGCAGCTATTGGCAGGCAATGCATTGAAGCGCTCGATATCCGAATCCGTGCGCCAGAGCGACATCTGCTGATCGACCTCGTCCAGAATCGCCTCAACCTGAGGACGTACAGCCGCAGGCTCTGGCTGCCCGGACGCGCGCGCATACACCACGGAATAATGGCTGCCCATGGTCGGCCCGCCAAAGCTTTCCAGCTTGCGCGCCTGACCACAACCAACGCACACCAGCAACACGAGGCACCCTGCAACCTTGCCAAACCTACGCAAACCCATGCCCCGCACTATAAAAAACCTTCAGAGTGACTTGCTGCCATTGGCGAACAAGACAGAAAAGCGTCCATAACCTGCTCTGACACCCAGTGAACCGGCCCGATAAAACGCCGATCGGCATATTGAGTGGTCGAGGGCCACTTATGCTCCCTGCGTGCCCTATCTATTCATCAGGTTTCATCAAGTTTCATCAAAATGACACGCCGCACGATCTCAATTGTCTTGACCTGTCAAGCGTCAGTTAACTGATAGCAAATCGCCGAAACGGTTGTTTTTGAGCCCTGTTACACATACTGTTACAAGTGCGCATCGCCAGTTGCACACACGAAATGGCGATGCGAACGGGATAAAAACGACAACGGACTCCAAGCCGACGAGCCTGAGCGAGTAACTAAATGGCCTCCACAACAAGTAAGGGCAAAGCGATCTTTCGCGTTGTCAGCGGTAACTTCCTCGAGATGTTCGATTTCATGGTCTACGGCTTCTATGCCACGGCCATCGCAAAAACCTTCTTCCCTTCCGACAGCGCTTTCGCTTCGTTGATGCTGTCGCTGGCGACCTTCGGCGCAGGCTTCCTGATGCGTCCGCTGGGCGCGATCTTTCTCGGTGCCTACATCGACCGTCACGGGCGTCGCAAAGGGCTGATTATCACCCTCGCGATGATGGCAATGGGCACTCTGTTGATTGCCTGCGTGCCGGGCTACGCCACATTGGGTGTCATCGCACCCTTGCTGGTGCTGCTCGGTCGTTTGCTGCAAGGTTTCTCGGCGGGTGTGGAACTGGGTGGCGTTTCGGTGTATCTGGCTGAAATCTCGACACCGGGCCGCAAAGGCTTCTTCGTCAGCTGGCAGTCCGCCAGCCAACAGGCCGCCGTGGTCTTCGCCGGCTTGCTGGGCGTGGGTCTGAACCACTGGCTGAGCCCTGAGCAGATGGGCGAATGGGGCTGGCGCGTGCCGTTCCTGATCGGCTGCCTGATCGTGCCGGCCATCTTCATCATCCGTCGCTCGCTGGAAGAGTCACCAGAGTTCGAAGCTCGCACGCATCGCCCGACGCTGCGTGAAGTGGTGCGCTCCATCAGTCAGAACTTCGGTCTGGTGCTGGGCGGCATGGCGCTGGTAGTGATGACCACCGTGTCGTTCTACCTGATCACCGCCTACACCCCGACCTTCGGCAAGAACGAACTGAACCTGACCGACCTGGAAAGTCTGCTGGTGACGGTCTGCGTGGGCGTGTCTAACTTCATCTGGCTGCCGATCATGGGTTCGTTCTCCGATCGCATCGGCCGCAAGCCGCTGTTGATTGCCGCGACCGTGCTGGCCATCGCCACTGCCTACCCTGCCCTGTCGTGGCTGGTTGCACACCCCAGCTTCGGCAATCTGCTGATGGTCGAGCTGTGGTTCTCGTTCCTGTACGGCTCCTACAACGGCGCGATGGTAGTGGCGCTGACCGAGATCATGCCGGTCGAAGTCCGCACCACGGGTTTCTCGCTGGCCTACAGCCTGGCGACGGCGACCTTCGGCGGCTTCACTCCGGCGGCCTGTACTTACCTGATTCACGAATTGGGTAACAAGGCAGCGCCTGGCATCTGGCTGACTGGCGCAGCAGTACTGGGCCTGGTGGCCACGCTGGTGCTGTTCCGCAAGGGCGGGCAAAAGCTTGAAGCGCCTGTGGCGGCTTCCGCCAGCTGATCAATCGCTGCGTTGCAAAAGAAAACCCCGGTTCGAGCGTCTCTCGGCCGGGATTTTGCATTTTCAGACCTTGCGTTTCCAGGGACGAAAGCTGAGCCAGAGCAGCACGCCAGGCAATTGCAGCGCAATCATGAGGCCCAGCGACCACTGGTAGGCCTCGAGCGAATGACCGGCGCCCTGGGACGCTGGCCATAGATTAAGTACGACTCCCATCAACCACTGGAGGAAAAACGCCAGCACGAACACCACCAGATTGAATGAAGAACTCACCCTGCCCGCCAGTTCCGGTGATACCGATTGCGCCACAATGGCGTAGTTCATGGTCGTCGAGGTGCCGAAGAAGCTGAAGCCCATGGCAATCAGATAGGGCGATACTGACAAGCCGCTGGCCATCAGCACCTGGAAACCGATAAAGATCAGCATACCAGTGCCACAGATCATGATTGGCTGCACGCCGAACCTGCGCAGATAATCGGTGATCGCGCCGAACGTCAGGGACCCCGCCACCATCGCGATAGCTCCGAACAACAGCACATTGGCCATTCCGGAATCACTCAAGCCGGCCATATCGCGTAGCCACGGCCCCATCCACAGCGACAGGACCGACATGTAGATCGCGTGTGCGAACACCGAGTACAGCGCCAGACGCCAGAACGTCCACGACGAGTACAGTTTGCCGACCGCAGCAAACATATCGCTGTAACGAGTGTTTTTGCTCTCGTAGGCTTTGGGAACGCTGAGGTGTATGACCACCGCCACACAAAAGGTCAGCAGCGCCAGAACCAGAAACGCCTCTCGCCAGGTCAACCAGCTCAGCAGCGCATGCAAAGGCGTGGTCGACGCCATCGCGCCCAGCCCGCCAATCGACAGCAGGCAGGCGGTACTCAGCGGTAAACGCTCGACCGGCAACCAGATGGCGCACGCCTTGATCGCACTCATCAGCGAGCCCGCTACCCCCAGGCCAATCAGCCCCCGCCCGATCAACAACCCTGTCTCGGTGCTGGAAATACTGAAGATGACCGAACCGGCGACCGCGAACAGCAGCATCGGCGCCTGAACGCTGCGCGGCCCATAGCGGTCCAGCATCACGCCAAGCGGAATCTGCGCGGCCGCGAAGGTCAAAAAATACACGCCAGTCAGCAAACCCAGACTGCTTGCGGGCAAGCTCAGGTCGGTTTGCAGGTCGACGTAGATCACTGCGTTGACGGTACGAAACAGGTAGGAAACGAAATGCCCCAGCCCGAAGGGGATGAAGATCGTCAGAAACAGCAGGAAGAAGCTGCTTTTGAGGGGGTGTTGCGAACCGTCCAGGGCCGAACTGCTCATCCTTGATACTCCATCGTCCAGAAACTTTGCGCGTGACAGATTCTCATGGTCAGCCACAAAACAAAACGGGCCGAAGCCTGCCTGCGCAGGATTCGGCCCGTTTATCTGCTGCCCCGGTCAGACCGGGCAGCTCAAGCGTTCAACGTTTACTGCGGGAAAGCTGGCGGATTGACGTCTGCCATGTCTTCCATCACGCGAACCACCTGGTGGCTGTAACCGAATTCGTTGTCGTACCAGACGTACAGCACAACGCGGTTGTCGTTGACGATGGTGGCTTCGGCGTCCACCACACCGGCGTGACGCGAGCCGACGAAGTCAGTGGAGACCACTTCCTGCGAGTTCACGAAGTCGATCTGCTTGTGCAGGTCCGAGTGCAGCGCCATGTAGCGCAGGTACTCGTTCATTTCTTCGCGAGTGGTCTGCTTCTCAAGGTTGAGGTTGAGAATGGCCATGGACACGTTCGGCGTCGGAACACGGATCGCGTTGCCGGTCAGCTTGCCGGCCAGCTCAGGCAAGGCCTTGGCAGCAGCGGTAGCCGCACCGGTTTCGGTGATGACCATGTTCAACGCAGCACTGCGACCACGACGGTCGCCCTTGTGGAAGTTGTCGATCAGGTTCTGGTCGTTGGTGTACGAGTGAACCGTTTCGACGTGACCGTTGGTGATGCCGAACTTGTCGTTGACCGCCTTGAGCACCGGCACGATGGCGTTGGTGGTGCAGGAGGCCGCCGAGACGATCTTGTCGTCCGCAGTGATTTCACCGTGGTTGATACCGTGCACGATGTTCTTCAGCTTGCCCTTGCCCGGCGCGGTCAGGACCACGCGGTCGATGCCCGGGCAGGCCAGATGCTGACCCAGACCTTCGGCATCACGCCATACACCGGTGTTGTCCACCAGCAGAGCGTCCTTGATACCGTACTGGGTGTAATCCACCTCGGACGGGTTCTTGGCGTAGATCACCTGAATCAGGTTGCCGTTGGCGGTGAGCGTGCTGTTGGCTTCGTCGATGGTGATGGTGCCATCGAACGGACCGTGAACCGAGTCACGGCGCAGCAGGCTGGCACGCTTGACCAGATCGTTTTCCGCGCCCTTGCGGACCACGATGGCGCGCAGACGCAGGCCGTCGCCACCACCGGTCTTCTCGATCAGGATCCGCGCCAGCAGGCGACCGATACGACCGAAACCGTACAGCACGACATCGGTGCCCTTGCGTGGGCTGGTGCCCTGCTGACCCACTACACTGGCCAGTTCTTCACGAACGAACTGCTCTGGCGTACGGCCATTGCCTTCGGTCTTGAACTTCACCGCCAGCTTGCCCAGGTCCACCGAAGCGGCACCCAGCTTGAGCTCGCTCATCGCTTTGATCAGCGGGAACGTCTCGTGTACGGACAACTCAACCGCATCGGACTGACGATGACGCGCAAAGCGGTGAGCTTTGAGAATCGCGATGACTGAACGGTTGATCAGGCTACGGCCATAGATCGAGCTCACCACATTATTATTGCGGTAGAGCTGACCGATGAGCGGGATCATCGCTTCGGCGAGAGCTTCACGATCAATCCATTCACCAAGACACTGGTCGGGCTTCTGAGTCACGGGAACCTTCCACATGTAGGGGCTGAAAAAAGGGGCTACATTATGACCGCGCCTTTGTTTATGAGCAATGCACGGCTGTCATATCGACGCGCACTACATAATTTTCGCCCGTAAACACTCGGTAATACTCCGGAAAACTGACAGCCACCACCTTCCCCCGTTACAATCGCCGCCCCTGTTGCAACGCCTGGAGCCCGACCTTCCCGTGCCAGTTCTGCGTCTACCGCATCTTTCTGCCGCTGCAGGCAAACAACACTGGGGCAATCTTCCCGGTGCCACACTGAGCCTGGCCATTGCCGAAGCCGCCAGCGCGGCCAAGCGCTTCACCCTGCTCCTGACCGCCGACAGCCAAAGCGCCGAGCGGCTCGAGCAAGAACTGAAGTTTTTTGCGCCTACGCTGCCGGTTCTGCACTTCCCGGACTGGGAAACCCTGCCCTACGACCTGTTTTCGCCGCACCAGGACATCATTTCCCAGCGTATTGCCAGCCTCTATCGCCTGCCGGAACTGGAGCATGGCGTTTTGGTAGTCCCCATCACCACCGCCCTACACAGACTGGCGCCGACCAAATTTCTGCTCGGCAGCAGCCTGGTGCTGGATGTCGGCCAGAAGCTCGATGTGGAAGCCATGCGTACGCGCCTGGAGGCCAGCGGCTACCGGTATGTGGACACGGTCTACGAACACGGCGAGTTCACCGTGCGCGGGGCGCTGATCGATCTGTTCCCGATGGGCAGCAAACTGCCGTTTCGGATCGACCTGTTCGACGATGAAATCGAAACCCTGCGCACCTTCGATCCGGACACCCAGCGCTCCATCGACAAGGTCGAGTCGGTGCGCCTGTTGCCCGCCCGTGAATTCCCGTTGCAGAAAGAAGAAGTCACACGCTTCAAGGCGCGCTTTCGCGAGCGCTTCGACGTGGACTTCCGGCGCAGCCCGATTTTCCAGGACTTGAGCAGCGGCATCACGCCGGCCGGCATTGAGTACTACATCCCGCTGTTCTTCGAGGAAACCTCGACGCTGTTCGATTACCTGCCGCAGGACACCCAGGTGTTTTCCCTGCCAGGCATCGAACAGGCTGCCGAGAACTTCTGGAACGACGTGCGCAATCGCTATGAAGAACGCCGCGTCGACCCTGCCCGGCCGCTGTTGCCGCCGGCCGAGTTGTTTCTACCGGTGGAAGACTGCTTCGCGCGCCTGAAAAACTGGCCGCGCGTGGTCGCCAGCCAGCAGGATGTCGACGCCGGTGCCGGACGCGAGCGCTTCCCGGCGCAGTCCCTGCCGGACCTGTCCATCGAAGCCAAGGCCACTCAACCACTGGCGGCCCTGTCGAATTTTCTGGATGACTTCCCCGGTCGCGTGCTGTTCACCGCCGAGTCCGCCGGACGCCGGGAAGTGCTGCTGGAGCTGCTCGAACGCCTCAAGCTGCGCCCCAAAACCGTCGACAGCTGGCTGGACTTCGTCGACGGCAAGGACCGGCTGGCAATCACCATCGCGCCGCTTGACGAAGGCCTGCTGCTGGAACAACCAGCCCTGGCGCTGATCGCAGAAAGCCCGCTGTTCGGCCAGCGCGTCATGCAGCGCCGTCGCCGCGAAAAACGCACCGACGGCGGCAACAACGACGCAGTCATCAAGAACCTCACCGAGCTGCGCGAAGGCGCGCCGGTGGTGCACATCGATCATGGCGTAGGCCGTTATCTGGGGCTTGCGACGCTGGAAGTCGAAAACCAGGTCGCCGAATTCCTGATGCTGGCCTACGCCGAAGACGCCAAGCTTTACGTCCCGGTCGCCAACCTGCACCTGATTGCCCGCTACACCGGCAGCGACGACGAAACCGCGCCGCTGCACCGCCTGGGCTCGGAAACCTGGCAGAAAGCCAAGCGCAAGGCTGCCGAGCAAGTCCGTGACGTGGCCGCCGAGCTGCTGGATATCTACGCGCGTCGCGCAGCCCGCGAAGGCTATGCGTTTGCCGACCCGAAAGCCGATTACGCGACCTTCAGCGCAGGCTTCCCGTTTGAAGAGACACCGGATCAGCAAACCACCATCGACGCCGTGCGCGCCGACATGCTGGCGCCCAAGCCGATGGATCGTCTGGTCTGTGGCGACGTGGGTTTCGGCAAGACCGAAGTGGCCATGCGTGCCGCCTTCATCGCCGTGCATGGCGGGCGTCAGGTGGCCATTCTGGTGCCGACCACCCTGCTCGCCCAGCAACACTACAACAGCTTCCGCGACCGTTTCGCCGACTGGCCGGTGACCGTCGAAGTGATGAGCCGCTTCAAGTCGGCCAAGGAAGTCAACGCTGCGGTTGCCGATCTGGCCGAGGGCAAGATCGACATCGTCATCGGGACGCACAAGCTGCTGCAGGATGACGTCAAGATCAAGAACCTCGGTCTGGTGATCATCGACGAAGAACACCGGTTTGGCGTGCGCCAGAAAGAACAGCTCAAGGCGCTGCGCAGTGAGGTCGATATTCTGACCCTGACCGCAACGCCGATCCCGCGCACCCTGAACATGGCCGTGTCGGGCATGCGTGATCTGTCGATCATCGCCACGCCACCGGCGCGCAGGCTGTCGGTGCGTACCTTCGTGATGGAGCAGAACAAGCCGACCATCAAGGAAGCCCTGCTGCGCGAGCTGTTGCGCGGCGGTCAGGTCTATTACCTGCACAACGACGTCAAGACCATCGAGAAATGCGCCGCCGACCTGGCCGAGCTGGTGCCGGAGGCGCGTATCGGCATCGGCCACGGGCAGATGCGCGAGCGCGAACTCGAACAGGTGATGAGCGACTTCTATCACAAGCGCTTCAATGTGCTGATCGCCTCGACCATCATCGAGACCGGCATCGACGTACCGAGTGCCAACACCATCATTATCGAGCGCGCCGACAAGTTCGGTCTGGCCCAGTTGCACCAGTTACGCGGTCGCGTCGGACGCAGTCACCACCAGGCCTATGCCTACCTGCTGACCCCGCCACGCAAACAGATTACCCACGACGCCGAAAAGCGTCTGGAAGCGATTGCCAACACCCAAGACCTGGGCGCGGGCTTCGTGCTCGCCACCAACGACCTGGAGATCCGTGGCGCAGGCGAACTGCTCGGGGACGGCCAGAGCGGTCAGATCCAGGCGGTGGGCTTCACCCTGTACATGGAAATGCTCGAGCGCGCGGTGAAGTCGATCCGCAAGGGTGAGCAGCCCAATCTCGACCAGCCGCTGGGCGGCGGACCGGAAATCAACCTGCGCGTGCCGGCACTGATCCCCGAAGCCTACCTGCCGGATGTGCACACGCGCCTGATTCTCTACAAGCGCATTGCCAACGCCGCTGACGAAGAGGCCCTCAAGGACCTGCAGGTCGAAATGATCGACCGCTTCGGCCTGCTTCCGGAACCGACCAAGAATCTGGTGCGTATCACGCTGCTCAAACTGCACGCCGAACAGCTGGGCATCCGGAAAATCGACGGTGGCCCGCAAGGTGGCCGTATCGAGTTTGCGGCCGAGACGCCGGTTGACCCACTGACCCTGATCAAGCTGATCCAGAGCCAGCCCAACCGCTACAAGTTCGAAGGTGCCACGCTGTTCAAATTCATGGTTCCCATGGAGCGCCCGGAAGAGCGCTTCAACACGATCGAAGCGCTGCTTGAGCGCCTGACCCCGAAAACTGCTTGAAGGATTCACGCATGCTTCTGTTTCGTTCATTGATCCTGCTGCTGACGCTGATCGCGCCGGCCGCGTTCGCCGATGGCCTGTATCAGGTCGAGATTCTGCTGTTTCGCCAGAACGGCGAGCCGGCCTCGACCCGCCAGCTTGTACCGGAAAACTGGGACAAAGGCGCACAGAAGATCGACGCGAACGATGAACGAAGCCCCGCGCTCAATGATCTGGCGAGCAAACTGCAAGGCAGCGGCAACTATGAAGTGCTGATGCAGCGCGCCTGGCAGCAGAGCATCGGCAGCGAACCGGGCAAAGTCGCCATCACCAGTGGTGAAGAGCGGCTTGGGCATTTCCCGATCGAGGGCACCGTGAGTCTGGCGATGGCACGCTTCACCGATATTGGTGCACAATTCTGGGTCAACAAGCTGGACCCGCATGGCGTGGTCATCAGCAGTGAACGATTGAAGCAGACTGCCAGGGTAAAGAACGGTGAGCTGACCTATCTGGACAACGGCAACCTCGCGTTGCTGATCAAGGTTTCTCCTCTTTGATCTTTACGTACGCAAGGGACGCCCAGGCGTCCCCTTTCTTTTTGAGCATCGCTGCGGCGTAGGGCTTTTTAAAACTTGTCGTCCATTCTCGAAAAAGTCCTGGCTGCGGCCTGGACAGACCTATTCCACGAGCGAACGCTTGAGCGAGGGCGCGACTACGCCCGGCAAAAACGCATCGTGCTGGAAGACTCCAGCCCGCAGATCATCCGCACCGCCTGTCGGGGCTCGGGCCTGGAAATCTATACCCAGACGCTGCTGTTCAAGGACCCCGATCGCTACAAGAACTACCTGACCTGCAAATGCACCTGCCCGGTTCGCAACGATTGCAAACATTGCGTGGCCGCCCTGCTGTTTCTGCAGGACCCGCACAACCGTCCGCTGCTGCAGGCCGCACTGGCCTCGCACCAGCAAGAGCCGGAAAAGCCCGTCGAGCAGAAGCCCAGGCTGCCGGAGCGCCTGATCGATGATCTGCAGCCACGGCCCAGGCTGATTCTGGCCAGCATCGAGTTCAGTGCCTACGAGCCGCGCAACGGGCGCATGCAGCGGCACATTCAGCACCGTGCCGCGCTGGCCTTTGCCTACGGCAAGCATTACGCGGTCGGCACCACCAACGTGAGCATTCTGGTCAGTTCGCTGGGTAGCGATCTGGTGAACCAGAAAAGCGACATCATCGAACACACCGACACCGAAACCTTGCGCATCCGTCGTCAGGGCGAACGGGAGCGGCAGTTGCGTCAGGAACTGGCCGATCTGGGCTTCAAGGTCGCCACCCGGCAAAGCAAGGCACTGCCCGACAGCGCCGGCGACATGTACGAACTGCCCAACGACAAGGCCTGGCTGCATTTCGTCCTCGATGACCTGCCGCGCCTGCGCGAGCAAGGCTGGGAAATCGACATTCAGGAAGAGTTCGGCTTCGACGTGACGCCGGTGGAAGACTGGTACGCGGTCATCGACGAAGAGAACGAACGCGACTGGTTCGACCTGGAACTGGGCATCATCGTCAACGGCGAACGCCTGAGCCTGTTGCCGATCCTGATCAACCTGATCCGCAGCCATCCCGAACTGATGAGCCCGTCGGCCGTAGCCAAGCGCGGCGACGAAGAACAACTGCTGGTGCAGCTCAACCACTTCACGCAAAGCGGCGGCAGCCCGGTACAGATCGCCCTGCCCTACGGGCGGCTCAAGCCGGTACTGGCGACGCTGGGGGATTTCTACTGGCGGCAGGAAGGCAACAACGCGCTGCGCATGAGCAAAGCCGATGCCGCGCGCCTTACCCAGCTCGAAGACCTGCCGCTGACCTGGCAGGGCGGCGACCGCCTGCGTCACTTTGCCGAACGCCTGATCAACATCAAGGACGCGCCAGTCAGCCTGCCCGATGGCCTGAACGCCACGCTGCGCCCGTATCAGCTGGAAGGCCTGAGCTGGATGCAGTCGCTGCGCGAGCTGGAAGTCGGCGGCGTGCTGGCCGACGACATGGGCTTGGGCAAGACCCTGCAGACCCTCGCTCACCTGCTGATGGAAAAACAGGCCGGACGCCTCGATCGCCCGGCACTGGCGGTGATGCCGACCAGCCTGATCCCCAACTGGCTGGACGAGTCCGAGCACTTCACCCCGGACCTCAAGGTGCTGGCACTGTATGGCGCCAACCGGCATCAGGACGCCGGCAACCTTCAGGATTACGACCTGATCCTGACCACCTACGCTTTGCTGCCACGGGACCTGGAACTGCTCGAAAAACAGCCCTTCCACGTGCTGATTCTCGATGAAGCGCAGTACATCAAGAACCCCAACAGCAAGGCCGCCCAGGCCGCACGCAACCTCAACGCCCGTCAGCGCCTGTGCCTCAGCGGTACGCCACTGGAAAACCACCTGGGCGAGCTGTGGTCGCTGTTTCACTTCCTGATGCCCGGCTGGCTGGGCAACAGCAAGGAATTCAACAGCAACTACCGCACCGCCATCGAAAAGCATGGCAACCAGGACCGCCTGCATCACCTCAATGCGCGCATCAAGCCGTTTCTGCTGCGCCGCACCAAGGAGCAGGTCGCGACCGAACTGCCACCCAAGACCGAGATCATCCACTGGGTCGATCTCAACGACGCGCAGCGCGATGTGTACGAAACCGTACGCTTGGCGATGGACAAGAAGGTCAGGGACGAAATCACCCGCAAAGGCGTGGCACGCAGCCAGATCATCATTCTCGAGGCGCTGCTCAAGCTGCGTCAGGTCTGCTGCGACCTGCGCCTGGTCAATCAGGACATGCCGGTCAACAGCAAACAGGGCACCTCGGGCAAGCTCAACAGCCTGATGGAGATGTTCGAAGAACTGCTGGCCGAAGGTCGCAAGATTCTGTTGTTCTCGCAGTTCACTTCGATGCTCAGCCTGATCGAGGAAGAGCTCAAGCAGCGCGGTATCGCCTACGCCCTGCTGACCGGCTCGACCCGCGATCGCCGCACGCCGATTCATGATTTTCAGAGCGGCAAGCTGCCGATCTTCCTGATCAGCCTCAAAGCAGGCGGCACCGGCCTCAACCTGACCGCCGCCGATACGGTGATCCACTACGACCCGTGGTGGAACCCTGCAGCGGAAAATCAGGCGACCGACCGTGCGTATCGTATCGGCCAGGACAAACCGGTGTTCGTCTACAAGATGATCGCGCGCGGCACCGTGGAAGAGAAAATCCAGCGCCTGCAGCGGGAAAAATCAGCGCTGGCCTCGGGCGTGCTCGACGGCCGTACAACCGGCGACTGGAAACTGCGCGATGAAGACCTGCAGGCATTGTTTGCCCCATTGCCCGCTGCACCGAAGAAAACCCGCAAGTAAGCCCGTCAGGCGCTTATTCGACAGCAACCTGCTGGAGAATCTGCGCCGTCGACAGCACCGTAGCGTACTCGCCATGCAGATTGGCCAGGGACATCGCGTGCACTTCTTCGGCACTGCGCGGCGTGCCAAAGAAGTCCTGTTGATCGAAGGTAAAGCAGGCATCGTGCGCGACCAGCACGTCAAACCCCAGATTGCCGCCACTGCGCGCGGTGGACTCGACCGAGTTGTTGGTGACCACACCGGCGATCACCACCTGCCTGATCCCGTCGGAGCGTAACCACATTTCCAGGAAAGACCCGCAAAACGCGTCGGGGACCTGTTTGCTCAGCTCACGCTCATCGGCTTGCGGCAAGAACGCTGGCTGGTACTCGACGCCTGACTGTTGCGGCCAGAACACTGATTCGGGCGACGTCGAGAAATGCCGGACGTGAATCACCGGCCGCCCGGATTGCCGCCAGGCACCGAGCAGAGCGCTGACATGGCTCTCGGCCAGTGGGTTATTGCGTCGCCCGAGCTTGGGATGATGGATGCCCTGCTGCAGGTCGATGAGAATCAGCGCGCTGTTGTCTTGAATATCCATGATCAATCAGTCCGAACTTTTGGTTCAGCAAGACTATCGCAATCAAGGTCTATTCTGGTCGCAATCGTCGACAGCCTCAGGCTTGTCCGAGACCTGCCCCCAAGGAGAACATCATGATCGAACACCTTAAACTCGCCGGCAAAGTAGCGCTCGTGCAGGGCGGCTCACGTGGTATCGGCGCGGCCATCGTCCAGCGCCTGGCCAAAGAAGGCGCTGCCGTGGCGTTTACCTACGTCAGCTCCGAGGTCAGCGCTCTGGAGATTCAGGACAGCATCGTCGCCAATGGCGGCCGCGCACTGGCCATTCGCGCAGACAGCGCCGACGAAAAAGCCGTCCGCCAGGCCGTGCAGACCACTGCCGAGACCCTTGGCAGGCTGGATATCCTGGTCAACAACGCCGGGATTCTGGCCATCGCCCCGCTCAATGAATTCAGCATGCAGGACTTCGACAAGACCCTGGCCATCAACGTGCGCAGCGTATTCATCGCCAGCCAGGAAGCCGCGCGACACATGGAAGAAGGCGGTCGCATCATCAACATCGGCAGCACCAACGCCGATCGCATGCCCTTTGCGGGCGGCGCCACGTACGCCATGAGCAAATCGGCGCTGATCGGCCTGACCAAAGGCATGGCCCGCGACCTCGGCCCGCAAGGTATCACCGTCAACAACGTCCAGCCCGGCCCGGTGGACACCGACATGAACCCGGCGCAGGGCGAATTCGCCGAAACCATGAAAGCGCTGATGGCCCTGCCCCGCTACGGCACCAGCGAAGAAATCGCCAGCTTCGTCGCCTACCTCGCTGGCCCTGAAGCGGGCTACATCACCGGTGCCAGCCTGACCATCGACGGCGGCTTCAGCGCCTGACGCCACCACAACAAGCGGCCCTTTGCCCAAGGGCCGTATCCTCTGCCAGGGCCTTTTACTGGCGAATCAGCGTTTTTTTGCTTAAGCGCATGAAAAATCTGAAAAAAAGTTTTGCGTTAGGAAAAGCTTTCGACTACATTAGCGCGCCTCGGCAGACACAACGTTGTCGTCGAGATACGGTGAGGTGTCCGAGTGGCTTAAGGAGCACGCCTGGAAAGTGTGTATACAAGAAATTGTATCGAGGGTTCGAATCCCTCCTTCACCGCCATATTAAGAAAACCCTGTGAATTCAGTTTCTTAGAATTCACGGGGTTTTTTGTTTGTACTACTCATTTGTACTACTCATTTGTACTACTCACAGTGCTGCAAATTCTCGCCGGTCAGCGCTTCCCCTCCTCCGATGGCTGGGGATGTGCATACATTCTTGACGCCCGCACACCCTTCTCCAACCCCACCAGTTTTTCAGTCTGACCACTCGCCAGCCCGTCGCACTTTCTGCACAGGACAAGCTTCTGTGGGTGTTCATGAAAGATCGGCACGACTACTTCACCGGCGAAGGCAAGCTTTGGTTCGACAATCAGACCGACATCGCCAGCGCTTGTGGTTGTAGCCTCACAGCGGCGAAAGCCTTGATTCCGAAGCTTCGTCAGCATGGTTACCTGACCGTCGAAAAGCGCCGTATTCATGGCTGCGCATATTCCAACTCGATGACGATCACCCGCGACCTTATTCTGGCGTCCGTGTCGCCGCTGGAGGCCATCCCTAAGCCTGTAGCGGCACACCAAACCCAGGAGGCGAACGTGTGCCTGAGTACACCCCTGCTCCCTTGCCACAAGCGGCCCAGATTGCACCGGCGCCCAGCGTTATGGCGTACGACGAACACTTCGAAGATCAGCCGGAATGGATGAGAGACGTAGCCTAAACTCGACCACGCCATGGTCGGAAATCGTCTATCCGGCGTAGTCGAAATTCGTCTGATAGTAAGACCGATACTCAATAAGACAGATGTAAAAAGACAAAAGCTTAAGGGCTTTGCACGAACAAACTGAAGAGCTTGTGAAGCAAGGCCAAAAGCTGGATTGGGTATTCATTATTACTGATCGAGGTATCGATGGTGCGGCCACTGACTGTGGTGTGATGGTCTGGAGGCGAGTGATTAGGTGGTGACTTGTGATTGCTGCCGAGTCCATCGCACGTCTTTATAGAACGCCATGGTGTCATTGGAAATTCCACCGACGTCCTCCAGCATCGGAATCAGTCGTGCCGCCTTGTTCACATAGTAGAAAAGTACCGGGCTGTATTCGTCTTTCGAATGACTTGGATGGTGACGAACAATATCTGCAAGTTGGGTGACCAGCGACTGTACTTCTGCCACGGCGACGCCAACGACCGATCCAGTTTGCCGGCAGGTTTTTATGAATTCGGCGTAAGAGGAGGAGTCACCGCACTTTTTCGCACCTCGCAAGCCTTCAGCAACCATGTGCGACACAAAGAGCTCAGTGTCAGCCGTGTTGATTGACCGTGCCCTTACAACTCCCACATGTGAACCCAACGCGATATTGATCCGGAGGTCGATGTCCTTGACAGCTTCCAAAACCTCTTCGGCAATTTTACCCCGCTGGACCGAAGCAATCTGTTCCTGCTGCAAATGTAGCGACCGCATGATTCCGACGAAGCCGAACAGGGCGAAGAGAGGATTCAAGACTCCGCCAAAGTAGTCGCCAAACGTACCCCAATCCTCATGTTTTGACGAAGGGGTGAGTCCAAAATGCCAAACGAAGAAACCTGCAACTCCCAGCATTATCAAACCGAGGGCTCTTCCCAGAAATTTGACCTGAAACTGTGTCATATGGCCTCCTTAGCGAGGTGAGATGTCGCGCCATCATGGCGGAGGTCAGCCCGATTTGCCCTGACATCTCCCCGCCGCCCGGAGCAAGGTTGCACATTCAACGGCGATTGACTGTGCAGCAGGAAAAGTAAGCACGGGTGCGGTATTTTCTACCGAGGTGTTGAGCGAGTCGCACCGTGGCGTAGTCGGGGTCTAAGTGATTGTAAAGTAAAACCTTACCGCTCTTCTGGCCTTGCTGGCGGCTTGATTGGCTGAAAACCAAGACGGAGCTGGAAGTGGCGGAGCATGAAGCTCACCTGCGACGCCTGTCAGAGCCCAAAGAAATGGTTAACTCTGAGCCAAACACATAGGGCGACTAGCGTGCTTGCACCTCCCCATAACAGGGGCGACACGCGGCCCAAAAGCACGGGGTTGTGAAAGCACTCGTAAGATTGTGAACAGCGGCACAGAGTTATTTGGCGCCGAGAATTTCTTGGCCCTCTGTCAACAGCCGAATAAAATCTTTTGCGTCAGAAAAGTAGTTCTTGAAGGCCATCCGGATTTCTTCATTCGTATCGGCCTTGACGAGTACCACATCAAGGTTGGGAAAATCTCTTTCAAGCCTAAAAAGCTCTTTCAGAGCGTCTGGTGCTTCTTTGAAGCTCCTAACCTCTAGACTTCCGTCTTCCTTAAAAATGAGGATTGAGTTTCTATTTTCTGTAGACACTGTTTCGGATGAGTTAAGACCGGTAAGCATCCGCACAAGATGAATCTCACTGTCTATGGACAAGAATTGATCAAGGAGGGCTTTGTTACTGAGGTCAGGGAATGGCCCGGTGTGATCTTCATGTGCACGAGCCAATATCTCAGAGGCAAGTGCCATACACTGCTCGTATCGCTTGTCGCCCTGTTGAAATTTCGGCTGGCTTTCAGTGATGAATCCTATTACCTCGACCGCAGTCGCCCAAGCGTGTTGGACGAGGGTTCGATATTGTATTTCTAATAGAAGACCTCGGTACTGATCGCCATTTTTTGACCGCACATCATAGGTATACACGTCATGGATACCCCGATAGCCTGTAGGTTTTGGCGACTTTATATAGTGGTACTTGTCTGTGTCATTCTTTCGCTTGTGCTTGAATCGTGCCCTGTGGAAGTCCTCTCGAAATTCGTATAGATCATCGATAGAGCGAAAAATGAGACGGCAACCGGCCACATCATCCATGCGAGAAAGTTCCATTTTCGGTAAGCGTAGGAGCTTGTCAAAGATAGTATTCTTACGCTTGTGACGCTGAGCCACGACGACCTGCTTTCCACGAGTCCGAGTCCTGAGACTAGCTTGAAACGTGTTTAAGACTATCCGATGCGCTGCCCTCCACTCATCGATGACTCGGATATCTTCGGGCGACGCACAGCGATCACGAATGGTACGGCCCGCTGCATTGACGCGTGTCTTCGAACCACCGGGAAAAACTGATACGTCAGGCATGTAAACCTCTAGCTTGAAGGATAAAACGCACTCAGTCCGAGCATCCTAGGGCAATAAAAGTCAAAAAGCCATCAGGAATAAGTACGGGTTGCGGACTCCGTTGATGGAGGGTGACACCAACAGCGTCAGCGGGGCTATTCCGAGGGCGATTCGATCATCGCAGGTAAGGTGTGCATCGAAGGCCTGCACTGAAGAGATACGCACCAAAGCAAGGACCTTTGCATTGGAATCAGGCGATGGCAAGGTCCACTACAAGATGTATGCGTTAGCTGCCAGCCAATTAACTGCACAGGCGGTGAGCGCGATACTCGCCCATAGGTATGGCAACGAGTATTCCGTGCCATGTGAAGTCTTCAGATTTGCAATTACACGAGCGTAGTAGGTCGCGAAAAAAACTAGCCAGTAAGGGCACGGATAACTGAATTCAAACGCGGGCAAGAGTCGGAATTCCGGCGACACTTTATCGCGATAACTGCATCTGACGTGAAACGTTACAATATGACCAGCGCCTACAGTCAAGCGTCTTTTCTCAGCAGTGTTCGACACCATCCGGTAACCCTTCTTGACTATCTCAGGCTGGACATCGCCTTCGACCTCATGCCCTAGAAAGGTCATATGCTCTGACGTGTCCTTCCGTATTGCTCTGGCCTTGATGTGTCTCATGACGGTAATCAAGCATCTTTCGAACGACCGCCGATAAACCGTATTATCAACGTATGTTACCTCCGGGGCGTGCTGGTAAAACCTAAGCATCAGATAAGAATTGGCAACCAGTGCAACAAGCCAGACGTGTTGGAGATTCTTGGTAAACGCAACCTTCGTCCCAAGCAGCGATACTGTCTTAAGGTCTGCTCCGAAGAACCATAACGCGATGAGCAGAGAGGAAAAGGACAGCAGCATACCCCTTGCCTTCTTGAAATCTCCCTCGTCGAATCCGGGATTCATAACGCCTCCTTGGTAGATGGCGAAATGGTAGCATTTGTGAAAATCATAGGCACGAGAGATAAGCATGAAAGCAGGGATGGCGGCGGTGGCACTCTTTGGCACTGTGCTTTGGGGACAGCTAGCACAGGCCGATACTGGTGCTGAGATGGCAGGATACTGCCGAGCGTTCCTAAGCGAGAAGCTAGACCCTGAGCAATCTTTCGGCGCCGGTGTATGTGCTGGATTGGTCTATGGCGTTACCGATACTCTGAAGACCGCCCATATCGTTAGCCCAGACGCGGTGTCTGTCTGCATCCCGATAGATGGTTTTACCATGGGGCAGGCAGCTCGAATCCTGCTTAAATACCTCGATGACCATCCCGAGACTCTCAACGAGAATTCCTCGACGCTCGCTATGAAGGCATTCCGCAAAGCATATCCGTGTAGATAACCAATCCGTTTTTCCGCTAAAAACCAATCCCGCCGTCCAGACAAACATGCACCTTCGACGGCGATCGACTGTACTGGCTGGAAAGTAAGATGGGATGGTGGGGAATGGTGCCTGTGCGATAGGCGTGAAACACAGCGCACCAGCTCGAGGGCTACTTCGCCAAAATTCTGAAATAAGGCCTAAAGGTTGCGCTTGCTGGCGGCGTGATGGTTGCTGAGGGTTAGTCACACGGTCTCCCAGGAGCAGAGACGACAAAGCCCGCTTATGCGGGCTCTGGTGACCCATAGAGCGATCAGGCCTTCAGTTCACGTTTGATCCTGTACACCGTTGCAACGCCACATCCGGCGAGGACAGCCAAGTCATCGGCACTCATGTTCGGATGCTTCGCCATCTGAGCCTTAACCTTCTCCCACAATTTGGCATTCTTGGCCATACCGGGAGGTGTCCAGTCTTCGTTAGCCCGCTTGTTAGCTAAGCCTTGGTGGATACGCTCTACACGTTTTTCTTGATCCAGCCTTGCCATGGTAGCCATGAGGTCAATCAACATGTCGTTGATCACTTTCATGATCTGGCCTGTGATGCCCTTATCTTCGACCATCATGTGGCTGGTGGGCAGGTCATGCACAACGAGGCGGAGACCATTGGTATCGATAGTAGAGCGCAGCACTCGCCAATCAGCTTGGGAAAGGCGGGACAGCCTGTCTACAGATTCCACCAGCAGCACGTCACCGGGCTGGGCCACTTCCAACAGACGCAGCAACTCAGGCCGATTCAACTTGGTGCCGCTGATGTTCTCGCTATAGACGCCAACGATGGTTAGTTCCTTTTCATCAGCAAATGCTTCAAGTGAGACCTGAGCGCGGTCAGCGTGTTGATCCTTGGTCGGTGCTCCCAGGTACAGATGGGCATTCATTGCTGTCTATCCTTTAGATTGCTAAGTGATAGGCAAATGACAATACGATCATATAGCTATCATAAAACGTTATCTGATAGCAGGTGACGGGCGGTTATCTCACTACTCTATAGGTAGGCCTAAAAAATAGCTGCCCTAATGATCCAAGATGCAGCAAGTCAGTCTCGCTGGATTATTGCAGGTATCCGTGATCGTCCTTCTGCGGTTAGTGACACTCCCTCGTACCGCCCCCCGCCAATGTCTGCACCAGACACGAGCCCTTGGGCAAGCAGCTGACTAAACGAATCTGCGTTTCGGTCTCCAATCTCATGCTGGCCCTCAAGAATAGCCACCAGCAAATCTTCCTCCCTTTTGAACATTGACATCATCACTTCTCCTCGTTAGTGGAAACTCAGTCTACAGATAATTGGAGCACGGTATGGAGGTGTAGTTTGCTGGCACCCCATAACGGCTATCCGTCCGGGTATCAAAGCTCTTGAGCCTTTGGTATACGATTGTACGCGGGCTCTGCATGATTCAATCATTTTGCATTGTTTTGAGCGCTTTTACAGTGTCGACTTGGTTGAAAACTATGTTTCACAGGCCCCGGCTTGACCCTCATCCCGCACAGCCCGCGCCTTTACTGGGCTGTAGCTATGATGGAGATTACAGCCCGATGTGAAAACCTCATTCGAAGGTATGTTTTCGAGCGTTTCCAGATGGTTTTTGGGGTTTTAAGCTGGGTTTAAACTAGGAGAAACAGATAATGGATATCTTCGAATGGAACGCAGTATTCGTGTTGATGGGTAGGAGCCTCGTCTGCTCGTCTGCTCAGCTGCATGACTACGCAGCCGTTGACTGCGTCAGAAAAGAGCTTCCCGCTCTAGGTGTTATGCAAGCATGATGACGACGAAGCTCAGCACCCTTTGAAGATGTTGCATGACATGCCTGATCGCAATCGCGGGTGATTAGCTGATGTTCAACGCTGCGAGATGATGGCATAATGCCGCTCTCAGCTTGCATGCAGATAAGGAGGTTAGCATTGAAAGAGAATGGCGATCTGGAAATTGGGGATGTAGTAAAAAGTGATTGCCGAAAATGCAACTCCAAAACTCGACATCAGATTAAGGGATTGATTGTAGACAAGCGCCACAATCCGTGGGAGAACGAGAGAGACTCCTGGGCTGTGGTTCAGTGTCAGGGCTGCCTGACGAATTCTTTTCACTTGAGAAACGAAGACTTTGAGCAAGTCTTCGAAGATTTTGAAGGAGAACTACAGCATTCTGTTACCGATACTTCTTTCCCCAGCGTCATAAGGAAGCATCGGCCGCTTTCTGCGACACACTTGTTGCCGCATCTGATAAATACAATTTATCAACAAACAGTTAAAGCACTGAGTCAGAATGCTAACGTCCTCGCAAGCATTGGACTTAGGGCTACAATTGAGGCGGTATGTAACAACCTCACAGTATCTGGGACTAATCTGCAGAAGCGTATCGACTCACTTTTCAAAGCAGGCTATGTCTCCAGCGGAGATAAGAGGCGCTTGCACGCCATCCGTTTTCTTGGAAATGATGCTGCACATGAAATTAAGCAGCCGCAAAGAACGGACATACTCATAGCGCTTGAAATCGTTGAACATTTGCTTAATACAGTTTTCATCCTTGAAAGCAGGGCTAAAGGTCTAGAGACCGTAGTAGAAGACTATCAAGAATTTCTCAAGCTGTTAGAACAGTGTGCGCGGAAGCATAAAGATGGCAATGCCTTAAACTTGCTAGGAATTCTAGGTAAACAAAGACGACTTATTGCCATAAGCCTGGACGTTTTTGAGACCCAGCTGCTACAAGAGCTTGACGCGGACCGTATTCCATTCTTGCTCAAAGCCACCCCACAAAACGACGGTGGCAAAGTCATCCATATGTATCAGGTTAATCCGGATTACTTCCAAGAAGATCCAGACGAAATCCCTTTCTGAGCCGTTCGAGTTGACAGAGTTAGCGTAAGTAGCATCGGTGAGTCCGGCACATACCCATTAAGCTCATCTGTAAAGTTCGTGAACGTCTTCAGCACCGTAGCTAAGGGCGCTTTGCTAGACAACCCATCCAGCTTAGCAAGGTGTTCCTCGTGCTTTGGCACGTCTGGGTTTAGGTGACCATGTAGCTATTACAAAGTTTTGTGTCGTGTCAAGGCCTGAAGCTTTACGGCCTTAAGAAACCCGGTCATCACATCTTCGCCCGAGAACTGAACGATACATTTGTGGTTTCCGGGGTCTGAAAAAATGGCCGTGGAATCAATTGTTCAAGGACACGCCTTGCGCGCGCGACACCCCTTTCTCCGATCCGGAACGGCCACCAAAACGCCCTGCAGGCGTTTTGATAGCGCATGCTCACATCAAAAAATAAAGATTGAATCCTCACAGAAAATGTTATTTAAATAACATAAATAAAGCCGTCGAGGCTTCCATCGGCGCTGGTGAGGTCAAAATAACAATGAGCAAGATTGCAGTCATCGGCAGCAACATGGTCGACCTGATTACTTACATCGAACGCATGCCTGCCCAGGGCGAAACGCTCGAAGCACCGCGTTTTGCCATGGGCTGCGGCGGCAAGGGTGCCAATCAGGCCGCTGCCGCAGCGCTGTTGGGCGCGGACGTGCTGATGCTCAGCAAGGTCGGCGACGATGCTTTTGCCGATACCACCCTGGCCAATTTTCAACGTCTGGGCATTGATACGCGTTTCGTCGAACGGGTGCCGGGCGTGTCGAGCGGCGTGGCACCGATCTTCGTCCAGGAGAACTCCCACAACAGCATCCTCATCGTCAAAGGTGCCAATGCCCACCTGAGCCCGGCCGATATCAACCGTGCCGAGGCGCAGCTGCGCGATTGCGCGTTGATTGTGCTGCAACTGGAAGTCGAGCTGGCGACCGTTTACCACGCCATCGCCTTCGCTCATCGGCATGCCATCCCGGTGCTGCTCAATCCGGCGCCGGCCTTGGCCGGCCTGAGCCGCGAGCACCTGGCGCAGTTAGATTTCCTGATCCCCAACGAGAGCGAGCTGGCTCTGATCAGCGGCCAGCCGGTGACGTGCGCTGAGGAAGCGGCTCAGGCTGCCCGCCAACTGGTCGCGCTGGGCGTACGCCACGTCATCGTCACCCTGGGCGAACAAGGGGCGCTGTACGTCGGTGCCGAAGGCGAGTGGCAGACACCGGGGGTCAAGGTTCAGGCGCGTGACACCACCGGTGCCGGTGACGCCTTCATTGGCTGCTTCGCCCGGCACTGGAGTCAGGACAGCAATATTCGCCAGGCCATGCAGCAGGCGGTGGCCTACTCGGCCTGCTCGGTCACCGGCCTCGGCACGCAATCTTCTTACCCCGATGCGCCGACGTTTGCGCGCTTCCTCAATGCATCGGCCAACTGACACTCACCAGCATCTCGCGGAGAACAATAATGAATAAGCCTGCGCTGCAACAAACCCCGGACGGGTTCTACCTGAACCGTACGCCGTGGTTCGCCTTCATCCTGCTCTGCAGCATCTTCGCCCTGTGGGCGGCGGCCGCGAGCATGAACGACGTGCTGATCGCGCACTTCAAGAAGGCCTTCCTGCTCAGCGACTTCCAGACCGCTTTCGTCCAGTCGGCGTTCTACCTGGGCTACTTTTTCGTCGCCATTCCGGCCGCACTGGTGGTGCGTCGCTTCAGCTACAAGACCACCATCCTCATCGGCCTGATGCTGTACCTGTTCGGCTGCGCCCTGTTCTTTCCAGCGGCGTCGACCGCCAAGTACGGCATGTTCCTGATGGCACTGTTCGTCATCGCCGCCGGCCTGTCGTTTCTCGAGACCGCGTGCAACACCTATTCGACACTGATGGGGCCGCGGGAAACCGGCACACGGCGCCTGAACATCTCGCAGACCTTCCACCCGTTTGGCGCCATGACCGGGGTGTACGTCGGCAGCTTCGTGATGTTCAAGGACACCGACGCCACGCGCGAACAGTTGGCCCAGATGAGCGCCAGTGAGGCGGCGGCGCAGCAATTGCAAATGATCCAGTCGACCCTGCTGCCGTACAAATGGATGATCGCGGTACTCATATTGATGTTCATCCTGATCGCCATCACCCGCTTCCCGGCGTGCAAGGGCAACGGCACCGTCAGCGAACCGCGGGCGAGCATCGGCCAGAGCCTCGGCCGCCTGCGGCGCAATCCGCGCTTCTGCTTCGGTGTGCTGGCGCAGTTCCTCTACGTTGGCGCGCAGGTCGGGGTGTGGAGCTTCACCATTCGCCTGGCCATGCAAATGGGCGGCATGAACGAGCGCAGTGCCTCGTGGTTCCTGCTGACCACCTTTGCTGCCTATTTCATCGGCAAGATGATCGCCAACCTGCTGATGCGCAAAATGCACCCGGCCAAAGTTCTCGCGGTGTATGGCGTGCTGTGCATCGTGCTGCTGGCCTACACCATCCTGGTGCCGAACATCAGCGCGGTGTATGCCGCCGTGGGGGTCAGTGTGTTTCTCGGGCCTTGCTGGCCGACCATCTATGGTCTGACCATCGATGGGCTCGGCGAGGACACCGGTGTCGGCGGCTCGTTGCTGGTGATGAGCATCGTAGGCGGTGGCGTGATGCCGATCTTCCAGGGCCTGCTCAGCGATGCCAATGGCGGCAACATGCAGATTGCCTACAGCGTGCCGCTGCTGTGCTTCGTGGCCATCGTGATGTACGCAGTGTATTGCATGCGTCAGCCGCAACCGGTGCTGGGTGGCTCGGCCACGGCGGTGGCGCAATGAGTAGCGAAGCGTTGCGCCTGCCGCTCTATCCACAGCTCTGGGACCAGGCCAGCCGGCTGCTGCTCGAATCCGCGAATTTCAGCGTGCGTGCCTGGACCTACCCCAGCGGGGTCAAGGCGCTGTCACTGGAAAACAGCCGCGGCAAGCTGGTGATCTTGCCCTGGCAGGGGCAAATGATCTGGTCGGCCGAATTCGACGGCGTTGATTTGACCATGCTCAATATGTTCACCCAGCCGCGGCCCAGTGCCAGCGTGATCGGCACCTACGGCTGTTTCATGTTTCACAGCGGCCTGCTGCGCAACGGTTGCCCGGGGCCGAAGGATGATCATGCGCTGCACGGCGAAATGCCCTGCGCGCCGATGGACGATGCCTGGCTGCAGGCAGGTGAGGACGAGCACGGCGCTTATCTGCGCCTCGGCGGCACCTGCGAATACGTGCAGGGCTTCGGCGACCATTACCGGGCCAGCCCGAGCGTGACCCTGCGCCCGGCCAGCGGGCTGTTCGAGATCGGCATGCAGGTGGTCAATCTGGCCGGCAAGCCCATGGACCTGATGTACATGGCGCACATGAACTACGCCTACGTCGACGGCGCCCGCCTCACCCAGCCCCTGGGCTGCGAGCGCACACGGGTGCGCGCCAGCGTGCCGGCCCATGTGCGGCCGACGCCGACATGGAGCGCCTATATAGCAGAACTGAGCGAGGACCCGACCCGCCTCAAGGTGCTCGACTCGCCCGCGCTGTATGACCCGGAGATCGTCTGCTTCTTCGATGGCGTGCGCAGCGACGCTCAGGGACAGGCGCATTTCTTTCTCGATCATCCCGACGGCGCGGCGTTCTACACCCGCTACAGCCCGCGGCAATTTGAACATGCCGCGCGCTGGATCCTGCATAACACCGATCAGCAGGTGGCGGCCTTTATCTTGCCGGCCACCTGCGAACCGGAGGGCTACCGCGCCGAACTCGCCAAAGGCAACGTGCGCAGCCTCGCGCCCGGTGCCAGCGCCGAGTTCAGCCTGACCACCGGTTACCTGAACGCAAACGAACGCCGGGCGCTGCAACCGTGATGCTTTTAAAGCACAAGCTGCGCGCCGCCCGCCTCGATGGCCTCGCGGTAGCTACGCGGGATTTTCTTGTCGCTGACCACGCAATGGAAATCGCTCAAGGCACCGAAGTGCGCAGTGCGTACGGCGTCGAATTTGGAATGATCGGCCAGCAGCAGGCTTTGCCGGGCCTGGCGCATGACCTTCTGCTTGACCTCCACCTCGTGGAAATTGAAACAGGTGACACCGCAGTCCAGGCTGACCCCGGCCGCCGAAACAAAGGCCCAGGTCAGGCGCACGCCATCGAGAATGCTGGTTTCGGCATGGCTCTCAAACACCTGGTTCTTGCGGTGGAACATGCCGCCGCAAAGGACGATGCTGCAGTTGGGTTTCTGCTGCAGCTTGAGCAGCACGTTGAGCGAGTTGCACACCGCAGTGAACTCAAGCTCGTCAGGAATGAAGTCGACCACGAAGGGGATCGTCGTGCCACAGTCGAAAAATACCGTGTCGCCGGGCCGGATAAAAGTGGCGGCCAGCTTGCCGATGCGGCGCTTCTCCTCGACATGGCGGGTGCCCTGCTCGCTGACCCGGTAATCCCCCGGCTCAGGATCATCGTGGGCGCGGGTGATGTAGCCACCCAGCAGCCGTAATTGCTCCGGGTGCCGGCTGAGGTCGCGGCGCAAGGTCATTTCGGACACCTCAAGCAGCGCCGCCATCTCCCGCAGATGGATGGCTTTCTGATCTTGCAGGGCCTGTTGAATCTGTTTGATGCGGTCGGTTTTCTTGACGTCCATGGGCATCCCGGCAATCCGTTAGTGGTGTCGCTAGAGTAACACCAAGTGTTAATTTTTTAACTTATGGGTATCCACCCAAGTGTTTTTACTGATGACAGGAATCCCTTGATGAATTCGCTAGAACCCGCTGCACTGGCCCAGGCCATCGATCACACCTTGTTGGCGGCGGATGCCAGCCGAGAGCAGATTGCCACACTTTGCGCCGAAGCCCGGGAACACGGCTTCTACTCGGTGTGCGTGAACTCCGGCCAGGTGCCTTTTGCCGCTCGACAACTGGCCGGCTCTGCCGTGAAGGTCTGTGCGGTGGTGGGCTTTCCGCTGGGCGCCGGGCTGAGTGCCAGCAAAGCGTCGGAAGCAGCCCTGACGATCGCCGCCGGCGCTCAGGAAATCGACATGGTGCTGAACATCGGCTGGCTCAAGGACGGCCTGTTCGATGAAGTCCGCGACGATATCGCCGCGGTGCTGCAGGCCTGTGGCAAGGTGCCGCTCAAGGTGATCCTGGAAACCTGCCTGCTCGATGAGGCGCAGAAGGTGCGCGCCTGCGAGATCTGCCGCGAACTGGGCGTGGCATTCGTCAAGACCTCAACCGGCTTCAGCCGCAGTGGCGCAACGCTCGAGGATGTGGCGCTGATGCGCCGGGTGGTAGGCCCTGACATCGGCGTCAAGGCGTCTGGCGGAGTGCGTGACGTGGCCACGGCCAGAGCGATGATCGAAGCTGGCGCAACACGCCTGGGCACCAGTTCCGGGATTGCGATCGTGACAGGCGCCGGTACGGGGGCGGGCTATTGAGTCTGCGGGCTTTGACCTCAAAGCCCGCTGCACTTAGCTCAGATCGATCACACCGGTCATGGCCGTGAAATGGCTTTGTTTGTGCTGAACCTTGTCGAGAACCTCCGCAGGGGTCGACTCGCGGAAGACCACCATGTGCCCGACGTCCTTGCCGCCTTCGGTCACCCGTTCGATATCGTTGATCATCCAGGTGGTCAGCTCTTCGGCAGTAATGCCCAGTTCAGCCGCTACTCGCTGGTGAAGGCGCTCGGCGTCGTATTGATTGAGTTGATCGCTGTTCATGGGGGTAGCTCCTTAAGGGGGGGGGTTAAGTTCAGTCCCCGTGAGGGCTTCACAGTTCAGTCGGGTTTGAGCGGGCTGCGAATGAGCTGTCACTCCGGCGTTGCACCAGCCCCCCTGCACTCCTCCGGGTATTTGCATATTTATCTTGCGCCGGAAGGCTTCAGAGAAGCTGTAAGCCGGGAAAGCAATCAGCCGGAAGGCCATCAGATGAATCGTGTCCGGATTGGTAATCCGTGGCATCAACGGCACGGGCTCTACGATCTTTTCAGCCTCGTCGTTAGATCAACAGCAAAATTCGAAGTAGAAAAAGGTGCTCAGAAAACTGCGCAGCTATCTGGCCTGCCCTGTCCATCATCAGCGCCTGATGGGCCGTTAGAGATCTAAACATGGCCGCCTTGGGTCGGTGGCTGGCTGCTGTGATTGGGCTACTATCGGCCAATAGCGGTCACTTGCGGGTGGCACAAAATAGCCAAAATTGGCTATTTAAGAACCGTACAGCCCGCAGTGCCTGTTGGTCTCTGACGAATGTCGTTTGATAGATGTTTTCGAAGACCAAGCTACAATGTGATAATACTAATGAGGCCCTACTTATAGATTTTCGCTTTTTATTTTTTGCATAATTCGCTTATAATCTTCTTCATCACCGGCGTGCTTGTTGCTATTTAGGAATGGCATCCACATCGACGTTATCACATCTTTTTTGATTACATTGTTGTGATCAAAAATCTTGTTACTGACCTGAGTCAGAATCTCGCTTTTTGATTTAAACCCCTCTGTCCCTGCTTGACCAAATAATGGATCGAGACCTAACCATTCAGCCGGTTTTTTGGGCATCCACTTTACCCATTGATCATTAGGAGCGATTTCATTTCTGACTCGCGCCACCTTAAATCCAGCACAACTTTCCCAGTCGTATTTTTCGTTCAAAATACTACCGGTCAGGATGATAGTATTAAAGTTTACAGGAGGAAACTCCTCAAACCCATTTAGGTATGCTCCAATCAGATAAGTACCAAACGAATGTGCAATTACGGAGATCCGTTCTCCGTTCTGGCAGTAATCTTCTTTTATGGAGAAGATCCAATCCCTGAACAGATCGACAGCCTCTTTTCTTTTTCCTTTATTCAATAAAATATCGGGCGTCGTAAAGCCATAAATATATGGAGCAACAATCCACCCCTGGCTGTTTGCGACCGGAATTAAACTTGCATTCCAGTCTGCATGCGACATAAGACCATGAATAGTCACCAGAACGCCAGGGGCTTCGTTTAAATCGACCAAGTGCCTATTAAAATAAGCTCTCTTGATCACCTCGAAGGTTTCATCATCAGGCTCGTGAGTTGTTTCCCACGGTTTGTCCGGATGATTCAGACTGATCTGCACCACCCCCACTTCATGACCGTATCTCGCGTAGGACAATAGCCTCACAAAAGATGAAGCAATGATTGGCTCATCAATAGAGCAAAACATAATATCGGTTCGTCTTCCATCTAAAACGAGTCGCTCGGGCTTGGAAGGTATATGTTCCTTTTTTTGTAGAACAATCACCACATCTAGGTCGTGAGGATCTTCTTTGTCGGTTACGTATGAGCCACCAATTAAAACACAGACTGCATTTCGCGAATTAGAGAAATCCAAAATATCTACAAATGCTTTTCTGATTTGCTTCCTTTTTTCATTTACCAGACAGAATCGTTCAATAAATTCTTGAGCAGAACAAACATGGGTTCCAGTTGGTAAAAAACCTTTCGATGTAAGCGCCGGCAGCCTATTCATGATTTTTCTCGCGGATGGATGGAAGGCTAACTAACTTTATACGATCTCCTACAATACTACCTAGATTTCGCAGAAAATTGATATAAAAAGCGCGTTTCTTTCCCGCCCTACATGAAAATGCCAGGCCAAGCGCATTGATTAAGGTAACACTGCTGATAACGATCCGATTTCTGCGATTAGATTAATAGCTCACTGAATCACCCCTCGTTATCCAAAGCGTCGCGACAGTCAGCTTTGGGTCGGTTGCGGACCTTCGCGACAGGCTGCAATCGGCCTAAAGCTGCCAGTAGTGACCGGTTGGTAGAAACGGTAGGCTTCTTACCAAACAAGCAACTAGTGACGTTCATATCCATATTGCGGGCAGGTTTAAGAGCGTTGGAACCGAGTTCGGAGAAGTCAAAGAAAAAGTCGATTAAGTAAACTGGTGGAATTGCGAGGCAGCTCCTAGTACGTCAGTACACGCTAGCGCCAACCCGGTTTCGGTATAACTAGCATCACCATCGGTAATTCTGCATCAGAACCCGACTAGTAGAATGTGATCATTCGAAGAAGATGATCATCAGGTTTATACTCTAGAGCAACATTCATACGGGCGATGCGGCCTGACCCGGATTGTGGCACCTCAATTATTACGTTAAATATTTTCACATCAAATTCTTTCAAGTAGCGAAGATTATATATATAGCTCGCTTCAATTTTCGAACGTATTAGACTCGCCAACTGATCCTTGTCAAGCTCAACAAGACCACCTTTTATCAGCTTTCCTGCTTTTATTAAGTACTCATATTTCTTATCTTCTATTTCAATATCCATGTCTGCTAGCGGCGACACCACCCCTGAAATTGCATTGAGTGAGAAATGTGTATCTGTCTCGAATCCTGGCCAAGTCGGCCTTTCGATTTTATAGCTGAGGAAATGGCTGAAATCGTGCGACTGAATGCTCTTTATTTTAAATCCAAGGTCCTCAAACGGATAAAATGTGATGTTAATGTTTTCATCGTTCGACCGATCATCCTCATGAGGGAGAATGATCAGGTTCTCTCGTTTTATGCATACATTTACTAAAATAGTAGAAAGGTAGGCCTTTGCTGGGGAAGCGTAAGTGGTCGGAATAAGTCCCAGATACGCTGAAAATGATTTTAAACCTTCATGGATTCTCTCCAAAGACGCATCGGTGACATTATTTAAATATACGCAAAAGAGAAGATTACTGTGTTTATATTCAAGCGATTTTGTAAGAATCAAGCTCTCACATAGTATGTCGTATACAAGGTCCTGTTCTTCGTTGCTCGCGACGAGGTCTCCAGCAAGAATACTATGTGTGCTTCTAGGATCTAGAAAAGGTAAGACCGCTTGCATTACCTCGCGACCATAACTGCTAGATTCTATTGCTGTTGAATCGAAAATAAGTCCAACTTCGTTATGCTCTAAAGATGGAGTTAGCGCTGCTTTTAGATTCGCATAGTCCACGCCGCTTTTCTTAAGGTCACGAACGGTACTTTTGAACATATATTGAATTTCGCTCGTCATTCTCGAATGAGAAACTTTAAAAGCTTCGCTAGTTACTTCGAGAAAAATATTCCCTCTTGCATTTAGAGTAAAAATTTTATCCATTTTTTAAGTTCCGTGAGAACGAATTTTATGTGTGGGCATACGCCTAAGTAACGATGACTAGAACATTATCATTCTATACACCATGGTCAGTAGGATAGCCGAACTTTACTGGAAACAGCCTCCCCATAAACGTCCGCTGTTGGCCGACATGAGTCAGTCGCCGTAGGTGCAGTCTACTGACACCGGTCAGTCATGAAAGGCAGAAGCAGTGAACGCGAAAATATGCCAGCGCTAAGTTAGAGCGGCTTCCAAAGTCTCCTCATCCACAATGTCGGCAGAATCAAAGATGCCGGTTTCGGCAATTTTTTCTCGAGCGGTTTCGATGTCCTGCACGAACATGACCACAGCGAGATCCCTAGTCGCTCGGGAGCAACACACGTAGAAAAGCCTTCTGGTGCGATCCATCACGCTATCCTTGCCCTGTGCAAGGTTTTCCAGATCAGTATCTGAGGGCTCCACAATGCCGAAGTATTTTTCGTAGGAGAACTGCCTTTGTCCTCTACCTTCTTCGTCATCTATGAGCACCAAAACGCGTTCGAATTCCGCCCCCTTCACTCCCTGCTGGGTCGCAAACGGTGAAAGATCTTCGAGGTAGTGACGATAGCCAGCCAATTCACCGACACCGCAACGTAGGAAAGCCGACACGGCGGGGATCTCAGGATCATCATCGTCAGCTGTGCGGTCTGGGCCCAAGTATTTTGTCCACGCTTCGTCCAGTTGTAGCAGACCTGCTGCCTGGGAGTGAACGAGCACGTCCTGCAGCAATGCATCGCTCGAAAAAATGAGTCTGGCCAACTCTGTTGTGGATGCTTGCAATGCCCGAAGCACCGCTACCGGATCGCTACCGACCAGAGCCGTTGGCTGCAATAATGGACATTCCGAACGCAGAAAAGTCATGACGTCGAGCTTTCGGTTTTCTGAAACCGCCGTTGCCAAGGGTAGCAAGTAATCCAGAAACGGCCGCAGCGGCCATGCGGTGCCGTCCTTAAGGCCCTCCTTGATGGACGGTGGTGCATCGTTGTCATTCAAAGCAGCGTAAAGATTCGGAAAGCCGAGCCTCGCTGCCGCCATCCGATGCACGACAACCAAAACCCTGAAGTCAGCGGCAAGATCACCACTCACCCAATGATCGTCATCGTTCGTACGCCGCATCCATTCACGAACTTTAGCTAGCTTCATAGAGCGATGGTCATCTGCTCTCAGTAGGAAGAATTGAACAGATCCCATAACAGGTTCAGGATTGCCGTCGACCCAGTTCATCCGGCCTCGTGTTTGAGACAAACCGTCATCGGGCTCCCGGATAGCATTCACTACCTGGAGCACTCGCTGCGGACACCTGAAATTTTCTGGCTTGGTGATTTGCTCCCAGCCTGCGGCCGTCTCAATGACTCCAGCACCTTCAAGGTAGATTTTTTGCATCGGATCGCCAAAAAATCCGAGGCAGAACTCCACAGGAGTCGTCTCGGCGATCCTTCTAAATGCAGCCACTACTTCCGGACGCGTGTCTTGGCTTTCATCAATGAAAAGGACTGGATACCTGCTGGCGATGACATCACGAAGCAACTGGCTCTGCTCGATTAGCTCGACCGCGGCCGAAATAACGTCGAAGTGCCCGAGTACACCTCGCCCGAAATCGCTTCCGGCGCCGTAGTTAAAATGAGTCAAATGCCTTACGGCCTCAAGGTGACGCTGGTAACGCGCGATATCTTTCACGAGCCGCTCACGAGTTGCTGCCCGAGTCCTAGGCTTGTCGTGATGCTGCTGCGCCTCGGCGATTTTCTCGTGGATCCTTGCGATGACCCAAGCCTTCAAGTTCACTTGGAATGGCCTGATTACCGTCCACAGAAAACTATGAATCGTCGAGACATGGAACAGCGGATCGTTACCTACGTCCCCCCAGATCTCCTTGACCGCTACTTCAGTGTAGGTAATGCAAGCGACTCTCTGACCACGCATGTTGAGCTTTAGTCTTCGCGTCTGGCCGAGGTGCGCCAGGGCCTTTACCAGCGACGTCGTCTTTCCAGAACCCGCGCCAGCAACCATGACAAAGCTGCGTTGAGGACGCTGGTCCAAGCACAACCTTAGTTCGATATCTGCTTGAGTATCCGGCTGACCGATACGCGCAGTCATACCTCACCCCCGTTGAGAGGCGCCTCCGCCTCAGCTACTGCTGGCGGTGGCGGGGCGACCAGATCCTCCAACCAACGAAGACCGTCCGAAATGTAATTTGGCACCGTCCATGCCGATGGCTCTTGAGCCAGCAGCCCGAGAGCGAAATCAGTTTTACGAAAACTTGAGCTTTTGACCTTACGGTAAAGGCGCTCCGCAATACCTGCGATTTCCAGATTATTGGAACCCTTGATACGTAGGCCGAGATCCTTGCGGTCCAGGTGCTGCGTCCAGGCTAGGTTTTGCAGTGCAAACGCTTCCTCCAACGTCCTGCCTGTCCTCACCTGAGTCGCTCCGCCCCACACCACCGCTACTGGTGTCTGGTAAGCAACACGTACAAGGGCGCCGCCTTCTTCGTCTCGGGATTGAGTGCGCTGTTCGGCAGTCGCAGCCAGCAGATCGTCAATCGTGGTGTGCCCAGGCAGCCACTTGATCAACGTCTGGTTTGAAGTAAGAGCCCCGGCTTCATGAACCATGCACGCCTTGCGCCCTTTACGTCTCGCTTCAGCCTCCTCCGCGTCCTCATTGTCGTCAGGCTCTGCATCCGCTGGATCCTCATCAACCGGCAACTCGCCGTTTGCGGCTAAAGCGCCCGCTGCGGGCGGAGAAACACTGTCAATGTCGGTCACGATCAGCGAAGTGAGCCCCAAGAAATCAATGAGGCCTTTGAATCGATGTCCGAACGCACCACCCACCTCTAAAACGCTCAAATAGTTCGACTGAAGTCGAGGTGCAGCTTTAGCAATCATTTGCGGCATCAGCAGCCGCTCGACGTTCCCTTCAACCAAAATGGCCGCATCAGCGAAGAACATGTCGCAGTGAGTTAGCTTGAGATATCGCTCAAGAAAATCCCTAGTGCGGTCATTCGGGTCGTTAGGATCTACGGCCGCCTCATAAAAAGCTGCCATGCTGAGCACTTTAGATTGCTGTATGCCGGCATCCGCTACTCGCCGAAAATATCGAATAGGTTTGAAGCCTCGCTCGTAAAGGACGTGAGGCGAGTGCGTCGAGACTACAAGCTGGCTGGTGCAATATGGGCTGTCTTCCTCTGGCACGGCGAGGATGTCTAACACTTTCCGAACGAAAACCTGCTGCAGCTGAGCATGGAGATGCGCCTCCGGCTCTTCTATGAATATCAGGTGGAGCGGTGGGCGGTTTTCCTCAATGTCCAACCATCGACCGTGAACATCGAGCAGTTCAACAACCATATAAATCAGGTTCTTGAAACCTAGGCCGTTGTACCTATCAGGCAAGGTTGCCGTGACCTCTGCTGCTCCGAGAGCGCCAAGCGCGTAGTGCACACGTGCCCCTTCATGGCTACTCAGAATGGTCGCAGGGTTCAATGCAGTCTTGATCAGCAGCCGAGGATTGTTGACCCCGGGATAGCCCAGATCTGCCAAACGCTCCAAAGTGGGACCGAAAACACGTTCCAGGTGGTCATTCAGCAGGCTCTCGGACTGGTATAGTGCGCGCTGAGCGTCATAATCCTCGCCGCGCTTCTCAAGGTTCCTTTCGTAGAAACGACTCAAACAGCGGGAGAGATCTTCAGATCGAGATCCAGCATTGGAGTCGGACAGGTGACGCTGAGCATGTAAACAGTCGACCTTTACCAGGCTACCCAGTACATCCCTTCCACTGCGACCCTTATCAGGAATCAGGCGTAGCGGCACGAAACCATCAAGCTGTCTAAACTCAGGGTCAAATCCAGCGCTATCGAGTATGTAGTACCTCAATTCGAAATCACGCCGTAGCCTGTCACCTACGGTATCTGCAATGAAGTCACAAAGGTCACGCGGTCGCGGGTTGTACCCGTGTTGCGCAATGGCTGGCTCCACATCTCGCTGTGCCACGCCTTCCTCTGTTGGCTGCAACAGAGCATGCCGCGCGCTGGCCCGTGCTTCTTGGAAACTGCTTCTCAGAAGGCCGGCATCTGCTGCTGCGAGCTCCACTCGAATACCAACCCGGTTACCTTGCCAATCTAGGCTAGGTAGCAGATCTACAACTCGATGCAGATCGGCTGGCGTGACGCAGAACCAGATGTCGAGGGAAATAGTTGGCAGTTCGACTCCGTCCGCCCCTTCTCCGAAAGCGTTGATGGCGTCCCAGCACTCTGAGCTGAAATCATGGAGGGTAAATCGATCCTTCGAAGCGGAGGTAAAAAGCTGCAAAGCGTGCGCCGCAGATGTTTTACCGCTGTTGTTGGCCCCGACGAATATTGAAATATCGGACGCCAGATCGATGCGAGTGTCCTTCAGACGACGGAAATTACGCACCCAAACGGTCTCAATATGCATATCCTTTCGTTCCCTGAAAAATAGTTTTTGAATACTGAACGACTCGTTTCCACTTTCCCACACACGCCAAGTAATTAAGTTGAGTGCAGGGGCCCTCTGACCAATGTCCGCTTCTGGCCGATAGCGGTCAGTCGCCACCGGCAGATTCAAACCCAAGCGGAGACGCCTGCGACCAGATGCAATCAGTCGACATTACGAGAGGGAATCAACCTCAGGCCCGACTCAAAGCCCGTTTCTCGGGAAAGCATCAAGTCATTGTCTTGGTGATGAACTAGCAAGGGTAGACGCTTCTGGATCGCACCACGCCATTGACGATTACTTGAGCCCCCCTCCTTCATCTCCATATCGATAAAACGCAAAGCCCCTGAACTCTGAAAGGAATTCAGGGGCTTTGCGAATGCGATCAAACAACCACAATCAAAACCCGACCCCAGTCCCTACGCCATCCGCCTCAGAGACAAATTCATCTGCCCCATCAGGTCTCGTTGTTCTCTCAGGGAGAGCACCAGCCGGGCGATGGATCGGCTGCTGTCTACCTCGGACAGGGACAGCCCCGTTACGTAGAGCTGGATATCACCTGACTCGGGATGGAGAAGCTTCACCGAGAAGGTTTCATTGGGCGCGACGACGCACTCGCACTTTGAAGGCAGAAAAGCTGTTTCAAGAACTCGCTGAATATCGGGTTTTGAAAACATGGTGCGTCCTCTGGAAGGGGCCAAATCGTGTTGTGAAGTGTAGACGAGTTTCAGGCGAATAGGTTTCCGAGCTGCGCAACGGATACACGCGGCGCGGGGGGCTTTTTGTGGCGGCTGCCTGGGGCTGTTTTTTCTGATCGAGGTAACTGCCTGCAACACCTGACTCGCTCTGGTCTAAAGTACCCTCTTCTGAACTCCCCGAGCCTCGACCGACATGAATGAACGCGCACGTGAACTGGCGTCTCGTCTGATTCGCAATTTCAACGAGGCCCCTCTCGCACATGAAGTTCGTGAACCGCTCTATGAAAGCTCGGCAGCCCGCCTGGGCACTGGCACGGCCGCGCAAAAGCTGGGGGCCTCGATTGATGTCGTGGCGCCGGGCAAGCGCTCCTGCCCTTATCATTTTCATCATGTGCAGGAAGAGATGTTCGTGATCGTCGAGGGTGAAGGCAGTTTGCGTGTTGCGGGCGAGATGCTGCCGATCAAGACGGGGGACGTCTTGTTTATCCCCGCGGGTGCCGATTATCCGCATCAGATAATCAACACCTCGCAGGCGCCGCTGAAGTACCTGTCGATCAGCACCCGGGAAACGCCGGAGGTTTGTGAATACCCGGACTCGGGCAAGTACCAGGCGATGGTTTCAGTGCAGGGAACCCGAGTGTTTACCGCCAACCAGCGGACCACGGAAAACCTCGATTACTGGGACGGCGAGCCGTGATTTGAATTGTTTGTAAATTGTATCCGGCAGTTCACGCTTTTTTCACGTTCGCGGGTTTATTGTTAACTCAATTCCCAGCAAGACCTTAAGCCCGCTACCCCCCATCGCGGGCTTTTCTTTGTCTGCGATTTGAGCATGCAGCGTTTGGCATGGGTCAAGAAACACCAGGGACACGACTGCTCAAGCAAGCGTCGGGCAGACAGGGAACATCATGCAGAAAACGATTTCCAAGCCCTACCTCCCGGATGAAACCTGTCAATCATGAAAAACACCCTGAAAAAAATGCTCCTCGCCGCGGCGTGTCTGGCGGCTGCTCCCGTGTTCGCTGCGTGTCAGATGACGCCAGTGGAGTACGACATGCCTTCGCAACGCCTAGACGAGGCCTTGCAGCAACTGGCCCATCGATCCGGCTGCCCGGTGAAGGTCGACCTGGGCGCAGACAGCAGCAGAAAGGTCAAGAAATTCAAGGGCACCTTCACCCCGGATCAGGCGTTGTGGCTGGTCTTGAAAAAAACCGGGCTGGAAGGTTATGTCGAAAATGACGGGCTAACGGTTGATCGTCGCGGCCAGGATTTTGTAAACCAGCGGGCAACAGAGCTACGCACGGCTATCGATAAGGCTGGCACACGGATGGAGGCCAGAAAGAAGAAGCGCTTCCTTCACCAACTGGACACCATCGAGTCCGGCGCGAAGAAGGTGGTCCTTGAACAGAGCTTTGTCAGCGCAGCCGAGATGGCGAGTTACAAGCGTGACTTCGACGAACTGTCGAGCCAGATACCGGCCAGCAAGTGATCCCGCGATAATTGCGCTAACATTTGCCCCTTTTGAGCGAAAGGCCGAACGCGCTGTGGATGACCGATGAAAAAAACCGCATTACTCCTGCTGGCACTGGCCCTGCCTGCGCTTGCTCATGGCGCGGGCGATGCGGAGGCCGGGAAAGCCGTGTTCACCCGCCTCTGCTCGGGCTGTCACAAGATCGGCCCCTCTGCACGCAGCGCATTTGGCCCGCCGCTCAACGGCATCATTGGTCGTCAGGCGGGGCAGCAGGAAGGCTACGTGTACACCGACGCGATGAAGAACTCGGGGCTGGTCTGGACGCGTGAAGAGTTGCGCACGTATATCAAGGACCCAAGCGAAGTTGTCCCCGGCACACGCATGAAGCTGTGGTGGATGGGTAGCGATGAGCGAATGGAAGATCTGCTGGAATATCTGGATGCCAACAAGTAGCACGAGGGGGTAAAGCGAGGTCCGGATATAAATCGCCCCCGGTACTCACCGAGGGCAATCTGTCAGTTACTTGTCCGGTGTGTAAGGCGGGTAATCATCCTTACTGCCTTTCTCGGTGGCAGGAGTCTTCGCAGGCTCGGTAGGGTCGATCTGCGGGTCTTGGGTGTTCGGCGACTTCTCGTCGAAACCCGGATCATTCTTGTGGTGTTTGCTGCTGCCTGGCTGGGTGCCGGTCATATGCGCCTCCGTTTTTAAATTCAGGACCTGATATTCAGAGAGCCTGCGGCCACAGCCGTGCGATGTGTCTGACGAACGGGCCTGGCAGAGGGATATGGCAGCGACAAAGAGCAAGTGGTAGCCTTGCGCCATGCTCGCGTCCAGTAGGGATAACACAATGAAAAGGCTTTCAATAACGCTGTCGGTGTTCGCTTTGCTGGTCAGCGGCGCAGCGTACGGCGAGATCTTCAAATGCACATCACCCCAGGGCAAAGTGAGTTATGCATCTATCCCGTGTGATGAAAGCGCGCAAAGCGCACTGCAACGCAAAGGCCCAGCCTATATGCGGCACGCAGACGAGCCGCTGGACTACGTTCACAAGACCAACCTCAAGGCAACCGAATACCTGAAGGTCGGCGGTCGCACTCGAGTGCAGGTGATCGAGACCGAACGCTACAAGGCTTTCCAGCGAAACCGCCCGCCTCCCCCGAACATTCCGTCGCAGTGCCAAAGCCCGCGTTACGACAGTCAGTGTTTCGATCCGTCGGGTGGAATGTCCTCGAAAAAACAGGCGGCGTTTCGGGATGCCGCTCGATAACTTACAGAGCGGTTTTTACATCGGCGCGCACTTCGCTGATCTGAATTTCAGGGATCAGGTCGGTGTAGTTGATGATATCGGCATTGATCTGCTTTGAATGCGGCCCCATGCCGGCTTCAAAGTCTTCAATGGAATCACAGTAAATGTGGCACATGCCGATATACACAGGGTCGGAGCCTGGTGTGGCTCCGCCTATGCCGCGGTCCACGCTGTAACCCTTGCAGTACTTGCCCATCAGCTCCTGCACCAGCGGCATGTGTCTGTCACGATAGTAATCGTGGTCGAAACGGGCACCCTCTTCATACGCATACAGCACGCTCACTTTGATCATAACGACAGGTTCCTCTTCAAATGATCGATAAATTCGTGCGGACAACCGTTTGCAAGTGCTGACACCAAAGGCCACCTCCCTCACAATCACGCGGTCTTGCCAGACTACTCAAAGAGACAGCCTGGCTATCGAAACGTTTGAGGCAAAACTACATGAATACACTTGAGTGGAACGAGGCCGCGCTGGCGAAATACCTCGCGACCCATCCGACCCTGAAGGATGAAATCAGCGCCTTGAGCCCCAAGGAGCAAAAGCAGCAAGTGCAATGGGCGTTCGAAGACGAGGCCGAGAGCCAGGGTATCGAGACCTGGGAGCTGGCCTTGGAGCTGATTGCCGAGTCGCCCGAACAGTTGCAGAGCATGCGCCTTGAAGCACACCGCCAGGTCGCCGAAGCGCTGGGGATGGAGTGGGAAGAATATTGCGGATTCAACGATATCCAGCCATGACGCGGCGCGCAGTCGGCGCTAAATCAGCCATTGATCGGCACACCATTCAGTGACCCGGCAGTCAGCGCTTTACCTGTTCCTTAGGGATGAGTAACGTCTGCTCACTTCAATAAAGGAATCACGTCATGAGTGATCTGGTCTCGTACCATCTGGACGACGGTGTCGCCACGCTGACCCTGAACAACGGCAAGGTCAATGCCATTTCCCCGGACGTGATCGTTGCGTTCAACGCGGCGCTGGATCAGGCCGAAAAGGACCGGGCCATCGTTATTCTCACCGGCCAGCCGGGCATTCTGTCGGGCGGTTACGACCTCAAGGTCATGACCTCCAGCGCCGAGGCCGCGATCGAGCTGGTCGCACAAGGCTCGACGCTGGCGCGGCGCATGCTGTCGCACCCCTTCCCGATCATCGTCGCCTGCCCAGGCCACGCGGTTGCCAAGGGTGCCTTCCTGCTGCTGTCTGCCGATTATCGAATCGGTGTCGCCGGGCCGTTCAGTATCGGCCTGAACGAGGTGCAGATCGGCATGACCATGCACCATGCCGGTATCGAACTGGCACGCGATCGGCTGCGCAAATCGGCGTTCAATCGCTCAGTGATCAACGCCGAGATGTTCGACCCTGAAGCAGCGATGGCCGCCGGTTTCCTCGACCGGGTGGTCAGCGTCGAGGAGCTGCAGAGCACCGCGCTGGCCGTCGCCGGGCAGTTGAAGAAGATCAATATGAGCGCGCACAAGAAGACCAAACTCAAGGTCAGAAAGGCCTTGCTCGACACGCTGGAGGCGGCGATCGAACAGGATCGGCAGCACATGCTCTGATCCTCAACCAAAGCCCGTGTCAACGGGCTTTGGTTTATCGGCGAACTCATACGCGTTTGATCAATCTGATCAGCGACCGCGCATGTTTTTGCGCCACTGACAAATTGAAGAAGCGATAGCGCCATGGGCCGAGTTGTTGCAGCAGCGGTGTACAGCAAGGGCAAAAAAGTCCGTGATATTACCCTCGATGAGGGCGCTGCCTGGGCAGCCAAGCCCGATCATTTCGTCTGGATAGGACTGGAACAGCCCACCAACGCGGAGCTGACCAGCCTCAAGGAGCAGTTCAACCTGCATGAGCTGGCCCTTGAAGACGCGCTGGAGGTGCATAGCCGTCCGAAGCTGGAAACCTTTGGCGATGCACTGTTCATCGTGACTTACGCCCCCGTGCGCGACAACGGCAAGCTGCTGTTCATCGAAACCCATATCTTCGCCGGCAAGGGCTATGTCATCACCTCGCGCAACGGCCACTCCAAGTCCTACGGGCTGGTGCGTCAGCGCTGCGAGGCCAGACCACTTCTGCTGGAGCACGGCGAAGACTTCGTGCTCTACGCGCTTCTGGACTTCGTGACCGAGAACTATCAGCCGGTGACCGAAGCCATCCACGCCGAGCTAGAGCAACTGGAGCAGAGCGTCATTGGTGGTTCGTTGCGCGAGTCCGACATCCAGCACATTCACGCCCTGCGCCGCGACCTGTTACGCATGCGCCGCTACGTGGCACCGATGGTGGAAGTGGGCGAAGAATTGCAGAGACTGAGTTTTCCGTTTATCGACAAGAACATGCGCCCCTACTTCCGCGATGTCGAAATTCACGTCAAGCGGCAGATGGAAGACTTGGGCAACCTGTGTGACATCGCCAGCCAGACAATCGAAATCGGCCTGCTGCTGGAGTCTTCGCGGCAAAGCATCGTGCAGCGCAAGTTCGCCGGATGGGCAGCGATTCTGGCGTTCCCGACGGCCATTGCCGGCATCTACGGCATGAATTTCGAGAACATGCCTGAACTCAAGTGGGAATACGGCTACTTCATCGTGCTGGGCGTCATTCTGGGCGGGTGTACGGCGCTGTTCGCCAGCTTCAAGCGCTCCGGCTGGCTATAACTCCGCCACCGCATTCCCGTTCAGACAATCCAGCAAGCGCATGACGATGAGCCATGCGCCGGGTCAGACGGACTGTTTTTCCGGCTTGTGCGCCACAAAGCGCATCATCCATTCCGCCACGGTCGCGCCATGATGATCGTGGTCCAGGCTGGCGACACCCTGCTGGTAAATCTGCTCGCCCAGCGCTTCCTGACGAAGGTCAAGCAAGGTGCGGGAAAAGTCATGGATGAACTCGGGATGCCCCTGGAAGCACAGCACCTGATCATTGATATGGTAGGCGGCAAACGGGCAGAACTCGCTGGACGCAAGCACCGTCGCGTTCTCGGGCAGCGCGGTAACCTGATCCTGATGGCTGATCAGCAGCGTGAGGCTGTCCATCGCCGGCGTCATCCACGGCCTGGCGGGGGCCAGTTGATAATGGTGAATGCCGACGCCCCACCCCTGCACCGCACGCTCGGTCCTGCCGCCCAGCAGCAAGGCCAGTAACTGGTGACCGAAGCAGATGCCCAGCAGTTTTTCGCCGCGCTGATACAGCTCCAGCAGGTAGACCTTCAAGGTCTGAATCCACGGGTCGGTGCCAAATGAATCGGCCTTGCTGCCGGTCACCAGGTAAGCATCGAACTGCTCGTCTGCAGGTGGATAGTCCCCTTGCACCACGTTGTAGACCGTCAGCTCTGCGGCGATGGGCTGGCGAGCGAAGAGTAATTCGAACATCCGCCCATACCCATGATATTGCTCGACCAGTTCAGGCCGCAGATTGTCGGTTTCCAGAATACAGATGCGTAAAGACATAAAAGGGACCCTGAAGCAGTAATGAGGCAATAGCGCACCGGCAGAGCCTGCCTTGAAGACCTCGGCAAATCAAGCTGCCCCCCGGCCCGTTTCAGACGTTTATTCCATGTAGGAAAATTCTGTCCCGGACGAACGGTGCAAAGCTGACGGCCAATGCCGAAGCGTCTAGAAAAGGGCTGTGCATTCAGCGCCGCACCCGGTAATAACGTTTGCTTCTAGATAAACACATTGAGATTCCTAACAGTTCTAAGCTGAACGGCACCTCGGCTCTATGGTTATATCTGTAACAGGAGGCGCGCAAAATCCTTTCAGCGCTCGGGCCAGCGGTCGAATGACCGGACCCACCTGTTCAATGCACAACCTTGCCAGCAGTCGATTATCTGTCTTGCAGATCGGGCCTGCTTCTGTCGCTCAGGAATAACAACAAAAGGCGGTCAGCCATGTTCAAGTACAAACACTCCAAAGTACGTCAGGCGGGATTGATCCTCTTCACCACTGCGCTGTTATTGATCGTGCCTAACCTGAATCGATTGTTTGGCTGATCCACGCGCTTTCGATCAACGTTCAACTGTGCCACTCTTTCCCTTCGCACTTAGGGAGGTTGAATGTATGCGCCAATGGATTGCTGTTTGTGCACTTGTCAGCAGTTTCGCAGCACACGCGGGGATGGTCGATCAGGCTGCGGCCGTGGCAGCGCTGAAGGAAGGCAAGCTGGCGATGGATGTGCGTAGTCAGACCGACTATGACGCAGGCACAGTACTGAACGCCGTGCGCGTCGATGACCGACGGCTGGTCAATCAGATGAAACAGGTGCTCAACGATCGCAATGCGGTGTTCGTGATTTTCAGCAGCACGGACAGCAAGGCCGACAAGGCTCAGGACCAGCTCCGGGCTGCGGGCTACTTCAGCGTCATCAATGGCGGCAACTATGAAGAGCTGCACAACGCGCTCTACGACATCACCGACGACCCCGCCGAATAAGTAATGGCCGGGCAGTTGAGCCCGGCCATTTCATGACGCACAGCCCGTTACGGTTTACTGATGCTGCGTCTGGACCTGCACGCGGGTTTTCACTTTCGGCGTGCCGGTCATGGGCGACACCACGACTTTGGCGTGCATATGCTCGGATCCGCCGCCGCGCCGCATGCCGCGCACCGGACAGGCGTCCAGATAGTCCAGCCCTACCGCCAGTTTCAAATGACGCTCGGGGATGGCCAGCTGATTGGTGACATCGAAACTGTACCAGGCGTCGTCTATCCAGGCCTCGGCCCAAGCGTGGCTGGACAGATGTTCGCTGTCTTCGCTGCACAGATAACCGGAGACATAACGAGCCGGCACCCCGAGGCTGCGGGCACAGGCCAGAAACGCGTGGGTATGGTCCTGACACACGCCCGAGCGTCCGGCGAAAGCCTGCGCGGCACTGGTGTCCACCTCGGTCGCGCCCTGGGTGTAGGTCATGTGCTGGTTGAGCGCCTGCATCAGGTCGATCAACCCGGTGCGGTCAGCTCGTTTGCGGCACTCCATCGCCGCAAAACTGCGAATCGCTTCGTCAGGCTCGGTCAGTCGGGTCACGCGCAAGAACGGCAATGCCGACTGGCTTTCGTGCTCGGCCTCGCGGGTCTCGTCGATCTCCACCTGCCCGCGCGCGCCGATGATGATCGCTTCGTGCGGCTCTTCGAGGCTCAGAACATGCAGGATATTGCCAAAGGGGTCGATCTGCGCACGCACCGGACGTGGCAACGTCAGCTGCCAGCTGAGCACTTGCTGACGCTCACTGTCGTGAGGTGTCAGGCGCAGATACTGGATACTCGAGCGCACCTGGTCATCGTAGTGATAGGTGGTCTCATGGCTTATCGAAAGTCTCATGCAGCCTCCAGATACGAAGTGTGAATGGCATCACCCAGTTGAGCCAGCATCGGAATGAATTCGTTCAACCACTCGTGCAGGCCTTCAGCCAGAATCTCGTCGATGCTGGTATAACGCAATCTGGCGTCCATCTCGGCCGCCATGCGCTGTGCGGGTCGACCGTTGACGCCCGGCAGGCTGGCCAGAATGACGTCCATCTCCTCCAGGCACGCGCGCAGCGAGCGCGGAATGTCGGCACGCAGCAGCAACAGCTCGGCAACCTGACGCGCGCCTGGCGCATCCCGATAGACTTCAGTGTAAGCCTCGAACGAGGACAGTGCGCGCAGCAAGGCGCTCCACTGGTAATACCCGGCCGCCGAGTTGTCTGCCGCAGCGTTGGCCTGTGGCCCACGCAATTCAAGCATCTCATAACGGGCATCGAGCATGCGCATGGTGTTGTCGGCGCGCTCGATGAACGTACCCAGACGGATGAAACGGAACGCATCGTTACGCATGATGGTGCCGTAGGTCGCACCACGGAACAGGTGCGAACGCTCCTTGACCCATTCGCAGAAACGGCTCATGCCGTAGCGGGTCAGGCCCTGCTGGGCGATGCCGCGAATCTCCAGCCAGGTGGAGTTGATGTTCTCCCACATGTCTGCGGTAATGCGCCCGCGCACCGCGTGCGCACTGGCCCTCGCTGCGCCCAGGCAGCTGTAGATGCTCGCCGGGTTGGTGGCGTCCAGGGCAAAGAAGTGCAGCATGCGTTCGGCATGCAGCTCGCCATGACGCTCGATATAGGTTTCCAGGGTGCCGGTGATCAGCAACGGCATGGCTATTTCATCCAGCCCGTCGCCCCGCCCGTCCTGCGGCATTAGCGACAGCGAATAGCTCACGTCCAGCATGCGGGCGAGGTTCTCCGCTCGCTCCAGGTAACGCGACATCCAGAAAAGATCAGAGGCAGTTCTACTTAACATTGGCAGGCATCCTTAATCCTCGACCACCCAGGTGTCTTTGGTTCCGCCACCCTGCGACGAATTGACCACCAGTGAACCTTCACGCAAGGCCACTCGGGTAAGCCCGCCAGGCACAACGCGGGTTTCACGACCGGACAGAACAAACGGGCGCAAATCGATATGTCGCGGGGCGATGCCGTTCTCGACAAAGGTCGGACAGGTCGACAGGCACAAGGTGGGTTGGGCGATGTACGCATGCGGCTTGGCCTTGAGGCGTGCCCGGAAGGCTTCGATCTCGGCGGCGGTCGCTGCGGGGCCGACCAGCATGCCGTAGCCACCGGAGCCCTGGGTTTCCTTGACGACCAGATCGCCGAGGTTGGCCAGCACATGGGACAGCTCTTCCGGCTTGCGGCACTGCCAGGTCGGCACGTTCTTGAGAATCGGCTCTTCGTCCAGATAGAAACGAATCATGTCGGTGACATAGGGGTAAACCGACTTGTCATCCGCGACGCCGGTACCGATGGCATTAGCCAGCACCACGTTGCCGGATCGATAGGCAGACAGCAGCCCAGGGACGCCCAGCATCGAATCAGGGTTGAAGGCCAGCGGATCGAGGAATGCGTCATCGAGACGACGATAGATCACATCAACGGCTTTCGGGCCGTCGGTGGTGCGCATGAACACGCGGTCATCGCGGACAAACAGATCGGCACCTTCCACCAGTTCGACGCCCATCTCGCGAGCCAGAAACGCATGCTCGAAAAAGGCGCTGTTGAAGCGGCCAGGCGTCAGCACCACGACACTCGGGTTGTCCAGATGGCTGGAACTCTTGAGCGTGTCGAGCAACAGGTTCGGGTAGTGGTCGATCGGCGCAATGCGCTGCGCGGAAAACAGCTCCGGGAACAGGCGCATCATCATCTTGCGGTCTTCGAGCATGTAGCTCACGCCGCTCGGGGTGCGCAGATTGTCTTCCAGCACGTAATAGGTGCCGTCACCGTCGCGCACCAGATCGACGCCGGAAATATGCGAGTACAGATCGCGGTGCAGATTCAGGCCCTGCATTGCCAACTGGTACTGCTCGTTGGCCAGCACCTGTTCGGCGGGAATTATCCCGGCCTTGATAATCCGCTGGTCGTGATACAGATCGGCCAGAAACATGTTCAGCGCCTTGACGCGCTGAATGCAGCCACGCTCGACAACCCGCCATTCGCTGGCCGGGATGCTGCGCGGGATGGTATCGAAAGGGATAAGCCGCTCGGTGCCCTGCTCATCACCATAGAGTGTGAACGTGATCCCGGCACGGTGAAACAGCAGATCGGCTTCGCGCCTGCGCTGAGCCAAAAGTTCGGGAGGCGTATCACCCAGCCAGCGGGCGAACTCCCGATAGTGCGGACGGACTACGCCGCCCGCATCGTACATCTCGTCATAAAAGGTGCGGATCATGCCGTACTCCTTGTCACCATGGACACCAAGACCATCGCAAAGCCCGTGCCACCGGCATAAACGCTTTGATTTCAAAAGGTTAGGTAAACACCCGACGCTCTACGCACCATTCCTGTGCATTAAACGCCCAAGCCAAATCTTTCACGCCTCATTCGGAAGCGTCATTCAACCGTGAAATCTATGATCAGCATAGTCAGAGTTGATTTCCGCCAACGACATTAGTTCGCCACACTCCACAGCAACCGAGCAAACAGGGCACCAAAAGCCTTTTTTGCCGCCACCGATATTTTGTCCAGCAAGCCAAAAATGCCTGCGGATTTTAAACAGACTTCCCTTTGCGCCACTCGTTTGAGTGGCTTTTTTTTGACCACTGTTCATGAACAAGCACCAGAAACACAACCGGCCGATCCGGAAAGTATCCCGAATCAGCCGGTGGTGTGTTACCTGACAATCCGCAGCCATCAAGCGTGCAGTCTTCTGATCTCCTGAGTAACGCCCCATCCCTCGACTTCGCCGTCCATAGGTGAAATGACCGTCTGGAAATCCTGCTCGAAGTCACCAATGCCGTCATAGGTCGCATACATGACTTTGCTCAATTGCAGGTGCCAATGGCCGTCATCACGTACGTTTACCTGAGTGTTGAGGGATTCGCCGCGAAATTGCTCTGCGGCCTGCCGTGCCCGTTCCTCGTCCGGGAAGATGGCGTAGAACTCGATGGGATAGATTCGCGCGAAGTCAAAACCGCCTTCTTTCATGCGGCGCAGTACGTTACTGCTGATGTCCTCTTGATAGGCTGTGCTCATGAAACGTCCTCCTATGCAACGATAGATAGAGTTTCAACTCTTCCAGAGCGACCGCCGAGTCTTCGGAGGCCACCTCACGACAGATAATCCGACGCGGGGAATCAAGCATGTAGCTGACCGGACCTGGCTTGGCGCCGGTCGGGTATCGAGATGTCAGAGGCTGCGTGAACAGCCTCATCTGCAGAGTAGCCCCATCGTGGGCCGGATGCCAAGTGGTTGCCACGAAAAGGTTTTTGATCAACGCAGATCAGGCGACTTTTCTGTAATGGAAATGATCTGCACACTGTTATGGTCCTTGAGCGTCTTCACGGTAGGATCATCAGTACGCCCATCAAGGTCATTGAGATCCAGCTCATCAGTCACTGGATACAGGCCCTTGCGCAGTAGACGTGCAACTTGCTCATCACTGGGATGCTGTTCAAAATCGGCCTCAAGGTGCTGCCGCACACCATCCTTGTCCAGATACACAATGGTCCACTGTTTCATCAATGCCTCCCATACGAAGCCAGGCACTCTGGCTTATGTGATCTGGACCTTTCAGTCCACGTATTCGTTCAACCGATTACGCCGCAGGGCCAGGCATTTCGGGCAAAAAAAAGACCCTCGCAGTCAATGCCGAGGACCCTTGTCGCTTGACTGATCCGACTCGCCGGTCGCCCGGACGAGTCAGTATTCGTCAGTTGCGGTTCTTGCTGGCTTCTACACCTGCCGTGTTGTCCAGAAGGCTTTTGGTGGCCGTCTGCAGGAAGCTTTCCAGCTTGCGCTTGAGCTCCTGCGTGTCGGGCGCATCCGGCACTTCTTCGGCATGCGGCTTGGCGCCAAGGGTGTAGGTCAATAGCTTGGCAGGCATCTCGGTCGGTTCGATCAGGATGCGGTTGCCGCTGATGATAGCGACCACCTGCTCACTGCCCGACGGCTTGATCACACCGAAGCCCTTGTCACCCTCAGGCAGGTTCAGCAGATCGCGGCCCCAGCACTGGTTGCGGTTCAGGCCACCCAGACGTCCCATGATGGTCGGCACGACGTCGACCTGCGTACCCACGATGCTGCTGCGCTGGCCGAACTTCTCCTGCACACCAGGGCCGATCAGCAGCAGAGGCACGTTGAAACGGCCCAGATCCATTTCGGTCAGTTGCTTGTCGTTACCGAAACCATGGTCGCCCAGCACCACGAACAGCGTGTTCTTGTAGTAAGGCTCTTTTTTGGCCTTCTCGAAGAACTGGCCCAGCGCCCAGTCGGCATAACGCATGGCGGTCAAATGCTCATCCAGCGAGCCATGTCCGGTGACGCGCTCGACCGGCAAAGGATCTGGCAGCGCATACGGCGTGTGGTTGGACAGGGTCTGCAGCAACGCATAGAACGGCTTGCCGTCCTGACGGGCCTTGAGCTCCTGCGCGCCACGGTCGAACATGTCCTGGTCGGAAACACCCCAGGTCGGATCGGAAAACACCGGGTTGACGAAGTCTTCACGGCCGACGAAGTTGGTCATGCCCTGGTTGCTGAAGAAACCCGACTGGTTGTCCCAGGCAAAGTTGCCGTTATAGACGTAGACATCGTCGTAGTTGCGACCCGTACTCAGCAATTGCGGAAGACCCGACAGCTTGTGGCTGCCTTCCGGCGTCTGCATCAGGTACTCGAAGCCCGGCAGGTTCGGGAAGCACGCCATGGTGGCGAACATGCCCTGGTGGGTGTGGGTACCGTTGGAGAAGAAGTGATCGAACAACAGGCCTTCCTTGGACAACTTGTCGAAGTACGGCGTGATGTTGGCATCGTTGCCCAGGGCGCCCACCGAGTGACCGGCGAAGCTTTCCATCAGGATCACGACCACGTTGCGGATCGGCAAGGTCTTCTCTGCCGGTGGCGTGAAGTCACGACGCACAGCGGCAATATCCGGCTCGACCAGCTTGTCGTTCGGCGTCAGCAGCATGTCGCGCACGGTCTGCTGGGCCTCGTCCTGTGGCAGCGTGGCTTTCCAGATGTTGTCGCGATCTTCGGACATACGGCTCTTGGCCGCAGTGATCAGCGTCAGTGTGCCGTTCAGGCCCAACTGGTTGGCGAAGTTGGAGTCAGTGGTGTAAGCGTCACCCCAGCGCAGCGGCGGGCCCTGGCGCAGAGTGCCACGGATGCAGACCACCATGACCAGCAACACCAGCACGAACACACCGGCGCGCACATACCAAGGCGCAATGGAACGAGTGGCCTCCGGGCTGGTTTTTGCCGCGACACGTGGACGGGTTGCACGGTCAATGCCCTTGAACACCAGACTCAGCAGCCAGGTCACCACGGCCCATGCCAGCAGGTAACGGACCACCGGGAAACCGTACCAGAGCATGCTCAGAACAGTCTTCGGGTCTTCCTTGACGTATTGAAACACCAGACCGTTCAGGCGCTGGTGAAACTCACGGTAGAAGTCCATTTCCATCAGGCCGAAGAACAGCGTGATGCTGCCGACCAGCGTCAGCCAGAAACGGAAGAACCCGCGTGCCGCCATGGCGCGGGCGCTGAACAGCGACAGCACCAGCGGAATGAGCAGGTACACGGTCAGGCGCAGGTCGAAGCGCGTGCCGTTGAACAGTGCTTCAAGGAACGTCGAGGCAGGCGTGTCGCCAATCATCTCGCGGTTGTAGACCAGCAGACCGATACGCAACAGGGTGTACATCACCATCAGGGCGAAGCCGCTGAGCAGGATGTAAGCCAGATGCGATTTGACAGTGGGATTTTGCAGGCGGGCTTGCCGATGAATCTGGGCGTCCGTTTTGGCCATGGTTGTCAGGATCCGGTGGATTCAGGGGTAGGTTCAGAGTGCAGCGCCACCCTCCTCTTGAGGGAGACGGCGCGCGACAGGGCGCAGATATTACTTGATTGCGGGTCGCCAGGGGCCAGGTCAGCCCATGAAGACGCGTGCCTGTTCAGCTTCGCGCGCAATTTTGTGACAGATCGTGTGAAATTTCTGTCGCGAATTAAGCGCTTATAAAGCCTCACAGGCCACGCTCGAGAAAATCCGGCTCGAGGAGCCGGACCGACTCATCAGTCGTTGCTGGCCTTGCCTACGGCCTGCAGGACGTACTGCGGCAAGGCGAACGCACCGATGTGGACTTCCGGATTGTAATAACGCGTAACAATACCGCTGCCCGAGAAACGCTGACGCAGGGTTTCCAGCGGCAGTTTGCGATAGCTCTTGTTGGTTGAGCCCCAGGCGAAGGTCATTGCTCCGCCGATGTAAGTAGGGATCGCAGCGTGATAGAAATGCCAGTCGGCAAACAGACCGTTCATGCGCCCGGCCGTGGTCTGCACACCGCTCAACTGCATGAAAGGCGTGCCGTTCTGGGTGACCAGAATGCCGCCTTCATTGAGACAGCGATGGCAGGCCTGGTAAAAGTTTTCCGAGAACAGGACTTCACCCGGGCCGATCGGATCGGTGGAGTCGGAGATGATCACGTCAAACTTCTCTTCGGTGGTCGCGACGAAGCGCATGCCATCGTCGATGACCAGGTTCAGACGCGAATCGTCGAAGGCACCGCTGGAATGATTGGGCAGATATTCCTTGCACATCTCGACCACGGTCGCATCAATCTCGACCATGGTGATGTGTTCAACGCTCATGTGCTTGGCGACTTCACGCAGCATGCCGCCGTCGCCACCGCCGATGATCAGTACGCGCTTGGCTGCACCGTGCGCCAGAATCGGCACATGGGTGAGCATTTCGTGGTAGATGAATTCGTCCGCTTCGGTGGTCTGAATGACGCCGTCCAGCGCCATGACACGGCCCATGCGCGGGTTCTGGAAGATCACTAGGTGCTGGTGATCGGTACGTACTTCGTGAAGCATTTTTTCCATACGAAAGCGTTGGCCGTAGCCTTCGTATAACGTTTCCTGATAATCGCTCATGGGTAAGCTCCCGCTGGGTACTGATGACAGGACGGCCGACCGCCCACAACAAAGGCGCGCATTCTACGTCGAGGAACATGACAGGTCGAACCTCTATGCAGCTTAGCGTGTCACTGCCGCCGCGAATGCCCCGCGCATGAAACGAAAAACGCCTGATTACCCAAGGTAATCAAGCGTTGTTTGCCCAGCGTGTGGACGTATCACATGCGTACGTTGCCACGCGGCCCGAGGATTGCCCAGATGATCAGGCCCACCACAGGAAGCAGTACGATCAGCAATACCCAGAGGATTTTCTTGCCCGTCTCGGCACCGCTTTTCAAGACGTTGATGATGGCCCAGATATCGAGCGCCAGAATGATCAAGCCGACCAGGCCGTTGAAGCTAGAACCCATGGTGTTGCCCCTAAATTGAATGCTTACCCTCCTAGGATAGTAGCGCCGTTCGGGGGTTCCGTTGAACCAACCTTATATTCTCGGGCTCCCAGACGGGGTCGACTTTGTATTTCAGTCACCATTGCTTCTCCCCCTTTACACAGGTAGCCCTATCAATGCCTACGCCCGCATCATCCCGAACGCCCTGGGCGGCCTGGTTAAACCAGCTTCAGGGCAGCCCGCTGGTAAGCCTGGGCTTCGCCCTCGCCCTGCTGATCGTCGTCGGCCTCGGTGGCATCAGTCTTTACAACGCCTTCTATGGCACCAGTCAGGTCAACTTCAATCACGCCTTGCTGGGCGGTATCGCGGGCTTTCTGGCGACGGCGCTGGGCGCAGTGATGGCGGTTGCCCTGCGCAACGTCTCGCAACGCGTTCAGGACATCATGCTCGGGTTTGCCGCCGGGATGATGCTGGCGGCCAGCTCGTTCTCGCTGATTCTTCCAGGCCTGGAAGCCGCCCGGCACATTACCGACAGCGGCCCTTGGGCAGCTGCGACGGTTGTCGCCGGTCTGGGGTTGGGTGTGCTGCTGATGCTGGGGCTGGACAAGTTCACCCCGCACGAGCATGAAAGCGTAGGCCGCCAGGGACCTCATTCGGAACGGATCAGCCGGGTGTGGCTGTTCGTGCTGGCGATCACCCTGCATAACCTGCCCGAGGGCATGGCGATTGGCGTCAGTTTCGCCAGCGGCGACATGAACGTCGGCCTGCCATTGACCACCGCCATCGCCATTCAGGACATTCCCGAAGGGCTGGCCATTGCGCTGGCCCTGCGTGCGACCGGTCTGTCGGCCTTCAAGGCGATGCTGGTGGCCATCGGTTCCGGCCTCATGGAGCCACTGGGCTCACTGGTGGGCCTGGGTATCTCCAGCGGCTTTGCCATCGCCTACCCGTTGAGCATGGGGCTGGCGGCAGGCGCGATGATCTTCGTGGTGTCCCATGAAGTCATCCCGGAAACCCACCGCAATGGCCATCAGACCTCGGCAACCCTGGGCCTGATGGGCGGCTTTGCGGTGATGATGTTTCTCGATACAGCGCTGGGTTAACCGCGCAATGCTTGCAGTGCAGGTGCGGCATGGATGCCGGCCGATGCTGCCAGTTCGACTACGCGCGCTTCGTCACGGCCGTACACCAGCACCGCTTGCAGCTCGTCATCCAGTGGCTGGCTGAAGTTCATCAGCACATAGCCGCCCATCTCCTTGTTCATGCTGCTCAACTGAATCTGAATGCGATTGAGCGCGACCAGCGGCTCTACCTTGGCCAGCTGCCTGGGCTTGATGTTGAAGGTCACGTCCTTGCCAAACGACTGAACGATCTGCTCGAACAGGTCCATGTAGCTGTCGGCCTGGAACAGAACGGTTTCCGGCAGACTGCCCACCACGACCCACTCGCCCAGCGGGATCGGGAATGTATCGTCGTAGTTGATATCAGGGTTGGCGGCCAGAAATGCCTGCGGATCGGCATACGCCTGCGCGGCTTCATCGGCGATATGCACGATCTCATCGTCGCCCATGCAGCCGGAGCTGACTTTGCTGATTAATTCGACCAGTGAGTCTTTCATGGGGGCGATCCTGATAGCGGGCAAAAAAAGAGGCGCGAAGGATAACGGTAAATCCATCGCGCCTCTATGTGTTCATGCCTTGCTGTCAGTGCACTCGCTGTCAGGACCGGGCTGCCTGCACGCCCATTTTGGTCAACTGCTCAATGGTGACGGTCGCGCCCATTGCCTGAGCGGCGCCCAGTGCAGTGATGCCCTTGGCATCGGTGGCATGCGGGTCCGCGCCCTGACTGATCAGGTAATCGACTATTTCGTTGCGATTGAACATCGCCGCCATCATCAGTGCGGTACGCCCGTCAGCAGAGGCACCGTCTATATCGGCACCCGCCTCGACCAGCAACCTGACCACTGCCAGATCGCCCTTGAACGCTGCGCCGGCGATGGGGCTCTGGCCGTTATCGTTGCGGATTTCAGGATCAGCCTTGTGGTTCAGCAGCACACGGACCGCATCCGCATGGCAGTGATAGCTGGCCAGCATCAGCAGCGTATCGCCCTTGTGGTTGCGCAGATCTGCCGGCAGGCCCTTTTCAAGCAGACGCTCGAGCATGACGGCATTTCCCTGGCGAGCCACATCGAATACCTGCTCGGCGAACTCGGCAGCTTCGTCTTCAGTCATGGTTTTCGAAGCGCTGATATCTGTATCGGTCATTAACTACTCCTTGGCGCACGGTACTCCGGGTATGCGTTGACCCGGCATCGATAAAACACTGACCTCAACTCTCGCCAGCTGTTCGATCAGCATCGATCCGGATGCGCAATGCCTGCTCTTGATCGCCAGAAGCTATGCAATCCCCCTTCTGCCCGATCCCTATCGTGCAAGAAACGGCAAAATGCAGGGCGCACGACGGGTGTTCATGCAAAATGCACGAAGCCTGAAAATAGAAGATATTTCAAGTTATTGATTTTAAAGGATTTAATTTAAGAGAAAGTCTGGCACAGACACTGCAATAGTACTTGCAAGCTTGTTATCCCATGAGCAATGGAGCCGCCTCACATGACTTTTATTCAAGAAAAATTCGCTTCCGTATTCTCCGACTACACAGTAACCACTCAGCCGCGTCCTGATGGTGGTGTTCTGTTGTCACTGCGTACCCAGGATGGTAAGCAGATCCGTCGCTCAGTCTCTTATGCTCAGCTGCACACTCCGGTTCAACTGGAATGGGTAATCAGCGCCATCCGCCGTGACCTGGCTGCACAAGCCAGCGAGCTGCCAGCTATCTCGATGCTGCAAAGCCAGCACCGTTTCGATCTGCCGACGTACCACACACGTTGATTTTGCCCGCCACCCTCTTGGGTGGCACCCGCTGTACGCTCTCTCATCCCTTGTTTGCCGCGATTACACTTTGTTCTCGCGGCTTTTTTTTGCCTGCGTTTTGTCGACCCGCTACCTGATCAGACCACGACAAAGTGCTTCGCCCACCGCCTGCGCCCTGTTGGCAACGCCCAGCTTGGAGTAGATGGTCTTGAGGTGGTACTTCACCGTCGACTCCGACACGTCGCGGATCATCGAGATCTCCCAGGCCGTTTTCCCGTCTCTGGCCCACTGCAATACTTCCAGCTCGCGATGAGTCAGGCCGCGTGAACAAAACTTCAGACCTCGCGCGACACTGTGCAGTACCGGCATGAGACTGCTCATGAGGTACTTTTGTTCAGCGCTGATGGGCCGCTCCACTTCGCCCAGGGTACACACCGATGTCACGCTGTCGGCACCACGGCAATGATTGGTGTAGCCATAGGAGATGGCCGGAAGCAGTTCACAGGCGTCGACAAGCTCGTCATAAAAGGCGGAGACCGGGTATTGCCTGAACGCATCCTGCCAGTTAAGGAAGCCCAGTTGATTACGATAACAACGGATCACAGGGTCTTGCGTGATCAAATCGTGCTGGCGGTAGGCGTCGCCCCACGCTTCGTCGACGTTGGAGGTGATGAACGTCAGCAACACCGGGCCCTTGAACTGAAAGAACATCGCGCGCTCGCTGTTGCATTCGCGCCGTAACCATTCGAGTGCATTTTCGATGGCGGTCTGCCCATCGAGCTCGCTAATCGTGCTCACCATCTGCTGTATCAATAAGTCCCTGGTCGCGCTTTCTGTCATGGCACTGCCCATCGCTGCCGCTCCTTCTTCGCCCGGGAATCGGTACAGGTGTTGTCCGTGACCCAGTGACGATGGCGCAGAACTTACACGAATAATCACGTTGAAAAACGGCGAACAGAACAAACAGATTCAACGTACTTTCAACCAGGCAACAGCTCACTCGAAAGCAGGAAACGTCCTACAAAAGTAGTGTGTGAGCCTTGCGGCAGGCAGGTTTCAATGCAGCGGCATCAGGACGATGCCGCGCACAGCAGACGGAAGTCTTCTAGAAAGATGCTGGGTCGATAAGCGCAAAACTGGATACGTGCGGGTGCCCGGCGAGCGCCCCGCCATCACGCGCAAGACCACAGGTGGCCATGCCGGCGGCCTGTGCAGCATCGAGTTCTTCGACGATATCCGACAGGAACAGAATGTCCTCGGCAGGACAATCCATTGCCTGGGCGATCGTGCGGTAGGACTGCGCTTCGCGCTTGGGGCCGGAGGTCGTATCGAAGTAACCGCTGAACAGGCCGGACAGATCGCCCGCCTCGGAACAGCCGAAAATCAATTGCTGAGCCTGAATCGAGCCCGAGGAATAAACGTAAAGTCGGTAGCCTTGTTGATGCCAGTGTTTCAGAGCATCGACAGCATCCGGATAAACATGACCCTTGAGCTGTCCGGCGTTATAGCCCTGCTCCCAGACCATCCCCTGCAGAGCCTTGAGGGGTGTGGCCTTGCGGTCTTCGGCGATCCATTCCAGCAATATTGCAATGACGCGCTCGACATCGGCGTCCGACTCACCGGCCTGCTCGCGCACCGCCTGCAACTGCTGCGCCACGGCCGGTTGCTCGGCATTTTCGCGAACGAATGCGGGCAGGTGCTTTCTGGCGAACGGAAACAACACGTCGAACACGAAACTCACTGCACTGGTGGTGCCTTCGATATCCGTGAGGATAGCTTTGATGGGCATCAGAATGGGGCTCCTGTCAGTCTTCCAGCCGTGGAAAACGGCCGGCAATGTCTTCACCGGTAAAGTTTGCTACCCAGCCTTCAGGGTTGTTGAACAGGCGGATGGCAACGAAGTGCGGGTTTTCGCCCATATCGAACCAGTGCCGCGTGCCGGCCGGTACGGAAATCAGGTCGTTCTTTTCGCACAGCACGGCGTACACATAGTCGTCGATGTGCAAGGTAAACAAGCCCCGCCCGGCAACGAAAAAGCGCACCTCGTCTTCGCCGTGGCGGTGCTCTTCAAGAAACTTGGCGCGCAATTCGGCTTTTTGCGGGTGATCGCTGTTGAGGCTGATGACGTCCACGGTGACATAACCGCGTTCGGTCATCAGCCTGTCGATCTGCGTGCGATAGGCGCTGATCACCTCTTCCTGACTGGCACCGGGAGTGATCGGCGTGGCGGCCTCCCAGCGGTCGAACGCCACGCCATGCTCGGCCAGCGTCGACGCGATGTCTTCCAGATGGGTCAGCACCTTGTTGGGCATATCAGGGCTTGAAACGTGATAAACGGACAGGCTGCTCATGCGTGAATCCTCGGTTTGGTGCAACGCCCTCCGGCTTTTACAGGCCGGTCAGGCTTACAGGCTGGTTTGGCAAGACGTTGTCAGCGGTTCAAGACCGCACGCATTTTCAGTTCGCACTCGAACAGGAACTCGAACGCTTCGATCTGGCGCAAGGCGTCGCTCATTTTCGCACCCCAGGTGTAGAGACCATGACCGCGGATCAGGTAGCCAGCGCACTCGGGATGGGTGTCCAGCCAAGGCTGCACCTTTGCCGCGAGACGGGCAATGTCCTGATCGTTGTCGAAAATCGGCACCACGACCTGCGACTCATGAGTGACCACGCCGCTAAAGGCCTTTTGCAGCTCGTAATCCTCGAACACCAGATGATCGGCCGTGGTCAGCCTCGACAACACCGTCGCGTTTACCGAGTGGGTGTGCAACACCGCGCCGACCTGCGGCCTGCAGCTGTATAACTGGGTATGCAGCAAGGTTTCGGCAGAAGGCTTTTTACCCGGCTCCAGGCTGTTGCCAGCCAGATCGGTGGCCAGCACATCGTCAGGGCCCAACTGGCCCTTGTGCTTGCCGGACACGGTCAACAGCGCCTCGCTGGCAGAAAGGCGCGCGGAGTAATTGCTGCTGGTGGCAGGCGACCAGCCACGGCCGTACAGAAAACGCCCGGCTTCGATGATCTCCAGGCTCAATTGTTCGCGGCTCATACACCTTCCTCTTTCTTGGGTGTGACAATCATGACGGCAGCGGCAAAGGCTGCAAGGCTGGCAATGGCAAAGGTCCAGGCCGGCCCCAGCGCGTTCCAGCTGTAACCGGAATACAGAGCGCCTAACGCCCCGCCGACCCCGGACAAGGCGGCATACAGCGCTTGCCCCTGACCTTGCTGACGTGGGCCGAAGCTACTTTGAACGAAATGAATGGCAGCGGCGTGAAAGCTGCCGAACGTGGCGGCGTGCATCACCTGCGCAATCAGCAGCGCGGTGAGGTGATCGGCAAACAGACCCAGCAGCAGCCAGCGCGATGCGGCCAGCAGGAAGCTGGCGAACAGTACCTGGCGCACGGTAAAGCGCTGCAGAACCCGGCTCATGACCATGAACATCAGCACTTCAGCCACCACGCCGACCGCCCATAGCAGGCCGATCAGGCCGCGGCTGTAACCGAGTTCTTCGAGGTGCAGGGTCAAAAAGGTGTAATACGGGCCATGGCTGAGCACCATCAGCGCGACACTGAGGTAGAACGCCCATACACCGGGTCGCGCCAGTTGCCTGAGAAAGCCGCCCGCCCCGGTTTCGCGGCTCGACGGTGCGGGATGCGCATTCGGCACCCACCAGCTGCTGACAACGATACCCGACATGATCGCCAGCGCGATGTAGGGGAACAGGTCCAGGCTGAACCATTCGAATACCCGCCCCAGCACCACGACGGCCAGAATGAAACCGATCGAGCCCCACAGGCGGATCTGGCTGTAACGCGCGGTCTGGCCTTGCAGGTGTGCGAGGGTGATGACTTCGAACTGCGGCAGGACGGCGTGCCAGAAGAACGCATAGAGCGCCATGACCATCGCCAGCCAAGCATAGCTTTTTTCGACCAGGATCAGCGAAAACGCCAGCAACGTGCAGATGGCGCCAGACCGCACAATGGTCAGACGCCAACCGGTGTGATCACCCAGCCACCCCCAGAGATTGGGCGCGACGCAGCGCATCAGCATGGGAATGGCGACCAGCTCGCCGATCCGTGCGCTGGAAAAACCCAGATGATGCAGGTAAAGAGCCATGAAAGGCGCCGACAGGCCCAGCAAGGCGAAATAGCATACGTAGAACCCGGACAGCCGCCAGTAAGGCAGCTGCCCGCCGGCAGGTTGCGCCACGCTAGCAGTCCGCAACCGTGACGGCGTGCATTACACCTGCCCCAGCACAGGTGTGTTGACGCTGACGTCGGCGTTCTGACCGCGGTGACGCAACAAGTGATCGAGCAGAACGATGGCCATCATTGCCTCGGCAATCGGCGTGGCACGGATGCCGACACACGGGTCATGCCGACCCTTGGTGATGACGTCGGCGGCGTTGCCATCGACATCGATCGAACGCCCTGGCGTGGTGATGCTTGAGGTCGGCTTGAGCGCCAAGTGCGCGATGACCGGCTGGCCGGAGGAAATGCCGCCGAGAATGCCGCCCGCGTGATTGGACAGGAAACCCTGTGGCGTCATCTCGTCGCGGTGCTCGGTGCCACGCTGGGCAACACAGTCGAAACCGGCACCGATTTCCACACCCTTGACCGCGTTGATGCTCATCAGCGCGTGGGCCAGCTCAGCATCCAGACGATCGAAGATCGGCTCGCCGAGACCCGGCATCACGCCTTCTGCGACCACGGTGATTTTCGCACCGACCGAGTCCTGATCACGTCGCAGCTGGTCCATGTAGGCTTCCAGTTCCGGGACCTTGTCAGGGTCGGGGCAGAAAAACGCGTTGTCTTCTACCGAATCCCAGGTCTTGAACGGGATCTGGATCGGGCCCAGCTGGCTCATGTAGCCGCGAATGACGATGCCCTGGCTTGCCAGATACTTCTTGGCAATGGCCCCCGCAGCCACACGCATGGCGGTTTCCCTTGCCGAACTGCGTCCGCCACCGCGGTAGTCGCGGATGCCGTACTTGTGGTGATAGGTGTAATCGGCGTGGGCCGGGCGGAACAGGTCCTTGATCGCCGAATAGTCTTTGGATTTCTGATCGGTGTTGCGGATCAGCAGGCCGATGGAGGCGCCGGTGGTCTTGCCCTCGAAGACACCCGAGAGAATCTCGACCTCATCGGCCTCCTGACGCTGCGTGGTGTGGCGGCTGGTGCCCGGCTTGCGTCGGTCCAGGTCGCGCTGCAGGTCTTGCAGGTCCAGCTCCAGCCCCGGCGGGCAGCCGTCGACGATAGCGACCAGCGCCGGGCCGTGGCTTTCGCCGGCGGTGGTGACAGTGAACAGCTTGCCGAAAGTGTTGCCGGACATGCGGGCGCTCCGAAAAATCAGCCAAAAAACCAGATCGTTAAACCAAGCGCGCCAGTATACGCAGGCTCGCGGTTCAGTTCATCCTCGAACCTTCTGTCACCGCGTGCGTCCAAGCGTGACTCCCCCAATGATGGCCTTGCGATGTTATCCGGTATTTCCCTGCTTCGAGTTCCCAACGCGCTGCGTCTGCTGGCCGTGCCGATAACCCTGATCCTGAGCCTGACCGCCGCAACCGCCAGCGCTGCGGCGCCCAGCGCGGTGCAGCGGCCGATAAGCGTGGACACCGAAAACGGCAAGCTGTACGGCACGCTGCTCATGCCGCGCTCCGACAAACCGGTACCGGTGGTGTTGATCGTCGCCGGTTCCGGCCCCACCGACCGCGACGGCAACAACCCGGAAGGTGGACGCAACGACAGCATGAAACGTCTGGCGGTGATCCTGGCCAGCAACAATATCGCCAGCGTGCGCTACGACAAACGGGGCGTCGCGGCCAGCAAGGCGGTCACACCGGATGAACGCAACCTGAGCGTCGAGCGTTATGTGGCCGATGTGCAGCTATGGGCCAGAGCGCTGAAAGCCAACCCGCGCCTTGGCCAGTTGATTCTGTTGGGCCACAGCGAAGGCGCGCTGGTGGCGACGCTGGCGGCTGAAAAGGTAGGTGCAGCGGCACTGATTTCCGTGGCCGGCACCGGGCGACCGGTGGATCAGGTGCTGCGCGAACAGTTTCAGGAGCGCCTGCCCCCGGACCTGCTGCAGCGCAGCGATCAGTTGCTCGACGAACTCAAGGCCGGCAAGACCGATGACAACGTGCCCGCCGAGCTGGAAGTGGTCTTCCGCCCCAGTGTCCAGCCGTACCTGATCTCGCTGTTCCGCCAGGACCCGGCGGAGGCTTTCGGTGCCTTGCACATTCCGGCGCTGATCGTTCAGGGTCGCAACGACATTCAGGTCGGTGTGGGTGACGCGCTGCTGCTGCAGAAAGCCAGACCGGATGCACAACTGGCCTTGATCGACGGTATGAATCATGTGCTGCGCATCGTCCCGGACGATTTGCAGCAGCAACTGCTCTCCTACCGCAATCCGACCCAGCCGCTGGCCAGTGAAGTGACCAAGCGGATCCTGAGCTTCATCAAGGCACTGCCCAACCCGGAAAAAAGATCGGCAGCGCGTTAGTCAAAAGTCCTTCAGTCCTGGCGAATCTGGCCGATAGCAATGTGCTGGCCCTGTGTTCCGGCACCTTAGTGTTTCGGCACCTTTATGCCCCGGCAAACGTGCTCCGGGGCAAGGCCCAGGAAAGGACACCCTTATGACAGACGCAAATACCATGACTGAAACCCTCGCAGAACCGGCCAGCGCAGAAGTCGCAGTGCCGGTGCCACCGCAGCCGTGGGAAGACGTTCTGCCCGAAAGCTTTCAGATGCTGCGTCTGTCGCCACTGCCCACCGACCGCGCGACCGGCGGCCGCCCTCTGCGCTTCGTACAGTTCGGCCGTGCCGAGCGGCACAGCAAGGCTTTGAGCCTGCTGCGCATCACGGTGCAATTGCCAGGTCAGCGGGTCCGCAAGGAACAGAACCATCTGGATATCTGGGCCGACCACGAAAAACGCATGGTGCGCTTCGGTCCCGAGTCAGGCTTGCAGATCGAGCCATGGAACCGTGGCATCGGGCGCTTCATGATTGCTCATGCGGTGCATTGGGCGCAGAAAAGATGGTCTTCCTACAAGATTGAAGGCGTGGCGTTGGCCAGCAAGGACGGTCTGAACGAAGACACACGTCTGCGTCGCGATCACTTTCTGCGCACTCTGGGTTTTGAAGTGACATATGCCGATGCCCAGCACATGAAAGGCGCGATCAAGGATGTACACGTCGGCAACCTGCACAGCACCTGGAACAACGACAAGGTGCAGATCATCGAGATTCTCGAAGCCTCGCAGATGCTTGAAAAGGCCGAGAAAAATCTGATCGAGCAGGAAGTGACGATTCGCCAGCATGAAGACCGGGTCAGCAAGTACAAGCGTGAAGACAGCGGCCTGCGCTTCACGATTGCCTGCCTGGTGACCTTCGCGGTGTTCCAGGCCGGCCTGCTGATCTGGATCGCGACGCACCGATAAAAGACGCGCCTATAAAAAAGGGAGGCTGATATCAGCCTCCCTTTTGCCTCAGCCTCAGCCGGTTATCGCGGCTCTTGACCTCAAACCTTTGACTGGAACAGTGCCTGATGGTCGCGGCACTGTTCTGCCGTGAGCATGAACACACCATGCCCACCCCGCTGAAAGTCCAGCCAGGCGAAATCGACCTCCGGGTACAGTGCCTGCACGTGCACCTGGCTATTGCCGACCTCGACGATCAACAGGCCCTTCTCGTTCAGATGATCGGCGGCCTGGGCGAGCATGCGGCGGACCAGGTTCAGACCATCGCTGCCACAGGCCAGCGCCAGCTCTGGCTCATGCTGATACTCGTCGGGCATGTCGGCAAAGTCTTCGGCGTCCACGTAGGGCGGGTTGGACACGATCAGGTCAAAGCGCTGACCCGGCAGGCCATCGAATCCGTCGCCCTGAACGGTGTAGACGCGATCGTCCATGCCGTGACGCTCGATGTTCTGATTGGCCACTTCCAGTGCGTCATAGGACAGGTCGGCCAGGGCCACCTCGGCATCGGGAAAGACCTCCGCGCAGGCGATACCGATGCAACCGGAGCCTGTGCACAGATCGAGAATCCGCGCCGGGTCATCGGCCAGCCAGGGGGCGAAACGCTCTTCGATCAGCTCGGCGATCGGCGAACGCGGGATCAACACGCGGTCATCGACAATGAACGACATGCCACAGAACCAGGCCTCGCCCAGCAGATACGGGGTTGGCACGCGCTCGTCGATGCGCCGCTTGATCAAGCGTTGCAGGTCGGATATTTCGTCGACTTCCAGACGGCAATCCAGGTAGCTGTCGGCAATTTCCCAAGGCAAGTGCAGCGCCCCCAGCACCAGTTGCCGCGCTTCATCCCAGGCATTGTCGGTGCCATGACCGAAAAATACGTCTTCCTCGTGAAAGCGGCTGACGGCCCAGCGTATATGGTCGCGCACAGTACGCAGACGGGAAGTGATCATGGACAAACTCCTTGAAAGGCAACGAACTGCTGTAAGACGAGCCTCGGTGAACAGTCTGGTTACGAACAACGTGCATTCTTCGTACCCGATAGGCCGCGAAGTTTCCATGATTCGTCTACCGCCATCAAGGCAAACCGCCAGCCACCCCCTCCTCCAACTGCCCTGCAGGCCATAAAAACCGTGGCCTGCGATGGTTGCCATTCCCAGAACGCTTCAGCCAGAGGACAATGTCGCAAAAGCCCCACACAAAGGAGCCCGTGAATGTCCGATTTAAAGACCATGTTTCAGCTCAGCGGCCGGGTGCATGCGCCCGCCCATCTGAGTAACGCGACGCTGATCATCATCGACGCGCAAAAAGAATACCTCCGCGGCCCGCTGGCCCTGACCGGCGTCAGGGAAGCGATGGCCAACATCGGCCGGCTGGTCGAGAAAGCACGTGCGGTGAAGTGCCCGATCGTGCACATCCGCCATCTGGGCACCGTGGGCGGCCCGTTCGACCCACATGGCGAGCGCGGGGAACTGGTGCCGGAGCTGTTGCCGCAGGGCGATGAACACTTGGTCGAGAAACGCCTGCCCAATGCTTTCAATGGCACCGGACTGCATGAGCTGCTGCAGAGTCTGGGGCACCTGGACCTGATCGTCTGTGGCTTCATGAGCCATTCGAGTATCAGCACCACGGTTCGCGCCACCAAGGACTACGGGTATCGCTGCACCCTGATCGACGATGCCTGCGCAACCCGTGACCTGCCGAGCCCGCACGGCGTGGTCAGCGCGGAGATCGTGCACAGAACCGAGATGGCAATCATGGCCGACAACTTCGCCACCCTGGCACTGACCAAAGACCTTGTCTGACGCTACACAGGCGAGGAAACGTGTGACAGCGTTCACATAACCGCCCATCCTTTGCCGTCATGCATCGCCCCGAAGGCGGGAACCACCCCTCCTTCCCCGGGTCAGAGCGCCGATACTCCATTGAGCTGATACCTGTTGAGGAAAAGGCATGAAAACGTCAGATGGTTTCGATGCACGTCGCCTGCGCCCCAGGGGTCAGGGCAACTGGGGCAAACGCATCGGTACGCTGATCGCACTGCTCCTTGTGGTCGCCGGCCTGTTGCTGACTGTTGCCGGTGCCTCCAGCCTCACGGTTCATCCGCAGATGCTGGGCGAACTCAACGCCAGCCCGGGCGGCGCGGCGTTTGTCGCCATCGGCGGATTGCTGGTGCTGTACATCGGCGCCTGGCTGTGGCGCCGCTGCCGTCGTCAGCGCAGTGGCGGCGGCTTGAGCATCTCTTCGCACCTGATGAAAAAACACAACTGACCCTCTCGCCTGAACGGTTAGAATGGCCTCCTTCGCGGAGGCCCCATGCAAGACGACGATTTTTCCCTGTTCAGAAGCGAGACACGCGGCGTCAAGCCGCTCAAGCATGAACACGCCGATGTCGGCAAACCCAAGACCGATCGAAAAATGCTGGCCCGCCTGCGCCAGTCGGCGACTGTGCGCACCGACTCGGTGACCGTCGACGGCTTGTCGGATCAATTCGTGATCGACGTCGGCCCTGAAGATGTCCTGAGCTGGTCGCGTGACGGCGTGCAGGAAGGCCAGATGCGCAAGCTCAAACTCGGGCAGATCAGCTTCGAGGGCAGCCTGGACCTGCATGGCATGAGCGTGGAAGTGGCGCGTGAAACGCTGTGGGAATTTCTGGCTGAAGCTACCCGCCTGGAAGTACGCTGCGTACGCGTCACCCATGGCAAGGCGGTACGCCTGGACGGCAAGCGACCCATGATCAAAAGCCACGTCAACACCTGGCTGCGTCAGCATCCGCAGGTACTGGGCTTTTGCTCCTGCCTGGCCAAACACGGCGGTGCAGGCGCGGTGTACGTAATCCTCAGGCGCACCATGATGGAAGGGCGCGACGAGTAAAACCCGCCGCGCCCTTCCAGTCAGTCAGACTCGTACGCGGGGCAGCATGCTGCCGCCCCGCTGGTGACTCAGCGACCCGGGCCAGGACCGCCAGGACCAGGACCACCGCCCTCATGATGCCCGCCACCGCCGCCGCCATGTCCGCCCGGGCCAGGCCAGAACGGCCAGCAACCGGAAACCGACGACAGTACAATCGCGAACAACGCTATTTTTGCTACTCGACTCAACATCCGGGTTTACTCTCTAAAGACAGGCAATGGATTAATGACCTGCCTACTCAGACCGCAATGGACACCGGAAGTGGGTAGCGATCTGGTCGCCAACGTGTAAGCGAGAGGATACAAAAGCTGTAAAAGCGGATTTTTCAGGGCAAACAAAACAACCGCCAGACACAAAAAGCCATACGACTTTGGACCTGACTCAGACGACTCACTGCCCTGGCATAGCTATCGCAGGCGTTCAGAACCAGACCTTGAATGCAAGCCATGAAAAAACCAGAGCAAATACTGCACCGGATGCAGCAGACACCAGAACGTTTCGTGGTTCATGGGCAGGCATGTTGCGGACCTCGTTGCCCAACTGCTCGAGGTCTTCGCGCATCCGCTTTATGACTTGATCGTGACTCATACTCATCTTCTCTCGAAATGCCGATTCATGCGTTGCGTACACACTTTCGCTTGGTCCAGACTGAATCTCAAGCGCTGCAAGTCGCTGTCCGCTACTGGATACTGGCTGCCTGGAGCTTGTGGATGAAAGCGGCAGCAGTAACGATTACGGTGATCAACCCACCAGCCGCCACAAATGGATAAAAGCTCGTTTCGCGCTGGAGCTTATTGGTCTCCGCGATCATTTTTCGTGCCTCAGCCACAAACTTGTGAACCTCAGCCTGGAGTTTCTCAAGTTCCAGCTCGTCCTTTTGACTCGGCATCCAACCTCCTATCAGACTCTGGCCTGCATCTCACAAGCCGCCTTCATGAAGCAAGGATACGCTTCACATCTGCTTTGCAAACGCTTGAAAAAGCTACGGCATATTTCATTCCAGCGCTCCAATCAAGGCAACAGAAACGCATGTCGGAGAGCCCAAGCCAAAACGCATGCTCCCTGCATTCGCTTTTCTGCGACACTGAAAAGCACCGGGCTATAGCGCAACGCCGGGCAAAGTCTAAAAACCGGCGCTGATTGCGAAAGCATTACGAGGCAACGGCAGTACAATTGCGAGCACACCTACGCTACCATGTGCCCAATCGCCGGGATAAACCCCGCATTCATCGCCAATCAACGAGATCCGCAGGTTACGTATGCGAAATCGCCCAACTCCACTGGAGCGGGATCGGCAAACGGGACACCAGCTCGATTGGTAAAAAATCGGTACAGCCCCAAACGTACCGCTCTGAAACCTATACGGAATCACCCTCTGTGACACTGGAACAGAATTACACCGCCATCCTCGGGCAACTGGGCGAGGACGTCTCGCGCGAAGGTCTGCTGGACACCCCCAAGCGCGCCGCCAAGGCCATGCAGTATCTGTGTCGCGGTTACACGCAGACCCTGGAAGAAGTGACCAACGGCGCACTGTTCAGCTCCGATGCCAGTGAAATGGTGATGGTCAAGGACATCGAGCTGTACTCGCTGTGCGAGCACCACCTGCTGCCGTTCATTGGCAAGGCACATGTAGCCTATATCCCGCAGGGCAAGGTGCTTGGTTTGTCGAAAGTGGCACGAATCGTCGACATGTATGCCCGTCGTCTGCAGATCCAGGAAAACCTCAGCCGCCAGATCGCCGAGGCCATCCAGCAGGTCACCGGCGCGCTGGGCGTTGCGGTGGTGATCGAAGCCAAGCACATGTGCATGATGATGCGTGGCGTCGAGAAGCAGAACTCGGCCATGATCACCTCGGTGATGCTGGGCGAGTTCCGTGAAAACGCGGCCACCCGCAGTGAGTTTCTCAGCCTGATCAAGTGATCGTTCAGCCTGCGTTCACCTGCTGTGAGGCACGCTGAACGCACGGCTGGGCACGCCACCGCCCGCAAGAGGTATGACCTTGTTCATGAAAGCGTTAAGAGTCGGCCTTGGCCAACTCGTCATCGGCATCGATTTCCTGACTCGCCCGAGCAGGAAAAAACGTGACCCACAGGCCCAGGCGGCTGTCGCTGAAGCGGCTCAGGACCTGACGCTGTATCAGTTCCATGCCTGCCCGTTCTGCGTGAAGACGCGTCGCGCCCTGCGCCGCCTCAATGTTCCGGTCGCGTTGCGCGATGCGAAAAACAATGAGCTCGATCGCCAGACCCTGCTTAACGAGGGCGGCAGGATCAAAGTGCCTTGCCTGCGCATCGAGGAAGGCGACAAAACCGTGTGGATGTATGAATCCAGGGTGATCATCGACTACCTGAACCAGCGCTTCGGAGCGATCTGACCGCTGTTTGCCCAGCGCCTCTCAGCGCGGGCAACCTTCCTCGCGACAGGCCACATAGGCTTGCAGTTGCTTGAGTCGTACGCGGGTCTGCTCGGCCAGGCATTGCGACTGCAGCAATGGCCAGATAGAGCCTGAGTCCTCGGGCTTGCCCGCCTGATACAGACAATCGGCATCACGCAGGGCTATCCACTTTCGTTGCGCATCCTTGAGTGCCTGCTTTTTCGCCGGGGTTTTCAACCACGCCATCTGCGCGTTGTACTGTTTGTTGAGATCGGCATCGAGCGCTGCCTGCTCATTGGCAGCGCAGCGGTTCATGCTGGCCTGATTGGCATCGCAGTCCTCGGCCTGGGCCGAGCAGCCGATCCCCAGCGCAATGAAAGCGCCCAGAAGTACGATTGGAACGCGCATACATTTCCCTTTGTTCAAATGACGAATGTGTCAGTCCAGCATACCGATATAACCCGGCTGCGCCTTTACCCGATCCAGCCAACGACGGATCCCGGTATAGGGTGCCAGATCGAAACCGCCCTGATGCGCGACGTGGGTGTAGGCATACAAGGCAATGTCGGCGATGGAAAAGTTCTCGCCGACCAGAAACGGCGTACGGTCGAGCTGCTGTTCCATAACCGCCAGTGCGCGATAGCCGGCCTTCTGCATGGCCCGGTACTCGGTCATGCGTTCGGCCGGCAGGCCCAGATAGAACTGGATGAAACGGGCCACCGCGACCGACGGCTCATGGCTGTACTGTTCGAAGAACTGCCACTGCAGCACCTGGGTGCGCAACCTCGGTTCGCTCGGCAGGTACGAAGAGCCGTCAGCCAGAAAGTTGAGAATCGCGTTGGACTCCCACAGGCAAGTGCCGTCTTCCAGCTCCAGCACCGGAATCTTGCCGTTGGGGTTCTTTTCCAGAAACGCCGGGGTCTGGGTTTCGCCGTTGAGAATATCCACCGGCACCCACTCGTACTCGCTGCCCAGCAGGTTAAGCATCAGCTTGACCTTGTAGCAGTTGCCCGAGTTGTAATCGCCATAAACCTTGTACATCAGACTGCTCCCTTGCTGCGTCTATGTTGACGTCTTGAATCAGGCGGCCTGCAGAAGGTGTGCTGCGCGGACCACCGACGCCAGACGTTTTATACCCTCATCGAGCCGTGCAGGGTCGATATGGCTGAAATTGAGCCGCAAGTGACCGTGGTTGGCGTCCGGATCGGCAAAGAAAGGTTCGCCCGGCATGAACGCCACATCGTGCGCCAGCGCTGTATCCAGCAAGGTGCGCGTGTCCAGCGGCTGCTTCAGCGTCAACCAGAAGAACAGTCCGCCTTGCGGGCTGTTCCAGGTGGCCAGGTCGGAAAAATGCGTTTGCAAGGCGCTCTCGAACGCATCACGACGGCCCCGGTAAAACTCGCACAGCGTCACCAGATGCTCACGATAGTGCTCAGTACCAATCCACTGCAAGGCCTGCCACTGGCCGAGGCGATTGGTATGCAGATCGGCCGACTGCTTCAGACGCAGCAAGTGCGGAAACAGATCAGGGCTGGCGATCAGATAGCCCACTCGCAGGCCCGGCAGCAGCGTCTTGGAAACCGTGCCGGTGTAAATCCAGCTGGCCGTCTTCAGACCGCTGACAATCGGCCTGGCACTGCCGCCGTCAAAGCTCAGTTCACGGTACGGCTCGTCCTCGATCAACGTGACACCGAACTCGTCGAGCAAGGCCGCAACGGCATCGCGACTGGCCTGGCTGTAGCGTACCGCCGAGGGGTTCTGGAACGTCGGGATGAGGTAGGCGAACGCTGGCTTGTGCTGCTCCAGACGCTGACGCATGGCAAGCAGGTCCGGGCCTTCGGCCTGCAGCGGCACAGTGATGCAGTCGGCGCCGAACAGCTGAAATATCTGCAGCGCCGCCAGATAGGTGGGCGCCTCGAGAAGAATTTCGGTGCCTTTGTCGATGTACAGCTTGGCCGCCAGGTCCAGTGTCTGCTGAGAACCACTGACCACCATGACCTGACGGGCGTCGCAGTCGATACCCAGGGCACGGGCATCGGCGGCCAGCGCTTCGCGCAACGCAGGTTCACCTTCGCTCATGCCGTACTGGCCCAGCGCAACAGGCATGTCGGCCCACTCTACTTTGGGTAGCATCGCCTCGGCGGGCAGACCACCGGCGAACGACATCACTTCCGGACGCTGAGCGGCGGCGAGGATCTCGCGGATCAGAGAACTTTTCAGACGGGAAACGCGTTCGGAGAAAGCCATGGCAGTTACCTGTAGCCGAGACAATTGGAAATACGTCAAACTGGTTGACTCAAATTACGACGATCAACCCGGATACGTCAACATGCTTGACCTTAAAAAACCTGCCAATCAACAAATGGCCATGGAAGCGTTCTTCTTCGGCTATCAGGCATTCACTGCCAAGGCTGATGAAATACTGGCCAGACGCGGCTTCAGTCGCGTGCACCAGCGCATCGTCTTTTTCATTGCCCGCTACCCCGGCCTGAGCGTCAAGGAGCTGCTCACCGTATTGGGCGTCAGCAAACAGGCCCTCAATGCCCCGCTGCGCCAGCTGATCGCCATGAATCTGGTGCACAGCGCGGCCCCCGAGAATGACAAGCGCAAACGGCTGCTGGGCCTCACCGACGAAGGCGCTCTTTTTGAACAGGGCTTGCGCCGCGAACAGGTCAAACTGCTGCAGCGGGTGTTCGCCGAGGCGGGTCAGGATGCCGTGGATGGCTGGCTGACGGTCAATCGGGCGCTGGGCCAGACCCTGCAGTCCGGTGCCTGCCCGACGGGGACTGACGCCGAGTAAACGCCACAGCTGTAACTGTGCTGGCGTTTACTCGTGTCGCTGTATTGCAAGGCCGAGCGGCCAGGCGTTTAGGCTTGGCGCCCTTTGCTACCTGCCCGTTTCAAGGAACGCCCAGCATGAACCAATCCCTCAAGGTGCCATTGCGCCCGCTGACAGACTCATCGCCGTCGGCGGTGGTGGCCGGTTTCATCGCCATGATGACCGGCTGCACCAGTTCGCTGGTGCTGATGTTCCAGGCGGGCCAGGCGGCAGGGCTGAGCAGCGTGCAGATTTCATCCTGGCTGTGGGCGCTGTTCATGGGCATGGCGGTGTGCAGCATCGGCCTCTCGCTGCGCTACCGCATGCCGATTACCGTGGCGTGGTCGACACCCGGCGCTGCACTGCTGATCACCAGCCTGGGCGGTGTCAGCTACCCGCAGGCCATTGGCGCGTTCATCACCAGCGCGCTGCTGGTGATTCTGTGCGGGGTGACCGGCAGTTTCGAGCGCATCGTGCGGCGTCTGCCAGCCTCGCTGGCCGCGGCCTTGCTGGCAGGGATTCTGTTCCGGATCGGCAGTGAGATCTTTATTGCCGCACAGCACCACACCCGCCTGGTGCTGGGCATGTTTTTCACTTACCTGCTGGTCAAGCGCCTGTCGCCGCGCTACTCGGTGCTGCTCGCGCTGCTGGTCGGCATCGGCATTTCAGGCATGCTGGGGCTGCTGAACTTTGACGGCCTGGCGCTGGAAGTCGCCATGCCGGTCTGGACCACTCCCGAATTTTCATGGGCGGCGACGGTCAGCATCGGCATCCCGCTGTTCGTGGTGGCCATGACCTCGCAGAACATGCCCGGTGTGGCCGTGTTACGGGCCGACGGCTACTTCCCGCCGACCTCACCACTGATATCGGTGACCGGCTTTGCCTCATTGCTCACGGCACCATTTGGCTGCCACGGGATCAATCTGGCAGCAATCAGTGCCGCCATCTGTACCAGCCCTCATGCGCACGAAGACAAGTCCAAACGCTATACAGCGGCGATCTGGTGCGGGATTTTCTATGCAATAGCCGGCATTTTCGGTGCCACCCTGGCGGGTCTGTTCAGTGCGTTCCCCAAGGAACTGATGCTCTCGATTGCTGCGCTGGCATTGCTCGGGTCGATCACCAATGGCCTGACCGTTGCAATGGCCGAGCCGAGTGAGCGCGAACCCGCCTTGATCACCTTCATGGTGACCGCTTCAGGACTGACGCTGTTTTCCATAGGCTCGGCATTCTGGGGCATCGTCGCGGGCTTGCTGACCTTGCTGATCCTGAACACACGCAAGACCGATTAGGCCAGCCGCCAGCAGCGCGGCAGAGACATCAACTACGCGCGGCGGCGGCCACCAGCAGGGTTCCGGCGTCGGCATCGAGTATCGCCTGAGTGCCCAGTGGCACGGCCTGATTGGGATTTTCATGCCCTACCGGCACACCGCCGAGCACCGGAATGCCAAGACTGCCCAGCCGCTCCATCAGCACATCGGCGGGGCTGATGGTGCGGCCAGTGTTCGCGGCAGGCGTAAATTCGCCGACGGCAATGCCGGCCAGAGACGCAAGAATCCCGCAGTTGCCCAGGTGGGTGAGCATGCGGTCAACCCTGTAGGCGGGTTCGTTGACATCTTCGATGAGCAGGATTGCGCCGCTCAGGTCAGGCATGAACGGCGTACCCACAGAGGTGTCGAGGATGCTCAGGTTGCCACCCAGCAGCAGGCCCTGTGCGCTGCCAGCCGTTCTGACCCTGGCCGTTGGCGAGGCCGCATCAGCCTTGAGCAAGACCGGCTCGGTGCTCATCAGCACATGGCGCATACCGCTGACGAACAGGCCACCACGTTCCAGCTGCGAAGCGACCGGTCCATGGATGGTCGCCAGGCGCGCGTGGTTCCACAGCGCACCGTGCAACGCGGTGATGTCAGAAAAGCCAGTCACCAGCTTGGGGTCACAACGCACCGCGTCCATATCCACCTGCTGGACAATCCTTTGCACGCCATAACCACCGCGAGTGCACAGGACCGCACGGATTTCCGGATCGGCCAGCGCGGCGTTGAGGTCGGCGAGCCGCTGTTCATCGGTCCCGGAATAGAACGAGTAGTTGCCCAGCGCATGCGGATAGACCCGTGGACGCAGCCCCCACCCCTCGAGTACCGCCACCGCAGCCTGGATTTTGCCGGGGTCCACAGGCCCTGCCGGAGATACCAGCGCAACGGCGTCGCCAGCTCGCAGAGCCCGGGGGTGGAGAGTGTTCGAAGAGGTAGCAGGCATAATGTCTTCCAAGCGTTGATCGAACAAGGAATCTAGAGCACTGAGGGGGGGCGACTCAAGCCATATCCGTCGTCAGAATGTTTCATCCGCAGATCCGTCTGAACGCCAGTGGCGCAACGGACTCCTATCAACCACATGGATCAAACGGCATTCGCTGGGTGATCGCTTCTTGCCCGAATGGCGCGATGAGCGTTTGAATCCATTCTTGAACCCTTTTCAGGAGACCCTGCCATGACCGATCTTTCCAACCGCCAGTTCCTGCTCGCCAAGCGCCCTTCGGGCGATGCGCGCCGTGAAGACTTTACCTATCAGGAAGTCCCGGTCAGCGCACTTGCCGACGGGCAGATTCTGGTCAGGAGCAAATACCTGTCACTGGACCCGGCAATGCGTGGCTGGATGAATGAGGGCAAATCCTACATTCCAGCCGTAGAGCTGGGCGAAGTGATGCGTGCCATCGGCGTGGGTGAAGTAATAGAATCGAAAAACCCCAAGTTCGCCGTAGGGGACCACGTCCAGGGACGCCTGGGCGTGCAGGACTACTTTGCCGGTGAACCGAAGGGCTTCTACAAGGTGGACACCAGCCTTGCGCCCCTGCCGCTTTATATATCGGCACTGGGCATGACCGGCATGACCGCCTACCTGGCGCTGCTGGACGTCGGCCAACCGAAAAGCGGTGATACCGTGGTGATTTCCGGCGCAGCTGGTGCTGTCGGCAGCGTCGCCGGGCAGATCGCCAAGCTCAAGGGCTGCCGGGTCGTCGGCATCGCGGGAGGCACGGCAAAATGCCGTCTGCTGACCGAGGAGCTGGGCTTTGACGCAGCCATCGACTACAAATCCGAAGACGTCATGGACGGTCTGAAACGCCACTGCCCGGATGGCGTGAACGTATACTTCGACAACGTCGGTGGCGACATCCTCGATGCGGCACTCAGCCAGCTGGCGGTCGGCGCGCGTGTAGTGATCTGTGGCGCCATCAGCCAGTACAACAGCACCAAGGCGATCAAAGGCCCGGCCAACTACATGTCGTTGCTGGTCAACCGTGCTCGCATGGAAGGCTTCATCGTACTGGACCACCCGGAGCGCTTTGCAGAAGCGGGCCAGGTCATGGCCGGCTGGATCAAGGAAGGCAAGCTCAAGAGCAAGGAGCACATCGTGGACGGCCTCAAGACGTTCCCGGAAACCTTCCAGATGCTGTTCAGCGGCGAGAATCAGGGCAAGCTGATCCTGAAAGTGGAATAAACCCGCAGGCTTTTCGCAGCGTCACAGCCCTTCTCCGCTATGCGGGTAACGCGCCGTGGCGCTACGCATCCATCCACTCAAGCCAGCTCGGCAACCACCGCCGCCAAGGCCTTCGCCGGGTCAGCCGCCTGGCTGATCGGGCGACCGATGACAAGGTAGTCAGAGCCTGCATCCAGTGCCTGACGAGGGGTCAGGATACGACGCTGATCGTCCTGCGCACTGCCCGCCGGGCGGATGCCAGGTGTCACCAGTTGCAATGACGGGTGAGCGGCTTTCAGAGCCTGCGCTTCCAGCGCCGAGCAGACCAGACCATCCATTCCGGCTTTCTCGGCCAGAGCAGCGAGGCGCAGCACCTGCACCTGCGGGTCGATGTCCAGACCGATACCGGCCAGGTCTTCACGTTCCATGCTGGTCAGAACGGTCACACCGATCAGCAACGGCTGTGGACCGGTGCGCTGCTCAAGCACTTCCCGGCAGGCCGCCATCATGCGCAAGCCGCCCGAGCAGTGCACATTGACCATCCACACGCCCATCTCGGCCGCCGCCTTGACCGCCATCGCCGTGGTGTTGGGGATGTCGTGGAATTTCAGATCCAGAAACACTTCGAAGCCCCTGTGGCGCAAGATCTCGACGATGTCGGCCGCGCAACTGGTGAACAGTTCCTTGCCGACTTTGACCCTGCACAGCTTGGGATCGAGCTGATCAGCCAGGCGCAAGGCGGCTTCACGGGTCGGAAAATCCAGGGCGACGATGACAGGAGTCTGGCAGGCGGACATGAGCGTGGTCTCAGGTAAGTCGAAATCGGCGCGCATTGTAGCCGAACCGGCGCACCGGCGGGACCCATAGAACAGCATTTGTCCAGTGGCGGTCGTAAAAAGTCACGATTTCCTGCACCTGCAGCGACCATCGCTACGTTAGCCTGCACCGAATCTGCACAACAGGGTGAATCTGTTCATCCTGACGTTCCACAAACGACCTGTTTTGAAGCAACACGACAATGAACAGTGCACTGGCACGGCCTCTGCAACAGGATGTTTCAACGATTATCGAATCTCAGGGAGATAACAATGAGCACGCAACTCAAGCCGACACTCGGCACGATTCACTTATGGGGGATCGCCGTCGGGCTGGTGATTTCCGGCGAATACTTTGGCTGGAGCTACGGCTGGGGCGTCGCGGGTACGTTGGGCTTTTTGGTAACAGCCCTGATGGTTGCCACCATGTACACCTGTTTCATCTTCAGTTTTACCGAGCTCACCACGGCCATCCCGCACGCGGGCGGTCCATTCGCCTACAGCCGTCGCGCCTTTGGCGAAAAAGGCGGACTGATCGCCGGCATGGCCACTCTGATCGAATTCGTCTTTGCGCCACCGGCCATTGCCATGGCGATCGGTGCGTACCTTAATGTGCAGTACCCGGGTCTTGACCCCAAGCATGCGGCAGTTGGCGCCTACATCGTATTCATGGCGCTCAACATCGTGGGCGTGAAGCTCGCGGCAACCTTCGAGCTGGTGGTGTGCATTCTGGCCGTCGCCGAATTGCTGGTGTTCATGGGCGTCGTCGCACCTGCATTCAGTTTCAGCAATTTCGCCCTGAACGGCTGGGCCGGTTCACAGACTTTCGGACCCGAAGCCATTGCTGGTATGTTCGCTGCCATCCCCTTCGCCATCTGGTTCTTCCTGGCCATCGAAGGCGCTGCAATGGCCGCCGAAGAAGCCAAGGACCCGAAACGCACCATTCCGAAGGCCTACATCAGTGGCATTCTGACCTTGGTGATACTGGCGATCGGCGTCATGCTGTTTGCCGGTGGCGTGGGCGACTGGCGCACCCTGGCCAACATCAACGATCCGCTGCCGCAGGCCATGAAAGCCGTGGTCGGTGACAGCTCCGGCTGGCTGCACATGCTGGTGTGGATTGGCCTTTTCGGTCTGGTCGCCAGCTTCCACGGGATCATCATGGGCTACTCGCGCCAGTTCTTTGCCCTCGCCCGCGCCGGCTACCTGCCCGCCTCGCTGGCCAGACTCTCGCGCTTCCAGACACCGCACCGGGCAATCATCGCCGGCGGCCTGATCGGCATCGCCGCAATCTACAGCGATGGCCTGATCAACCTGAGCGGCATGACGCTGACCGCTGCGATGATCACCATGGCCGTATTCGGCGCCATCGTCATGTACATCATGAGCATGCTCAGCCTGTTCAAACTGCGCAAGACCGAGCCTGGCCTGGAGCGCACGTTCCGCGCCCCCGGTTATCCGGTAGTGCCCGGCATCGCGCTGGCGCTGGCCGTCGTGTGCCTGGTGGCAATGGCCTGGTTCAACGCACTGATCGGCCTGATTTTCCTGGGCCTGATGGCCATCGGCTTCATCTATTTCAGCCTGACCGCCAAATCGCGCGCCGACGCGCCGACCGACGCGATGCTGACCGGGAAGTAATTGCCAGCTTCTTAGGGGTTGCAGGCGAATGCTTTCGCACGCAACCCCTCAGGGCGCATACACTTGAACCATTGGGCAGCTGTGCTGCTCAAACCGGTATCACAACAAGGAGAGCGCTATGCCCTGGTATGCCTGGTTAATTCTGCTCGTAGCCATTGGCTCGGTCGTCGGCGGTCTGATGATGCTGCGCGACACAGCCAAGAAACTGCCCCTCACTGAAGAACAGCTCAAGCGCGTCCACGAGCGCAACGCAGAGATGGATGCCAAGGACGCCAACGACCGTTGAGTGCCTCCGGGTGGCAGGTGCAAAACCTGCCCCTGCTAGTTGCCGGGCATCTCGGCATTCACCGGAAGCACCTTGATATGAAGTGGCTCGAAAATCTTCGCCAACTGCCCATCTGCACGCAACCTTTCCAGTAGCTGTTTGAAGTGCGACACGTCGATGCTGCCATTCGGGCGCAACAACGCGTATTGACGGTAGACCTGATCGATACGGTCGGACACCATCAACTGCGCCGCTTCTTCCTTGTTATGCGCCATGAAATCAATCAGGTACGAACGGGTAACAGGCGCAATATCGGCGCGGCCGCGCACCACCATCAGCAAGTTGCTGTCGTGGGAGTACGTGGAGGTAATGGTGAAGTGCTCGCTCAGGTACTTCTGATCGGTATTGAAGTTGGCAAATCCATAATGATAGCCACTGAACAATGCCAGACGTTTGTCAGCCAGAGTGTCGAAGTAATCCTGCCCGCGTCCTTCCACCCGGCGCGCCACATAGACCTCGGCATCCTCTAGCCCCATATCGAGCTGTTCATGGGGAATGTCCTTCCAGCCCCACTCGGGGTTTTCGAAGACTGCAACATCGAAACGCCCTTCCGTGAAATCACGAAAACGCCGAGGCACCGATGTCGGAATCATCACGAATTCATATTCGTCCTGCTCGCCATTGAGTGCTTCGACCAGCCTGGGTAAAAGACCGGCGTCCTCACCTTTTTCAGGGCGCACCATGTAAGGGGGGAAATGCACTGCGGCCACCCGCACGATTTGCGCGGCGAAGACCTGCTGCGTTGCCATCAACGGAATGAAGAGCATGACACCGGTAACGATCCCGCGCGCCACACCGTCAATTAACACTGCAAGTCTTTTCATAAAACACGACATCAATCAAAGCCGTTCAAGCTATGCGGTTTCCGTGATTTAAACAACTGTCAAATCGACGGCGTCAGTGCTCTGCGGTGCGCTTGCAGTATTCGTCCAGGCGAGTGACAGCGGCCCGCGAGGCACCAATGCAATCACCTGTGGTCACTGTAGGGGCAGTTGTAACAACAAGGGTGCCGATGCAAAGCCCAGAGTGTGCGCAACGGGTTAATCTGGCTACGCTGAAGCCATTGACTATCGTAAGGAAGCTTGATGATGCCGCACTGGCTGGTGATTGATCTTGAGGCCACGACCGAAGAAGGTGGATGGCCGGTCGCAGAAATGGAAGTCATCGAGATAGGCGCGACGCTGGTCAACCAGGACGGACGCGAGCTGGACCATTTCGAGCGCTTCGTGCGCCCGGCACGCAGGCCGTTGCTGACCCATTTCTGCCGCGAGCTGACCCATATCAACCAGAGCAGCATCGACAGCGCTGCGCCACTGACGACGGTGTGGCCACAGTTCGAGCGCTGGTTGAGCCATCACCGTGCACGCATCGTGGGCTGGGCCAGCTGGGGGGACTACGATCGTCAGCAACTGGAAGAGGAATGGCGCCATCATCACCTCGACAGTGCGCTGTCCAGCATGCCGCATGTCAATCTCAAACAGCGCTTCGCCCAGGCCCGCCACTTGCAGAAACCGATGGGACTGAACAGTGCCTTGCAACTGGCAGGCATGCAGTTCAGCGGGCAGCAGCACCGCGCTCTGGTCGATGCGCGCAATACTGCCAGACTGCTGCCGTTGATCCTGCCCAATTGAATGCCGCTGCAGGTCGACGCTTCGTCAGCATCGACCTGCAAGGGGCGTGACGAGTTTTACCGTGTTGGGCATACTGGCGAGCCATTTTCAGCCCTTTCAAAAGGAATCGCCCATGTTCAAGGTCAACGAGTACTTCGACGGCACCGTCAAATCCATCGCCTTCACCCAGGCCGATGGTGAGGCAACCATCGGTGTCATGGCAGCGGGCGAATATGAGTTCGGTACGGCGCAACGGGAAATCATGCATGTGATCTCCGGCGAGTTGAGCGTGAAGCTTCCGGACAGCACTGACTGGGAAACCTTTGCCACCGGTAACCAGTTCAACGTACCGGCCAACAGCAAGTTCCAGATCAAGGTCAAAGTCGATACCGCCTACCTGTGCGAATATCGCTGAGGCTCAGCGAGTGGGAGGCTTGACCTCCCACGTTGCCCACACGCCCTTCTCGCCCTCTCCTACTCAACCCCGGCATTGAACTGCAACGCCGCCAGTCGCGCATAAAGCGGATTGCTGGCGATCAACTGCTGATGGGTGCCCACGGCCACCAACCGCCCCCGATCCATGACGGCAATCCGGTCGGCATTCTGCACCGTGGCCAGCCGGTGGGCGATGACCAGCGTGGTACGCCCCTGCATCAGGCTCGGCAGGGCCTGTTGAATCAAGTGCTCACTCTGCGCGTCCAGCGCACTGGTCGCCTCGTCCAGCAACAGGATCGGTGCGTCGACCAGCAAGGCGCGGGCAATCGCCAGACGCTGCCGCTGTCCGCCGGATAAGCCCACACCGCCCTCACCCAGATGCGTACGATAGCCGTCGGCCATGTCGAGAATGAACTCATGCGCATGGGCGATGCGCGCCGCCGCCTCTACCTGCTCAAGGCTCGCGGTGGCGTTACCGTAACGAATGTTGTCTTCGACACTGCCGAAAAACAGTGCAGGCGATTGTGAAACCAGCGCGAAGCAGCGGCGCAGATCATGGGGGTCGAGCTGCGCGATCGGCACCCCCTCGATCAGGATGCGCCCTTGAGTCGGGTCGTAAAAACGCAGCAGCAGATCCAGAATGGTCGACTTGCCCGCGCCGGAGGGCCCGACCAGCGCCAGGGTTTCACCGGGCTCGATGCTCAGGGTCAGGTCATCCAGCGCATTGCGCTCGGGGCGCGACGGGTAGGCGAAGGTGACATTCTCCAGCGCCAGGCGCCCACTGATGCGCTGCGGCAGGCTCTGCAGGTCCGTGGTCGGCACGCTGATCTCGCTGCGCGCCTTAAGCAGCTCGCCGATCCTCTCCGCCGCACCGGCGGCGCGCTGCAGATCGCCAATCACCTCGCTCAACGTGCCGAACGCCATGCCGACCATCAGCGCGTAAAACACAAACGCTGCCAGCTCACCGCTGGAAATGCGGCCGCTGATCACGTCCATGCCGCCCACCCACAACATCACCGCCACCGCCCCCAGCACCAGGACGATCACCAGCGTGATCAGCCAGGAGCGCTGCAGGATGCGTTTACGAGCGGTCTCGAACGCCTGCTCCACCGTATGCGAAAAGCGCTGTTTGTCCTGCGGCTGATGATTGTAGGCCTGCACCGTCTTGATCTGCCCCAGGGACTCGGCCACGTAGCTGCCTACATTGGCGACCCGGTCCTGACTCTCGCGCGACAGGTTTCGTACCCGCCGCCCGAACATGAGAATGGGCGCGATGATCAGCGGCAACGCCACCACCACAATACTGGTGAGTTTGGGGTTGGTGATGAACAACAGCACGATGCCGCCGATGACCATCAGCGCATTGCGCAGGAACATCGACAGTGACGAGCCGATCACCGACTGCAACAACGTGGTATCGGCGGTCAGTCGCGACTGGATTTCCGAACTGCGATTGTTCTCGTAGAAGCCCGGATGCAGTTCGATCAGGTGATCGAATACTTTCTTGCGCAAGTCGGCAACCACTCGCTCGCCGATCCACGACACCAGATAGAAACGGGCGAAGGTTCCGACCGCGAGGCCGACCGTCAGCAGCATGAAAAACCCGATCGAGCGTTCGAGCAACTGCGGTGAACGGGTCATGAACCCCTGATCGACCATCAGCTTGATGCCCTGCCCGATCGACAGGGTGATGCCCGCGGTAATGACCATTGCCAGCAATGCGCCGAGCGCCTGCCAGCGATACGGCGCGATGAAACTCGCAGCCAGACGCAAGGCCTGGCGATGACGTCGGGTAATCCGTGAAATCATGAACGATGAACCTGCCTGTCTGCCCGATCTGTCTGAATTGCAAAGCCTACACCTGTGTTGCCGGGTGCGCCGAACATCATTTCGAATGAACTTGCGGCCGGCTTGCAGAGTCAGGTTATGACTGCTTTACAGAGGCCGCTATAAGACATCGATCTAAGCGCCTGCTGGCAGATTTGCATCATATCTGTTGCACTTGGAGCGCGTTTGAGCGGCTGACAGTACCTGTCACGGACCGGTCATCAAGCGCGGTTAACTTAACGCCGTTACCTGATGAAAGGAGAAAACCATGAACCCGCAAGAGCGCAGCAACGAAGTTCAAGTCGTTCGAGCCACGCCCAATCTGCCGGTTGGCGGTGCCATTCTCGACCAGCACGGGGAAGAAGTCCTGATCACCGAAGAAATGGTTCAGGCTGCCTGCCAGGAATGCGACAAGCACTGGGTAACACCGGAAAAATAAAACCGAGCCGTACCAGACATTTGAAACCCGACCACCAGGTCGGGTTTTTTATTGCCCGATAGCCCGGTTGGCGATCAGACCAGCACCGCGCCCAGTGCCCGCACCAGGTGCGCCAATGGTTCGGACTCGCCCTCCAGGCGTACCTTCAGCCCTTCGATTTCCCGGCGTGGCGGGTACTGCTTGCGCAATGCATCGAAGGCCAGACGCTGGCTGGCGGTGTCACCGGTCAGGCTGCGGCGGAAATCCGCATCGTCACGACGCGGGTCATACACGCCACGGCACAGCATATTGAGCGCCCAGACCGGGTCGCAGGCCGCGTCAAGGCTGACCTGCGCCAGCCAGGGTCTTGGCAGCAGATCGTCCAGCTTGATCGTCGCAGGCTGATCAAGAAAGCCACACAGCGCCTGATAGATCTGCGCCGTGCCGCGCTGCCTGCCATCCAGGCTGTAACCGGCGATATGCGGTGTACCCAGAACGCACAAGTCAGCCAGCGCGACTTTGACCTGCGGCTCGCCTTCCCACACGTCCAGCACGGCCTGCAGGTCTTCCCGCTCAAGCAGGATGTCGTGCAGCGCTGCGTTATCCACCACGGCGCCACGGCTGGCATTGATCAGCCAGGCACCCTGCCGGAGCTGACGCAGACGCGCGTCGTCGAGCAGGTGCCAGGTCGGTGACGCCCCGGCTTTGCTCAGCGGCGTGTGCAGGCTGATGACGTCACAGCGCTGCAGGATCTCGTCGAGGCTGACGAAGTCACCGCCTTCGGCAGCCTGGCGTGGCGGATCGCAAACAAGTACGTTCCAGCCCAGAGCCTTCAATACGCTGATCAGCCGACCACCCACCTGCCCCGCACCGACCACACCGTAGGTGCGTTGCGCAAGGTCAACACCCTCGATTTCAGCCAGGGTCAACAGGCTGCCGAGCACGTAGTCCACCACGCCGCGCGCATTGCAGCCCGGAGCGCTGGCCCACTGGATACCGGCTTGCTGAAACCAGTCCAGATCGAGGTGATCAGTGCCAATGGTGCAGGTCCCGACAAAACGCACCGAGCTGCCTTCAAGCAGTTCGCGGGTCACTGCGGTGACCGAGCGAACCAGCAGGATGTCTGCATCAGCCACGGCGGCTCGGTCCATGGCGCGGCCCGGCAAACGATGAATCTCACCGAAATGAGTAAAAAAGGCGTCGAGCAGGGGAATATTTTCGTCAGCAACAATGCGCATGGAAGACTCTCTGGATCTGGCGAACAGGGACCTGCTCGAATCGGGAACAGGTGCGTCGTGAACAGGCGCGGGTTGCAGCGATGTGGCGATCAGTCGGACTTCTTGCGGATCCAGTAGAGGAACGTGCCCTCTTCGGCTCGCTCCGCAACCAGCTCATGACCAAGAAATACACAGAATTTCGGGATATCGCGGCGCGTGGACGGATCGGTTGCGATGACCTTGAGCAGACTGCCCGCAGGCAGATCACGCACCTTCTGGTGCAACATCATCACCGGTTCCGGACAGAACAGCCCGACGGCATCCAGCTCGGCGTCGACAGTGAGGTTTTCAATGGGCTCAGACATGGGGCACTCCAGAGACGGGGGACGATTGTCGCTCAATTCAGTCGATCAGGCCAAATGCTGATGGTGGTACTGAAGCCGCATCGCGGCGCCCGGCCAGCCAGACAGCAGACAGAAAAATGCCAGGCACGGGGCCTGGCATTGATCATGACCCGGGCGACCGTCAGAACGGCAGCTTCATACCGGGCGGCAACTGCATGCCAGCGGTCATGGAAGCCGTCTTGTCCTGGCTGGCCTGCTCGATCTTGCGCACAGCGTCGTTGACGGCGGCGGCGATCAGGTCTTCCAGCACTTCCTTGTCTTCCTGCATCAGGCTGTCGTCCAGATTGATGCGCTTGACGTCATGACGACCGGTCATCACCACGCTCACCAGGCCTGCGCCCGATTGACCGGTAACTTCCGCGTTGGCCAGTTCTTCCTGCATCTTGGCCATTTTTTCCTGCATTTGCTGCGCCTGCTTCATCAGGCCAGCCATGCCACCTTTCATCATGGGATATCTCCTCGAAAATGGATGGTTCGTTTGCGTGGCGCCAGTGGCGCCCTGTGTTCAGTTATTGAGCCTGCACCGCAGGCGCGTCCACCGGTTTGATCGTGTCTTCCCGGATCACAGCGCCAAACTGTTGCAGCATCTGCTGGATGTACGGGTCGGCCTGGATCGAGGCTTCGGCCTGGCGCTGGCGCTCGGCACGCAATCGTGAAGCAGCCTGCGCAGGGGTTTCCTGTTCGGGCTTGATAAGCTCGATACTCAGATTGATCGTGCGCCCATGGTACTGGTTCAACGCATCGTTCAGGCGCCGCTGCTGCGTCGAGTTGAACAGCGCGCTGTGCGCCGGGTCCAGGTGCAGCAGCCAGTTGTCGCCATCGGCCGAGATCAGTGTGCAGTTGGCCGCGATGCTGCCGGTCATCCCGGAGATCGGCAGCTTGGGAAACACGTCCAGCCACTCGGCCGCAAGACCGGTGGCCGGTTTGGCGGCTGGAGCAGGCTCGGGCTCGACGGCTTCAAGCTCGACGACACTTTCGTGGGCCAGCTCGTCCAGATAGCTGTAGGACGCCGGGTCTATGTCGATATCCGGCTCGACGTAATCGTCATCCGCTGGCGGCTCGTCGTCACGCCCCATCGGCCCGGAGTCGGAAGACATCGAATCGGTGTGCGTGGACAGATACGCAGAGTCCGGGATGGCTTCGAGCATTGCCGGCGTGACCGGCTGCTCGGCGGCCGGCTGTGCAGGCTCGGCTTCAGGTGCGGCCGGCACCGGGCTGGCGGGCGCAGGCGTCGGCATGGGCGTCAGGTCGGGCTGCTCGGAAACGGTCTCCAGAACCGGCTCGGCTACTGGCTCGGCATCAGATTCGGCAACAGATTCGCTAGGGGGCGCAGTTTCGGCGGCGGGTTCGGCAGCCGGGGATTTCGGTTCATTCCACGGCAGGTCGAGGTCTTCGACCGGCGCGGCTTGTGGCTCTGGCTTCGATTCTGGCTGTACCGCAGGCTCTGGCCGGACGGCGACCGGCATCGAGGCTGCTGCAGGCGGCAGCGCTTCGAAGGCCGGGTCGGGCGCAGCCATCACCGGGGCGGTCGACACTGCGGGAGCTGCCGATGCAACAGGTGTCGCATCAGCCACTGCTTTTCGGGAATCAACCGTGGCCTGGCTGATCCCCACTGGCTTTAGCGGCTGCCTCGGCGCGTCATCGCTGTCGGCAGGACGGAACGCCAGCATGCGTAGCAGGACCATCTCGAAGCCGCCACGCGGATCAGGGGCCAATGGCAGGTCACGACGACCAATCAAGCCCATCTGGTAGTAAAACTGCACGTCTTCGGCAGGCAGGGCCTGCGCCAGGGCCAGCACCCGGTCACGATCACCATGACCGTTGTCGACGCCTTCCGGCAACGCCTGGGCAATCGCCACACGGTGCAGCACGTTGAGGATTTCCGAGAGCACGCCATTCCAGTCAGGGCCTTGCTCGGCCAGATGGCGTACCGCCTCCAGCACCCCGCGGGCATCGCCTTCCAGCAGTGCGGTCAGTACATCGAACACCTGACCGTGGTCCAGCGTGCCGAGCATCGCACGTACATCGGCAGCCATGACCTTGCCTTCACCGAAGGCAATGGCCTGATCGGTGAGGCTCATCGCATCACGCATCGAACCATCGGCGGCGCGCCCAAGCAGCCATAGCGCGTCGTCTTCGAAGGGCACGTTCTCGACGCCCAGCACGTGGGTCAGATGCTCGACCACGCGTTCAGGCGTCATGTTTTTCAGCGAGAACTGCAGGCAGCGCGAAAGAATGGTCGCCGGCAGCTTTTGCGGATCGGTGGTGGCGAGAATGAACTTGACGTAGGGCGGCGGCTCTTCAAGCGTCTTGAGCAAGGCGTTGAACGAGTGGCTGGAAAGCATGTGCACTTCGTCGATCAGGTAGACCTTGAAGCGGCCGCGGCTGGGCGCGTATTGCACGTTATCCAGCAGCTCGCGCGTGTCTTCGACCTTGGTGCGGCTGGCGGCGTCGATTTCGATCAGGTCGACGAAACGGCCCTCGTCGATCTCCTTGCACACCGAACAGGTGCCGCAGGGCGTCGAAGTAATGCCGGTTTCACAGTTCAGGCACTTGGCGATGATCCGCGCGATAGTCGTCTTGCCGACGCCGCGGGTGCCGGTAAACAGATAGGCATGGTGCAGGCGCTGGCTGTCCAGCGCGTTGATCAGGGCCTTCAACACATGAGCCTGGCCGACCATTTCGCGGAACGAGCGCGGACGCCATTTACGTGCAAGAACCTGATAACTCATTTAAAACCGTCGCAACTGGTAAGCGGAAGACCGCCAATGCTAGCCGAGCAGGGGCAAAATTGCATCTGGTGTCCGTCTCTATTGTGGCTAAGCTGTGCAAATGACTCAATTGACGCGCTTTATTCGGGCCTTCACCACGCCGCGGCTGCCTCGTGCAGCAGCGCTCTGTCTGCTATTGCTGTTGCCGCAAACCGGTCGCGCGGCGCAGGGAACCTTGAGCTTTGCAGTCAACGAAGGCTGGACCATGCCGATGATGCACATTACCGACTTTCGTCCCGAATCCGGCATTCTGTTCGACATCATGCAAAGCCTTGCGCACCATGTGGGCCTCGAAGCCCGTTATCACGTGATGCCGCGCCTGCGTATCCAGTCGGCGCTCGAGCGTGGCGAAGTCGACATGCACTGCTACAGCGCACAGGCGTGGTACCCCGACCTGTCCGGGGACTACCTGTGGAGCCTGCCGATTCTCTATCAGCGCGACTGGCTGGTCGCTTCGGCGGCAACGGCTGCCGGCCCCTACCCCGAGCAGTTCGACAACGAAACCGTCGGCACCGTGCTGGGCTACACCTACCCGGCCCTGCAGCATCTTTTCGAGGCGCATAAACTGGTCCGTGAAGATGCACGCACGCAAAACCAAACGCTCGGCAAACTGATGGCCGGGCGCTACAACTATGCGGTGACCAATCAGTTGATCCTCGAATGGACCAACCGGAACCTGCCTGCCGGCAAGAAGCTCATGCCGATATCAATGGTCGCCGAACAGCCGGCCGCCTGCATGATCCGCAATAACCCCGAACTGCCAGTGGGCAGAATTTTGCGCACGTTGGTGCAGATGCGTCTGTCTGGCGAGATCCAGCAGATCATCGATCACTACACCACGCCCACCACCCCCTGATCCTTGATCTGCGCTGTCGCAATAGCGTCATATTCCATGGTTACGCTCGCGTGAAATCTTTGGTAACACATTAACCAGCGCGAGTATTTGGCGATGAGCGACAGACCAGACGACGAAGATACCAACGAAAACCCCAGCCGCCGTCGTTTTCTGGGCGGGATGGCTGCATTGGGTGCAGGTGTCACCCTTAGCAGTTACGTTTCCGCCCACGAGAAGCCGCCTGGCGACAACGAACGGCATCATCACCTTGCCGGACCCGCGCTGGATCGCGCCTTGCGCGAAAATGTGAAAACCATTGTGGTGATCTACGCCGAGAACCGCAGCTTCAATAACCTGTTCGGCGATTTCCCCGGTGTCGAAAAGCCACTCTCCTCGCTCAGGCCTTCCGATTACGAGCAACGCGACCGCGACGGCACGCGCTTGTCCAAACTGCCTCCGGCCTGGGGCGGCGTGCTGCAGGTCGGACCGCAAACCGTCGATGGCGTGACCTATCCGGTGGGCGAGCAGTTTCAGCAAGACCTGCCCAACGCGCCGTTCCCGCTCAAGGGGCCAAACGGTGAAGACCTGCCGCTGAGCCTGGTGACCCGCGACCTGTGGCACGTCTTTTACCAGAATCAGATGCAGATCAACGACGGCAAGAACGACCGCTTCGTGGCCTGGGCGGATGCGGGCGGCCTGACCATGGGCAACTACGCACAGACTCAGTACTCGCTGCGCCTGTGGGACGTAGCCAAGGAGTTCGTGCTGTGTGACAACTTCTTCCAGGGTGCTTTCGGCGGCTCGTTCCTCAACCACCAGTACCTGATTTCAGCCACGGCGCCTGTTTACCCGAACGCCGCCGAATCTCCGGCCAAGTCGCAAATCGCCACCTTGCAGAGCTTCAACCCGCTGGACCCGCGCCTCAAACCGCTCGACAAGTCGCCGGCCAGCGCCATGGACGGGCCGCCACAATTCGGCCCCAGCGCCATTACGCCGGACAACTACGCGGTCAACACCATGGCCCCGCCGTACTGGCCAACCTGGCTGCGCGACCCGCAGAACCCTGATTACTCGAAACCGGATCTACCCAACGTGCTGGTTCCACAAAGCCACGAGCACATCGGTGACAAGCTGTCGAAAAGGAATGTTGACTGGGCCTGGTATGCCGGCGCCTGGCAAGTGACGCTGGATGAGTTCAAGGACTCCACCGGGATCCCGAAAATCCCCAACTTTCAATACCATCACCAGCCGTTCAACTACTTCAAGCAGCAGGGTCCGCAGCACCCTGAAGAGCGCAAGAAGCGCCTGCGTGATGGTGGGCTGGGTGACGAGTCGAGCACCAATCGCTTCCTCGCCGATGCCGAAGCGGGCAAATTGCCTGCGGTAACCTTCTACAAGCCCCAGGGCAACCTGAACATGCACGCCGGTTACGCCGATGTGGCTGCGGGTGACCGGCACATCGACCGGGTGGTCAAGGTGCTGCGCAAGAGCCCGCAGTGGGACAACATGGTGATCGTCATCACCGTCGACGAGAACGGCGGCTGGTGGGACCACGTCGCACCGCCAAAAGGCGACCGCTTCGGTCCCGGCACCCGCGTTCCGGCGCTGGTCATCTCCCCTTTCGCCCGCAAGGGCAAGGTCGACCACACGGTTTACGACACCGCCTCGATCCTGCGCCTGATCACCCGCGTGCATGGCTTGGAAAAACTCGACGGCCTGAAACGCCGCGACGAGGCCATGATTGCGCGAGGCCAGACGCCGATGGGCGACCTGACCAACGCACTGCAGTTTCCGGCCTGATCCCGTCAGGTCGTCGCGTCGGCAGCCTCCAGCGCAGTCGGACGAGCGGTTTTAACCGGTGGCAGGGACGCCACGTACACCGTGCGGGACGGGAACGCGAAACGCACATCCAGTTCGGCAAAGGCTTCCATGATGTCCAGATTGATCGCCTGCTGCACATCCATATAGACGTTGTAGCTGGGGTCGAGCACGATGAAAACGGTCTCGAACTCCAGTGATGTCTCGCCAAAACCCCGAAAATGCGAACGGTCGAAACGCGCCAGCTTCTGCGCGTTGATGATCGCTTCGACTTTCTTCGGCACTTCCCTGATCTGATCGACCGAGCAGTCATAGGTCAGCCTGAATTCGAAGACGATGCGTCGTTCCTGCAAGCGTTTGTAGTTCTGGATGGTGTTGTTGATCATGTCGGCGTTGGCCATCACGATCTGCTCGCCACCCAGGCTGCGGATCCGCGTGGTCTTGAGGCCCACGTGCTCGACCGTGCCGGACAGCGCACCGACGACGATGAAGTCGCCGACCTCGAAAGGCTTGTCCACGGCGATGGACAGCGAGGCAAACACGTCGCCCAGAATGTTCTGCACCGCCAGCGCGACCGCAATGCCGCCGACCCCGAGGCTGGCGACGAACGCGGTGATATTGACCCCGACGTTCGACAGCATCGCCATGACCACCGTGGCCCACAGCAACACTTTCGCGCCCCACAGACTCAACGTGGCCAGCGCACTGCCCTGAAAAGTGCCGCCAGCGTTGTGACGCACGAAGTAGCGCTGCAACGCCAGCGCGATCGCCCGGTTCGCCCACAACCCGACCTGCAATGCGGCGACCACGAACCATAGGCTGCTGACCCGCCCGAGCCAGCGTTCCGGCAGATCGAGCATGCCGATGCCGATCAGGATCGAAGCCAGCAGCAACAAGGTATTACTGGTGCCCGACAGCACCTGCACCACGATGTATCGCATATGCGTGCTGGGCGCATCCGCACGCGAACGCATCTTTCTGAGCACAAAACCGATCACGCCCCTGACCAGAATAAAACTCAGGGTCGAGGCGAAGATAGCCAATATCCAGTTAGCGAGCGATATGCTCAAAAATTGCGAGTCTGTGAAAAATCTGATGATGTCCTGTTCCATCCGGCCCCCGGCTCCACTGCTGCGAGACGCCTGACCGAAAAGCCCGTGACACCCGCAGCGACTTGAATTGCCCCTTGCCGTAAAACGGTTTCAAGCGACGCGTAAGGGGTTAGGGGATGTGTAAGAGTGAGGGTTCAGTTTGATTTGGCTGCTGGTAGAGCACTGGAAATCACACCACGCCCTCTCCTGATTGCCGAGCTGGCCGGCATGGAACCATTCTTCTACTCATCGCCACTCAAACTCCTGCCGTGGAGGAGGGAGACCAAATGGCCACAAGGCTAGCCATGGTTAAAGATCACATCACCTCAGAGGAAAATACCCATGACCTTTAGCATCCGTGGCGGAGCTGGCCCGTCGACGTATTACACCCAGCCACAGCCCCAGCCCTTTGATGAATTGAAGCTGGAACCCGAGAAAATTCAGCAAAAGACTGCAAAGCTAGAAAAGGAAGGATATTTCAGCGTTCGCATGTCGGAGCACACGAAAAGCTATTTGCTTGAGCAAAGCCGTCTCAGTAACCCTGCATGGCGAAACGAAACCGTCGGTAAAGTCGTTGACCTGCGGACGACCGAGCACGAGCGCTCGGTAACGGCAGTCGCAAAAGACATCGCTGCCTCGCTCACGGGAAGAAAACAGCAATTACGCCCCCACGAATTTCAACTGCGGCGCGCGGACAATCCGCGCTCAGAGCAATGGCATCAAGACAGAGCACCGCTGAAAGTCATTTGCATCTCAGCGATAGAAGGCCGCGGCACAGAGTTTGTCACGTCGCCGGATTCAAAAGCCGTGTTTACGAACGGGCAATATGCAGAAATGAACCCTGTGAGCGCCGAGGTGGTCGCACAAAAGACCAAAGAAGCCAAGCAAGACCGCTTCTATTTCTTTGCTGGCAAAGGCATTACCGAAGAAAGCATTCCTAAACTGGTACATCGCTCACCGAGTGAGACCGGCAGGTCCATATTCATGGCGCGATGGAAGTAAGGCAGGCCACGCAGGATTAACCGCCGGATTGGAGACATCCGGCGGTTATCTCCGTGCCGGACAGACTGTTTTTACAGACGCACGAAGTTCTCGCCAGCGCAGGGCGCAGTCGAAACAGGAACAGGCTGTTATTTTTACGAGCAGGCGCCTTTCAGAAAGGGCCTTGAGATAGGTGGTGCCCCCACCAGCCACACCCCGGCACACAATGTTCCCGCTGTGGCTGCTGCCTTCCGGCTCTGACCAGGTTCACGGGTAATCGTTGCGGGGGGACCGATGGGGTCACCATAACGACACTCACCAGTTGGCGAGCCGCGCCATTGTACCGGTCTTGCGCGAGTTTACAACCGTTGCTGCGGATAAAAATTTCGAGGGGGCTCAAGCACTTGTGTGCCGGGGCTGAAAGGCAAATGCGTATTGCTCATCGGCGTGACAAATCCTCGAAATGGCCCCGTTCGATCCTGTACCCTGCCCGCCTCAAAAATAATCAGCCAGCAGGTTGCTCATGCAGACTCGATTGGTCGACTACCACGACCTTACCGCCTCTCAACGCCAACAGCTCGGATACCTCGAGGTGACGCAGGAACAGATACAGTTCTCCGGCGACATCTACACCGCGCTCAATACGCTTCTGGTCAAACCCAGCCCGAATATTTACGGCCTCGCGCTGCTCAGTGACGAGAAGCCCGTCGGTTTCTTGCTGCTCAAGCGCGATGACTGCCTGCCGCATTGGGCTCAGGAGGATCTGACGGCGACACTGCATGCGTTGCAGATCGATCACCGCGAACAGGGCAAGGGGCTGGGCAAGGCGTGCCTGCAAGCGTTGCCTGCGGCGTTGCGCCTGAAATGGCCGGACATTAGTCAATTGATGCTGTCGGTGGACGCGGACAACTTGGCTGCCATCGGGCTTTATACAGGCCAGGGCTGGGTGGATACCGGTGAGGCGTATCGCGGACGTATCGGTTTCGAGCGCAGGCTGACCCTGACGCTTTGACCCGCTTTTGAACAAGTGCCTGACACGCCGCCAAAGCGTGTCAGGCACGACCCGCGTTACTGGGCCTGCAGAACCTCATCAGCCTTGCCACCGGCATCCTGAATCACCAGATGGATGAAGTGCAGCTTGGCGATAACCGCTGGCGGCAGCACGAACGGATAGAAATCCGGCTGCCCCATGCTGCGTGACAGCTCGTTGAGCATGCTCGCCAGCTCGATCCAGGCATTGACGAACGACAGGAACGCCGGGCCGCCCGGATGCTGAGGGTCGTAGAGCACTTCCAGCGGAAACGGCTGGTAATCGAGCTCCATGTCGCGAGCACTCATGCCAAACCCCAGCGCGGTGTCGACCGCATCCATCATGTGCAGGTAATGCGCCCAGGTTTCGGCCCAGTCTTCCCATGAGTGCATGGTCGCGTAGGCACTGACGAAGCTTTCCTGCCAGTTGTCCGGCGCGCCGTTCTTGTAGTGGTGATCGAGGGCGTCGGCATAGCTGGCGCGCTCGTCGCCGAACAGGTTGCGATAGCTGTCCTGCCAGTGGGTATTGGCGATGAGCCGATCCCAGTAGTAATGACCGACTTCATGACGGAAATGGCCGAGCAAGGTGCGATAGGGTTCGTGCATCTGTACGCGCATCGCTTCACGGTGTGCGTCGTCGGCTTCTTCGATGTTCAGGGTGATCAGGCCGTTGGCATGGCCTGTGGTTGGCAGGTTGCCTTCCAGATCGACACCGACAAAATCGAAGGCCAGGCCAGCTTCTTCGTCAATCGTCTTGGGAATGACCTGCAGCCCCAGAGAAATCAATTGCGCGACCAGACGCCGTTTGGCGGTCTCGACCTTGCGCCAGCGCTCGCCGTTTTCAATCACGGACAGGTCTGGAATGGTGTGATTGAGGCTGCAGGCGACACAGAATTCGCCGGCATTGTGCTCTGGAAAAAGCCAGTTACAGGCTGCCGGGGTGCCAAGGTTGGCGCAACGCCGATACAGCCCGGCACCTGGCTCATCGCTCAAGCGCCAGGTAGTTGGCTCAGGCCCTGCTTCGAGCGTAGCGACACGCCCCTGCTCAGGCAGGTAGCCCAGTGCTGCAGAACAGGCCAGGCATTGGGTATTGGGGAAAAACACCGACTGGCCACAGGTGCACTGCCAGACCTTGCTGTTACGTTTGGATTCGCCGACAAATGGGGCGGTGATGCGTGAACTCAATTGCTCGAAGAAGCGGTACATGGCGATCTCCCGTTGGCCTTGCATGGACTAGATCATGCCGACGCTTCAGGGGTTCAAAAATATTATCGAGCGGCATGGATGATAAGGCTGACAGCGTGTTCATGGGCCAAAACGGTGCGTCGCACGGTAGTGGGGATTATCGTTCCTCACGCTCCAGCGTGGGATTGCAGTGCGTGACGCTCCGCGTCACAGATCTACGCCGCCCCCTCACACTCAAGATCGGACGCAGAGCATCCAGAACTGCATGCGACGCGAAGCGTCGCACGATCATCAGGGCATACGGAGCGTCGGCCTCCCTCAATCAACCGCCACGCCCAGCTCGGTCAGGCGTTTGAGCAGTGCGTCTTCGTCCAGCACGGTAAGACCCAGTTCGTTGGCCTTGGTCAGTTTCGAGCCGGCACCAGGCCCGGCGACCACGGTGTGGGTCTTGGCCGAGACCGAGCCGGACACCTTGGCGCCGAGGCTTTCGAGCTTTTCCTTGGCGACATCGCGGCTCATGCGTTCCAGCGAGCCGGTCAGCACCCAGGTCTGGCCAGCCAGCGGCAAGCCTTCAACGGTTTTTTTCTCGCTGCGCCAGTGCATGCCGAAGTCCTTGAGCTGGGCTTCGATGGCGCGGGCGCGTTCGGCGTTTGCGCTGTCGTCGAAGAAGTCACGGACCGACTTGGCCTGTTTCTCCGGCAGTGCCTGACGCATGTCCAGCCAGTCGGCGCTGATGATGGCCTCCAGCGTACCGAACCGGTCCGCCAGTTTCTGCGCAGCACCCGGCCCTACCGACGGAATGTGCAGTTTGTCGATCAGCCCTTCCAGTGTGGTGCTGGCCGCGAACTCGGCGCCCAGCTCGCCCTGGTCCTGCAATTGCAGCCCGCATTCACCGAGCAGCGCATCGATGACGCTACGGTTGTGCTCGTCCTCGAAGAAGCTGTGAATCTCGTAAGCCACTTCCAGGCCGACATCCGGCAGGTAGGTCAGGACTTCCGGCAAGGCCTGTTTGACACGCTCCAGCGACGCCAGCGAACGCGCCAGGACCTTGGCCGTCTCTTCACCCACATCGGGAATGCCCAAGGCATAGATGAAGCGTGCCAAGGTCGGCTGTCGGCTGTCGGCGATGGCCTTGAGCAGCTTGTTGCTGGAGATTTCCGCGAAACCTTCCAGGTCGATGATCTGTTCGTATTTCAGCTTGTACAGATCGGCAGGCGAGCCGATGAGTTTCTCATCGACCAGTTGCTCGATGGTCTTGTCACCCAGCCCTTCGATGTCCATGGCGCGACGCGACACATAATGGATGATCGCCTGCTTGAGTTGCGCGCCGCAGGCCAGACGCCCGACACAGCGATACACCGCGCCCTCGGTGACAGTTTCCTTGCCTTTACTGCGTTTGATCAGTTGCGTGCGCTCGACGTGCGAGCCGCACACCGGGCAGGTCTGCGGAACCTGCACTGCCCTGGCATTCTCGGGGCGGCGCTCGGCAACGACCTGCACCACCTGCGGAATCACGTCACCGGCACGCCGGATGATCACCGTGTCGCCGATCATCAGGCCGAGCCGCGCCACTTCGTCCATGTTGTGCAGCGTGGCGTTGGCGACCATGACGCCTGCCACCTTGACCGGCTTGAGCCGCGCGACCGGCGTCACTGCGCCGGTACGGCCCACCTGGAATTCGACATCCAGCAGTTCGGTGAGCTCTTCCATGGCGGGGAATTTATGGGCAATCGCCCAGCGTGGCTCACGGGCGCGGAAGCCCAGTTCGCGCTGCGCTGCCAGGTTATTGACCTTGAACACCACGCCGTCGATCTCGTAAGTCAGCGCCAGGCGTCGCTCACCGATATCGCGGTAATAGGCCAGGCACTCCTCGACGCCATTCGCCAGTTTCAGCTCGCGACTGACCGGCATGCCCCATTTTTTCAGCGCTTCAAGCACGCCGATATGCGTGTCGGCGATTTCTGCCGACGTCTGGCCCAGGCCATAGCAACAGAACTCCAGCGGCCGGTTGGCCGTGATCTTGGAATCCAGCTGACGCAGACTGCCCGCTGCTGCGTTGCGCGGGTTGGCGAAGGTCTTGCCGCCGATTTCCAGCTGACTGGCGTTGAGGCGCTCGAAACCGGCCTTGGACATGAACACTTCACCGCGCACTTCCAGCACATCCGGCCAGCCCTTGCCTTGCAGCTTGAGCGGGATATTACGCACTGTGCGCACGTTGACACTGATGTCTTCGCCGGTGGTTCCGTCGCCGCGTGTCGCGCCCCGCACCAGTGCGCCGTCGCGATACAACAGGCTGACTGCCAGGCCGTCCAGCTTGGGTTCGCAGCTGTACTGCACCTTGCTGCCTTCGCCAAACAGGTCGCCGGCCGGCAAGTCCAGCCCCTCGGCCACCCGCCGATCGAATTCGAGCATGTCGTTTTCTTCGAACGCGTTGCCCAGGCTGAGCATCGGCATTTCGTGACGCACCTGGGTGAACGCCGACAAGGCAGCGCTTCCGACCCGTTGCGTCGGCGAATCAGGAGTAACCAGATGGGGGTTTTCCGCCTCCAGGGCCTTGAGCTCGTGAAACAGGCGGTCGTACTCGACATCCGGAATGCTCGGTTCATCCAGAACGTGGTAGCGGTAGTTGTGCTCATCCAGCTGTGCACGCAGTTCCAGGATTCGGGTTTCGACGGCCTTCATACGGTGTTCTCTCAAAAAGCAAAAAAGCAGCCGAGGCTGCTTAATCTGTTGGCTCTGTTCTGTTCAGGTCAGGCCCCGACAGGGCGTACCGCAGCACGCTCATGATCGGGGACCTGCCCAAGGGATTGCTTAACCGCGACGCTGGGTCAACGCACGACGCTCGAACTCGACGATGCGCTGGCGGTAATGCTCGATGGTCTGCGCGGTCATGACACTGCGCTGATCATCCTTCAGTTCGCCATCCAGCTCGTGAGCCAGTTTGCGAGCGGCGGCAACCATCACGTCGAATGCCTGCTTGGGATGACGAGGGCCTGGCAAGCCGAGGAAGAAGCTCACTGCACGGGTGCTGAAATGGTCGATATCGTCCAGGTCGAACACGCCGGGCTTGACCGCATTGGCCATCGAGAACAGCACTTCGCCGTTGCCAGCCATGCTCTCGTGACGGTGGAAAATATCCATCTCGCCAAAACGCAGGCCGCTTTCCAGAATGTTCTGCAACAGTGCCGGGCCCTTGAAACCGCCTTCGCTGCGCGAGATCACGCTGATGACCAGTACTTCCTCAACCGGAGGCAGGTCCTTGTCTTCGGTAATGCGCTGGGCAGGCTTGTCGTCCGGGAAATCGTCGTCGCGGCCGGTGAACAGGCTCGGGCCGTCGAGATCCAGGTTCAGGTCGCCCTGCTGTGGCTCGTCCTTGCGCTTCTTGTCACTGCGTTTGTCGCTGTTGCTGCGCTTGCCTTCACGCGGGCTGGCGCTCATGGACGGCAGATCGTGCTCGTCGAGCTGCGGCTCCTTGTGCGTATCCAGCACACGGGGCGGCCCCAGCACTTCGGCAGAGGTGGTTTCTTCTTCGTCCGGAAGGTTGGAGAAGCTCCGATCCAGTCTGAATTTCAATTTACCCTTGCTGCCGCGCATACGGCGCCAGCCATCAAAGAGAATACCGGCGATGACTATTATGCCGATGACGATCAGCCACTCGCGCAGACCGATTTCCATGTAATCCAGTGCCTCTAATGAAGAAATCTGAAAATAAGGGCCTAAACCCCTTTAATACGTGGTGCCAAGTCTATGTTCTGACTGGCAATTCGCCCACGCGAAAATAAAAAGTGGTCACTAAACTAGCACGACCAAAGGTAACTTTACACCGTCTGTTACGTCTCTTCGCCGCCCAAATTGCCATCTCATGTACCAGCGTCTCATTTTCAGGCCTCCGGGCGGCCACTTGTCCGCAGAACGAGGCGTCGAATCAGGCATCCACCAGCGCCATCGCCTGCTCCACATCCACCGCTACCAGCCGCGAACAGCCGGGCTCGTGCATCGTCACCCCCATCAGTTGGTCGGCCATTTCCATGGCGATCTTGTTGTGGGTGATGTAGATGAACTGCACCGTTTGTGACATTTCTTTCACCAAGCGTGCATAGCGACCCACGTTGGCGTCATCCAGCGGCGCATCCACCTCGTCAAGCATGCAAAACGGCGCAGGATTGAGTTTGAAAATGGCAAACACCAGCGCCAGCGCCGTCAGGGCTTTTTCACCGCCCGACAGCAAATGAATGGTGCTGTTCTTCTTGCCAGGGGGACGCGCCATGATTGTCACCCCAGTATCGAGTAAATCTTCGCCTGTCAGTTCCAAATAAGCGGAGCCACCACCGAAAACTTTTGGGAAAAGTGCCTGAATTCCGCTATTTATCTGATCGAAGGTATCCTTGAAGCGGTTTCGGGTCTCCTTGTCGATCTTGCGGATGACGTTTTCCAGAGTGTCCAGCGCTTCGACCAGATCGGCATCCTGCGCATCCAGATAGCGCTTGCGCTCGGACTGCTGCTGATACTCGTCGATGGCCGCGAGGTTGATCGCGCCCAGGCGCTGAATACGCCCGGCGATGCTTTCCAGTTGCTGCTCGGCGGCCTGCTCACTGGCTTCCGGCGTCAGCGTGGCGAGTACGCCGTGCAGGTCGTAGCCGTCTTCATGCAGCTGGTCCTGCAAGGCTGTGCGACGCACCGTCAGCGCCTGCCACTCCAGGCGCTGTTGCTCCAGCTGGCCACGCAGCAGTTGCGATTGCTGCTCGGCCTGGGTGCGGCGTTTTTCTGCCTCACGCAATTCGCGGTCAGCGTCTTCGAGTGCATTCTTGGCGATGCGCATTTCGTCATCGACCACCATGCGCCGTTCCAGCAACTCTTCAAGCTTGAGGCGCAGCTCTTCGAGCGGTGCCTCGCCCTCCTCCAGATTAAGGCTCAGTTGCTCGCGCTTCTCGGTAAGCCTTTCGGACTGCATGCGCAGGCGCTCCAGCGCCTGACGGGTTGAATCGTATTGCGCCTTGATCGAGCCGAGACGCACCGCCAGCTGATGACTGTGATCCTTGTGTTGCCGCGCATCCTGACGTATCCGGTCCAGACGCTCACGCAGCGCATCACGCTGCGCCTGCAGCACCTCGCGCTGTTCGGTATCCTGCGCCATGCTGTCCAGCGCGTCCTGCAATTGCAGGCGCGATTCGCCAAGGTGCTCGTGCTCGACAGCGCGCTGCTCGCCCAGCTCGGCCAGCTCCTCATCAAGGCGGGTGCGCCGCAGGGTCAATTGCTCGACTTTTACCCGGACCGCCGAAAGCTGCGCTTTCAGTTCGCTTTGCTGACGGGTTTCGTCCTGCACGCGACGGCGCAACTGCTCACGCGCGTCTTCCTCCTGCGACTGTTGCTCGCGCAAGACCAGCAGTTGCTCTTCCAAAGTGGCCAGCGTCGCTTCGCGCTCATCGCGTTCCAGACCCAGCCGCTGTAATTCCTGACCGCGCGCCAGCACACCGCTCTGCGCTTCACTGGCGCGGCGTACACGCAAAAAGTGCCGCCCCACCCAGTAGCCGTCACGACTGATCAGGCTTTGCCCGGCGCTGAGTTGTGCGCGTCGCGCCAGCGCCTCGTCCAGGTTCTCGACCGGAATCACCTGGCCCAGCCAGGCGGACAGATCAACCGTGCTGTCGACCTTTTCCAGCAAGCTGCCCGGCGCGCGAACCGTGTCAGCACCCGCGCTGAGCAAGCGCAGATCGCCCTGCTGAAAACCGGTCAGATCGAGCCCGTCGAAGTCATCCACCAGCACCGCCTGCAAATCCGCGCCAAGCACGGTTTCCACGGCCAGTTCCCAGCCGGCTTCGACGCTCAGCCCCTCGGCCAGACGCGGTCGCTCGGCCAGTTGCTGATCACGCAGCCACTCGGCAGTGCCGGTGTCCGGATCAAGTGCAGCCTGTTGCAGCGCCTCCAGGGACGCCAGCCGGCCATTGAGACGTTGCAGCTCGCCCTGCGCCTGCTGTTGCGCCTGACTGGCGTGCTGCAACGCCTCGCGCAATTGCTCAAGACGCTCGACCGCCTGCTCTTCGCCCATGTGCAGCTCTTCAAGGGTCATGTCGCGGGTGGCGAGGTCTTCGCTCAATTGCAGAATGGCCGCATCTTCCGGGTCGGCGGCCAGCAGTTGACGCTCTTCGGCCAGACGCCGCTGGCGCTCGGCCAGGCGTTCGATGCTCTGTTCCAGCTGTTGAATGCGCGACTGCTGAACCTGTGCCTGACGCTGCGGCTCGGCGGATTGTTGATTGAAGACGTCCCACTTCTCCTGCCAGCCCTGCATGGCCGCTTCGGCGTCTTCCAGAGCGATGGCCGACTCCTCGGCGGCGGCGCTGGTCATTTCCTGCTCGGGCTCGAGCATCTCCAGCTCTTCGCCGAGGGTGGCGAGCAAGGTGGTGTCGTGCCCAAGGTGCGATTCGGTTTCCTGGCGGGCACGCTCGGCTTCGCGCAGGTCATCCTGCAATTGGCGCAGCCGCTGCTGACCGTGCTGAATGCTCTGCTCGACGCGGGCAATGTCGCCGCCGACCGAATAGAAGCGGCCCTGCACCAGGTTGAAGCGTTCAGACAGGTCATGGTGGCCGTCGCGCAGCCTTTCGATACTGGCATCGGCACTGCGCTGATCGGCCACCAACGCCTCGAAGCCCACTTCCTGATTGCCGATCACCGCCTCGCGCTGACCCACCAGATCATTCAGCGCCTGCCAGCGCAGGGCCGACAATTGCGCTTTCAGCTGGCGCTCTTCAGCCTTGTATTCCTGATACTTCTCGGCGGCCTGAGCCTGTCGGTGCAGACGCTCCAGTTGACGCTCGAGCTCTTCACGCAGGTCGGTCAGACGCGCCAGGTTCTCGTGGGTGCGACGAATGCGGTTTTCGGTTTCCCGGCGCCGCTCCTTGTACTTGGAAATCCCCGCGGCTTCTTCGATGAAGTTGCGCAGGTCTTCGGGCTTGGCTTCGATCAGCTTGGAGATCATGCCCTGTTCGATGATCGAATAGCTGCGCGGCCCCAGACCGGTGCCGAGGAAGATGTCGGTAATGTCGCGACGGCGGCATTTGGTGCCGTTGAGGTAGTAGCTGTTCTGGCTGTCGCGGGTCACTTTGCGGCGAATGGAGATTTCCGCATATGCCGCGTACTCGCCCAGCAGCGTGCCGTCGGAGTTGTCGAAGACCAGTTCGATGCTGGCCTGGCTGACCGGTTTACGGCTGGTGGAGCCGTTGAAGATGACGTCGGTCATCGACTCGCCGCGCAGATTCTTGGCCGAGCTTTCGCCCATGACCCAGCGCACGGCGTCGATGATGTTGGATTTGCCACAGCCATTGGGGCCGACGACAGCCGCCATGTTGCTGGGGAAGTTCACCGTGGTGGGGTCGACGAAAGATTTGAACCCCGCCAGCTTGATGCACTTCAGGCGCACGGCGTCAGCCCTTTGCCAGGGCGGCCAGCACCAGCTGGCAGCTGCGCTGACAGTAGCTGACCAGCACGACACGAATCTTCGGTATATCCCGCGCCACCACTGCGCCAAGCAGTTCGTCGAACAACGCCAGGTAGTCGCCCATATCGGCCTTGCGTTGCTCAAGCGCGAGGAAATAGCTGCGGCTCATGGAAGGCTGCAGGTTCTCGACGGTTTCCTCGAGGTACGGGTTGTTGGCGAACGGATAGGCCGCGCGCATCACATTGAAGCTCTCTTCGACGAATGCGTTGACGTCCTGCTGCTCGAAACTGCCCTGCAGACGCTGTTGTATCTGCACGAACGGCGCAAGATCCTCCTCGGTCTTCCAGCGCTCGACCACCGCGTTGGCCAGCAGAATGTACAGCTCGCTCATCAGGCAGCACAGGCTAGTGACATTGTGTGCGTTGAGCACCGTAACCTGTGCGCCACGACGCGGCAGGATCACCACCAGGTGGCGGCGCTCCAGAATCAGCAGTGCTTCGCGCACGGAGCCACGGCTGACGTTCAACGCCTGCGTGACTTTCTGTTCCTGGATACGCTCTCCAGGCTTGAGCTCACCGCGAATGATCCGCTCGGCAAGATGATGAGCAATTTGCTCAGCGAGGCTGTCCGGGGCCTTGAACGTCATGATTATCCTTCAGAAAAAACCAGTTCCGCATGCAAGTCGCGGAGTGTATCGCAACCGGCGCGAGTGGCGCAGGGCCATAAACACGGAAACTGGCACGAAATACGCAAAACCTTGAATACAGCCGGCAGGCGATTCAAGAACCAGAGGTTGTTTGATCGGCAGATGACCGAAAAACTCAATTTCCTGACTCTGAGGTCAGAAACAAATTGACCCAATAAACAGAGCTGATAGATTCATCGACATGTCTGATGACAATAAACGTGAGGGCTTTGCGCCGTGATTCAGTTCCTTTTGAACCAAGAGCTAAAAACCGAGCGCAGCCTGAATCCGAACATGACCGTGCTGACCTACCTGCGTGAGCAGGCACACAAGCCCGGGACCAAGGAAGGTTGTGCCAGTGGTGACTGCGGTGCCTGCACCGTCGTGGTGGGCGAGTTGCACAGTGACGCCGACGGCGAGCAAACACTGCGTTATCGCAGCCTCAATTCGTGCCTGACATTCATGGCGTCGCTACACGGCAAACAATTGATCAGCGTCGAAGACCTCAAGCATCAGGGCCAGTTGCACAGCGTGCAGAAGGCGATGGTCGAGTGTCATGGCTCGCAATGCGGCTTTTGTACCCCGGGTTTCGTGATGTCGCTGTTTGCCCTGCAAAAGAACAGCAGCGAAGCCGATGCCCATCAGGCCCACGAAGCCCTGGCCGGCAACCTGTGCCGCTGCACCGGCTATCGCCCTATTCTGGCCGCCGCCGAGCAGTCGTGCGCGCAGCGCCTGCCAGACCAGTTCGATCAGCGCCAGGCGCAAACCGTCGAACGCCTACGCGCCATCGCCCCGGCCGGCACCGATGAACTGAATGACGGCGAAAAACGCTGCTTCATTCCGCTGACCGTGGCGGATCTGGCGGACCTCTACGACCGCCATCCACAGGCGCGTCTGCTGGCCGGCGGCACCGATCTGGCCCTGGAAGTCACGCAGTTTCACAAACAGTTGCCGGTGATGATTTACGTCGGACACATCAACGAGATGAAGGGTGTGAAGCGTTTCGACGACCGCCTGGAGATCGGTGCAGCAACCCCGCTGACCGATTGCTATGCAGCGCTGAAAGCCGAATACCCGGACTTTGGCGAGTTACTGCAGCGCTTCGCCTCGTTGCAGATCCGTAATCAAGGCACGCTGGGTGGCAACATCGGCAACGCCTCCCCCATCGGCGATTCCCCGCCGCTGCTGATCGCCCTTGGTGCGCAGGTCGTACTGCGCAAAGGCAACAGTCAGCGCACCCTGGCGCTGGAAGACTATTTCATCGACTACAAGGTCACGGCCCGTCAGGAAAGCGAGTTCATCGAAAAGATCATCGTGCCCACCGCCTCTGCGCGACAGATTTTCCGCGCCTATAAAGTCTCCAAACGGCTGGATGACGATATCTCGGCGGTCTGCGCGGCTTTTCGCCTGACCCTGGAAGACGGCGTCATCCACGAGGCTCGCGTAGCGTTCGGTGGTATGGCAGCGATTCCCAAGCGTGCAGCGGCCTGCGAACAGGCGCTGATCGGGCAAACATGGAACCATGCAACCGTCGAGCGCGCCTGCGCGGCACTGAGCGAGGACTTCACTCCTCTGTCGGATTTCCGGGCGAGCAAGGAATACCGCCTGTTGAGCGCGCAAAACCTGCTGCGCAAGTACTTCATCGAATTACAGACCCCAGCCGTTCCAACGCGGGTGACTGACTATGTCTGAGCATTCCCCAAACACCACCCAAGCCGAGATGCTGGCGGTATTTCAGCAGGGTCTGAACACCGGCGTGGGCCGCAGCGTCAAGCACGACAGTGCCGACAAGCACGTGTCCGGCGAGGCGGTGTACATCGATGACCGCCTGGAATTCCCCAACCAGTTGCACGTCTACGCACGCCTTTCCGACCGTGCCCATGCGCGTATCGTCAGCATCGATACCTCGCCCTGCTACGCCTTCGAAGGTGTACGCATCGCGATTACCCATCAGGATATTCCGGGGCTCAAGGACATCGGGCCATTGCTGCCCGGCGACCCGCTGCTGGCCATCGACAAGGTGGAGTTCGTCGGGCAACCGGTGCTCGCGGTGGCGGCTCGCGACCTGGACATTGCACGCCAGGCGGCCATGGCGGCGATCATCGAATACGAAGACCTGCAACCGGTGCTGGATGTGGTCCAGGCGCTGCGCCAGAAGCATTTCGTGCTCGACAGCCATACCCACAAGCGTGGCGACTCTGCCGCTGCGCTGGCGCGCGCAACCCACCGCCTGCAGGGCAACCTGCACATTGGCGGCCAGGAACATTTTTACCTGGAAACCCAGATCTCCTCGGTGATGCCGACCGAAGACGGCGGCATGATTGTCTATTGCTCGACCCAGAACCCCACGGAAATCCAGAAGCTGGTGGCCGAGGTACTGGGCGTGCCGATGAACCGCATAGTGGTGGACATGCGCCGCATGGGCGGTGGTTTTGGCGGCAAGGAAACCCAGGCGGCCAGCCCGGCCTGCCTGTGCGCCGTGATTGCCCACTTGACCGGCCAGCCCACCAAGATGCGCCTGCAACGCTTCGAAGACATGCAGATGACCGGCAAGCGCCACCCGTTCTACATCGAGTACGACGTGGGCTTCGACGATGACGGTCGTTTGCAGGGCATACAGCTGGATCTGGCCGGCAACTGTGGCTATTCGCCGGACCTCTCGGCGTCCATCGTCGACCGCGCCATGTTTCACGCCGACAACGCGTATTACCTGGGCGAAGCCACCGTCAACGGCCACCGCTGCAAGACGCACACCGCCTCCAACACCGCCTACCGGGGCTTTGGCGGCCCGCAGGGCATGGTCGCCATCGAAGAGGTCATGGACTGCATTGCACGTTTCCTCGGCAAGGACCCGTTGCACGTGCGCAAGGCCAACTATTACGGCAAGACCGAGCGCAACGTCACCCACTATTACCAGACGGTCGAACACAACCTGCTGGAAGAGATGACCGCCGACCTTGAGCAAAGCAGCCAGTACGCCGAGCGCCGCGAAGCGATTCGTGCGTTCAATGCCGGCAGCCCGGTGCTGAAAAAAGGCCTGGCGCTGACACCGGTCAAGTTCGGCATCTCGTTCACCGCCAGCTTTCTCAATCAGGCCGGTGCGCTGATTCATATCTACACCGACGGCAGCATCCACCTGAACCATGGCGGCACCGAAATGGGCCAGGGTTTGAACACCAAGGTCGCGCAGGTCGTGGCCGAGGTGTTCCAGGTGGACATCGAGCGCATCCAGATCACCGCGACCAACACCGACAAGGTGCCGAACACCTCGCCCACTGCGGCTTCGAGCGGCACGGACCTGAACGGCAAGGCGGCACAGAATGCCGCTGAAATCCTCAAGCAAAGGCTGGTGGAGTTTGCCGCCAGGCACTATCAGGTGAGCGAAGCAGAGGTCGAGTTCCGCAATGGCCATGTGCGGATCGGCGAGCTGCTCCTGCCGTTCGCCGAGCTGGCGCAATTGGCATGGATGGGCCAGGTGTCGCTGTCGAGCACCGGCTATTACAAGACGCCGAAGATTTTTTACGACCGCAGCCAGGCGCGTGGCCGGCCGTTCTATTACTACGCCTTTGGCGCTGCCTGCGTGGAAGTCATCGTCGATACGCTGACCGGCGAATACAAGATGTTGCGCACCGACATCCTGCACGACGTCGGCGCGTCGCTGAACCCGGACATCGATATCGGTCAGGTCGAAGGCGGCTATATTCAGGGCGCCGGCTGGCTGACCACCGAGGAACTGGTGTGGAACGACAAGGGCAAGCTGATGACCAGCGGCCCGGCGTCCTACAAGATCCCGGCAGTGGCGGACATGCCGCTCGATCTGCGCATCAAGCTGGTAGAGAACCGCAAGAACCCTGAAGACACGGTGTTTCATTCCAAGGCCGTCGGCGAGCCGCCGTTCATGCTCGGCATTGCCGCCTGGTGTGCCATCAAGGACGCCGTGGCGAGCTTGGGTGACTACCGTCATCAACCGAACATCGACGCCCCGGCGACACCGGAAAAAGTGCTGTGGGGCTGTGAACAGATGCGCCAGAACAGCGCTGCGCGTCTTGCCCCCAGCGAAAGGGCCGAGCCGACTGTTTCTGCCTCTTCGCGAGCAAGTGAAGCTTCGCCAGGCTCGTCTTCACCTATTCAGGACGCCCCCGTGGGAGCCAGCTTGCTCGCGAAGGCGCCTGGCCTGGATCACTCTGTCCTGGAGCAGAAATGAACAACTGGATCAGCGCCCTGGCCGAGCTGCAGGCCCGTGGAGAACCCGGCATTCTGGTGACGATCATCGAGGAGCTGGGCTCCACGCCACGTAATGCCGGATCGAAAATGGTGGTCTGCGCCGAGCACATCCACGACACCATCGGTGGCGGCCACCTGGAATACAAGGCCATGGAAATCGCCCGCGAGATGCTTGCCAGCGGCACCCGGCAGACGCGCCTGGAACGCTTCAACCTGGGTGCAAGCCTGGGCCAGTGCTGCGGCGGCGTGAACGTGCTGTTGTTCGAACCGATGGGCGAGCCCGTCGCGCAGATCGCCGTGTTCGGTGCCGGTCACGTCGGCCGCGCGCTGGTGCCGCTGCTGGCCAGCCTGCCCTGCCGGGTGCGCTGGATCGACAGCCGTGAGCAGGAATTCCCCGAGCCGATGCCCGAGGGCGTGATGAAGATCATCAACGACGAGCCGGTCGACGAGGTCGCGCAACTGCCGGTCGGCACCTATTGCATCGTGATGACCCACAACCATCAGCTGGATCTGGAACTGACGGCCGCCATCCTCAGGCGTGGCGACTTCGGTTACTTCGGGCTGATCGGCTCGAAAACCAAACGGGTCAAGTTCGAACATCGCTTGCGGGAACGCGGTTTCGACGCCAGTCTGCTGCAACGCATGCGTTGCCCGATGGGCCTGGCCGAGGTCAAAGGCAAGCTGCCCATCGAGATCGCGGTGTCGATCGCCGCGGAAATAATCGCCACTTACAATGTCAGCTTTGGCCAACACACCGCCAACGCCGAACCTATCGCCAGACTGCTGCCTGCATCGCGCCGCAGTCAGTCGCAATGAGTCACAACGAGAGTGCCATGAGTTCAGTTTCCTGCTGTAAAGCCTACCGAGCCGCCATCGTTCACAGCCTCGCCGACCCGGCCGAAGTGGTGCTGGAGGCATCCTATGAATACTTTGCCGACGGCTTGCTACTGGTCGAGGACGGCAAGATCGTTTCGGTGGGTCACGCTGCCGATTTGCTGGAGCGCCTCGACGACGATGTCGAGTTGATCGAATACCCGGACGCACTGATTACACCAGGGTTCATCGACACCCATATTCACTTGCCGCAAACCGGCATGATCGGCTCCTACGGCGAGCAACTGCTGGACTGGCTCAACACCTATACCTTCCCCTGCGAAAGCCAGTTCGCCGACCCCGCGCATTCGGCGCAGGTGGCCGACATCTTCATCAAGGAACTGCTGCGCAACGGTACGACCACGGCGCTGGTGTTCGGCAGTGTGCACAAGGAATCGGTCGAGGCGTTTTTCAGTGCGGCCCAGGCACTTGATCTGCGCATGATCGCCGGCAAGGTGATGATGGACCGCAATGCGCCGGATTACCTGGTTGATACGCCAGAATCCGGATACGCCGACAGCAAGGCACTGATCGAACGCTGGCATGGCAAAGGACGTTTGAGTTACGCAGTGACCCCACGATTCGCGCCGACCAGTAGCCCGGAGCAGTTGAGTCTGGCTGGCCAGTTGCTCACCGAGTATCCCGGCCTGTACCTGCAGACCCACATCAGCGAGAACCTTCAGGAGATCGAGTGGGTCAAGGCGCTGTTCCCGGAGCGCAAGCATTACCTGGACGTCTACGATCACTTCAACCTGCTCGGCGAGCGATCGGTGTTCGCCCACGGCGTGCACCTGTGCGACGAACAATGCGCCCGACTGGCGCAGACCGGTTCGGCGATTGCCTTCTGCCCGACCTCCAACCTGTTTCTGGGCAGCGGCCTGTTCAACCTGCCGATGGCCGAGAAGCATAAGGTGAATGTCGGCTTGGGCACCGACGTGGGCGGCGGCACCAGCTTTTCGATTCTGCAGACCCTCAACGAGGCCTACAAAGTCATGCAGATGCAGGGCGCGCGGCTCAATCCGTTCAAGTCACTGTACCTGGCAACGCTGGGCGGCGCGCGGGCGCTGCGTCTGGAAGACAAGGTCGGCAGCCTGAAGCCCGGCAACGAGGCGGACTTCCTGGTGCTCGACTACAACGCCACCCCGCTGCTGTCGTATCGCTTGAAGCAGGCGAAGACCATCGAAGAGATTCTGTTCGTGCTGATGACCATCGGTGATGACCGGACGGTGAAGCAGACCTGGTCGGGTGGCCGATTGGTGCATGAAAGAGGCTAGCACCTCGCTCCTCACGCTCCAGCGTGCCAAGAGGACGCGGAGCGTCCAGAACGGCATGACGACGCGGAGCGTCGCACGATAATCGGATTGTCTGTACAGACCGACGCAAAGCATCAGCACGAAGTCGAGATTATCGTTCCTCACGCTCCAGCGTGAGAATGCAGTTCTCGACGCTCTGCGTC